>NZ_AP022600.1:5716889-6022519 GCF_010725885.1 Mycolicibacterium tokaiense | reverse complement strand
TTCGAAGAACCCCCGCACATTCACGCCGAGGACAGCGTCGTAATCGGCGTCGGTGTACTCGGTGAACGGTTTGGCCACGAAGATCCCCGCGTTGTTGACCACGGTGTCGATACGGCCGAAGCGGTGCAGCGCGGCCGCGACGATCCGGTCGCCGGCGCCGGGTGCGCCGATGTCGGCGCCGACGGTCAGCACGTCGGGGTCGGTGCTGTCGGCGATGGTGCGGGCCACGGCGACGACGCCGTAACCGAGTGCGCGGTAAACGGGTACCAGCGCTGCGCCGATACCCCGGGAGGCGCCGGTGATGACGGCGACGGGAGTTGAGGTGTTCATGGTCGGTGAAACGATTCTGAGCCGGCAGACTTCCTGCTGGATACGACCGGTTTCCTCGCTGCTGGGAGGCTGTGGCTCCTAGACTTCTGCCGGTGGAGCTGCGTCAGCTGCGGTATTTCGTGGCCGTTGCCGAGGAACTGAACTTCGGCCGGGCCGCCGCACGGCTGCGCATCGCCGGGCCGTCGCTGTCCCAGCAGATCAAGGCGTTGGAACGCGATCTTCAGGTGCGGCTGTTCGACCGAAACCGGCGGGTGGTCACGTTGACGGCGGCCGGCGCGGCGCTGCTGCCCGAGGTCCGGGAGGTGGTGGACCGTGCGGACCGGCTGCACCAGCGGGCCCGCGGTCTGGCCGACACTCACCCGGTTCGCCTCGGTTACGTGAGTTGGCGTCCCGCCGATCTGGCCGAGCGGACTGCCGGTGTGGCGGCGCTGCGGGTGGACACCTGGGTGCTGCCGTCGCACGCTCAGGCCGCGCGGGTGGCCGACGGGACGCTGGACGTGGCGATCTGCTGGGCTGCGCCCGAGGATCTGTCCGCGCTGGGCCTCGAGGGCACGGTGATCGGTTCGGATCTGTTGTATGCCGTTGCGGTGGGCGAGGATTCGTCCGCCGTGGCGGCCCGCGACACGGTGGTACTGGTGGACGCCGACCTCGGCAGCTGGGAATCGTGGAACCGCTACGCCGAGGAGTTCGCCGGCCAGACCGGCGCCCGCGTCGAACGCATCGATGACGGCGGTATCACCGGCGCAGCGTTCATCGCCCACGTGCGGCGGCTACGCCGGCCGGTGCTGAACTCCCCGAAGGAGCAGAACGTGGTGTGGCCCGCGGGCGTGGTGCGCCGGCCTGTGGTGGATCCGCAGCCGTTCTGGCCGTGGCTGTTGGTCTCGCGTCGTGACGAGGCCCGGCCCGCCGTGCGCGCGGTGGTCGCGGCGTTAGCCGGTCAGCGCCCACACCCCGGACTCGGCGGGGACCAGCCGATCCGATAGACCGGCTTCGTCGAACCCCGTCCGGACGTCGTCGATGGTCTCGCTGTAGACCGACCACCCTTCGATATGCGCGATCACCACTCGCGGCACGTTCAGCACGGCGGTGACGTCGGCAGCGCGCGGGCCGGTGAGCGTCAGCGGCCTGCCCTGGTTCTTGGCGGGCAGTCGGGACGCCCCGGCGAACAGCACGGCCACTTCGATGTCCGGGAACCGTCGCGCGATCTGAGCCACGGGTTTCAGCGATGCATTGTCACCGCTGATGTACACGGAGGGAAAGTTGTTGGCCTGCAACAGGAAACCGGTGACCTCGGCGTTGACGTGACCGGAGGCGTCACGGGTGCCGTCCAGCGGGCCGTGCACCGCGGGCAGCGCCGTCACCGTCACCGCGCCGATGGTCGCGGCCTCCCAGGTGTCCAGCCCTACGGCGTTACCCCCGAGCCGGGCAGCCGCACCAGGGCCGGTGAGCAGGCGCGGCGCGGCCGCGGCGAAGGCCCGTCCGGCCTCGTCGAGGTTGTCTTTGTGGTCGTCGTGGCTCAGCAGTACCGCGTCCACCTCGCCGATGTCCTCGGCTGCGACGGCGGGACCTTTCAGCTTCGTCATGGCGCCGAAGTCGCATGGCGGGTCGAAGGTGGGATCGGTGACGAAACGGACGCCCGCGTAATCGACCACCACCGTGGGGCCGCCCACCACGCCGATTCCGAAGCGGTGCCGGTCTGCGGTGATCGGGGTGGCCATGCCCCTCATTCAACCGGACAGGCGTGCCTTCTTCTCCAGATACATCAGTTCGTCAGCCCGGTTGAGCAGGCCGTCGATGTCGTCGATGTCGTCGGCGCGCACCAGCATCAGACCCACGCTGACCGAGAGCTCGTAGGGCCGCACCTCGGCTTCGTTGAACAGGGCCACCGCATCCAGCAGTTGCCGACGCACGGCGGTGGGATCGGCGTACGGGTCGGTGATCAGGACGCAGAACTCGTCACCGCCGAGACGGGCGAGGATGTCCGACGGGCGCACCGTCGACTTGAGGATGTGGGCGGTATCGGCGATCAGGGCGTCGCCGACGGCGTGGCCTCGTGCGTCGTTGATCTGTTTGAGGCCGTCGACGTCGATGAAGCCCAGAACGCAGTCGCGGTGGTCTCGGCGGATGGCTTCCAGCGTGGGTTCGGCCAACAGGAAGAACCCTCGGCGGTTGTACAGCTGGGTCAGCTCGTCGGTGATGGACAGCTCGCGAATTTCTTCGTAGGCCCGCTCCAGCTCGGCGGTGCGCTCGCTGACCCGCTGCTCCAGCTCGCCGTAGACACGGACGTTCTCCATGGCGATGGACGTTGCGTCGGCCAGGGCCTGCAGCAGCGACACCTCCGGAGCGGAGGGCTGCCGTTGGTGCGCCCAGTAGTTGCCGATGGCGCCCACCGGGTCGAGCTGGCGGATCGGAACCATCACCAGGCTCTTGACGAAGGTGGGGCGGTAGGCCTCGTGGGGGATGCGGGCGTCGAGGTAGATGTCGGGAATCACCGCGGCCGCTTTGTTGAACATCGCCCAGCCGCTGATGCAGATCTCCATCGGGAAGCGGCTGCCCTTCCACAGGGGAGCGATGGCGTCCTCGTCGGCATAGAAGCACTTACCGTTGTCGCGCAGGACGAACGTCGCGCCGTCACACCCCGTCAGTTCCCGCGCGGCGGTGCGCACGATGAGCTGGATGTCGCCGATGCTGCGCGCCAGCGAAAGCTCTTGGACTGCCTGCAGCAGGCGTTCCATACCGCGCAGGTAATCGGCGTCGGTGAACTCAACTGGGGGTAGGACGGGCACGACCGGGGCTGGATCGGCGCTCATCGGGGACCTCCGACGACGGGCTTGAGGGGCAGGCACCACGAATGGTAGTCAGGGCGCAACCGGTGTACCACCAGATGAGGGGCGCGAATCACGTGCCCCATCTGTCGCCGAAAGCGGGAAACGGTGTTTGCGCCTGCCTCTGCGCGACAATTCAGCGATGTTCCGGTCGAGTTTGCCGGAGACCCGTCAGGCGAACGCCTGCCGGGTGTCGGACTGCACCTGCTGCAGCGCCTGATCCAGCCGGGCGTACATCGGCATGAGTTCGTCGAAGCCCACGAGTTTCAGCGGCCGGCTGATCGGTCCGTCCGCCACCACACACAAGGGAAGGCGGTCGGACACCCGGTCGTAGCTGGCAATCAACACACTCATGCCGTGGGAGGCCAGGAAATCCACGCCGGTCAGGTCGATGACCACCGCTGATGGATGCCCCTCGACCGTCTCGACGAGGTGCCGTTCCAGCACGGGTGCGGTGAGCATGTCGAGCACACCTCGACAGGTGACGACCACTGTTTGGCCGAACCAGTGGTCCTCGATGACGCAGTGACTGAGATCGATAGGGGGGTCTGGGTTCGAAAACATGAAGATGCCTCGCAGCCGTTGATGTCGGCGCGTGCACTCGCGGGGCTTTGAGCTGAACCAGGCAAGCAAGAGCGCGTGATAACAACCATGTTACGCGTCAGTAGGGAGACCAGTCCACTGCCGAACGGCGTTTTGCCGTGATCTGCGGGTGCCCGCCGCTCAGGTCAGTGCAGGTAGAGAGGTTCCTGTTGCCAATTCAGCGTATTGGCGCATCAGCCGTAGCGCGTGCCCTCGGCTGACCTGAGGATCGCGGGCCACGATGCGGTAGCCGAAGTAGTCCTCCATGGCCATCAACGTCATGGCGATATCGCGCGCCGGCGACTGCAGCGTGAAGGCGGACGTGGCGGCGCCGGTGGTCAGCAGATCGGTGTAAAGGTCCACCTGACGGTGATAGATGCCCTGCACGTCGGCGCGCTGGTCCAGTTCGAAGCCCGCGGCCAGCACTGCGCGCCAGATGGCCCGCCACTCGGCGTCTTCGGGGCCGGTGGGGAGGCCGGCCGCGATGGTCAGGGCCAGCTGCGTGCGTAGATCGTCGGTCTGGTTGCCCAGTTCCAGCCGGGCGTCGTAGAAGCGGACGTCGGAGCGCAGCGCCAACTCCGACAGCAGTGCCGGCATGTCCTTGAAGTAGTACCGCACCGCGTTGGTGGTCAGCCCCAGTTCGCCGGCCACGTCGGCCAGCTTCAATGTGGCCAGGTCATGGCGCTCGATCAAGGCGATCGCGGCGTCGAGGATCTCGCCGCGGCGTTCTTGCTGCCGGTTGGGCCGTGCCACGCGTTCTCCTTTCCGCCCCCACTGATTTTGCCGTTCCTGTTGCGTCCCCGCTCACTCGGGCGCATAGTTCTTTTCCAATTAGGAAAATAACTCCTGAACGAGAAGAAACCAATGCGTGCCAGAGATCTCGGCGTGGTCATCGGGGAACACCCCACCGGACCCAACAACGCCATCACCGACGTGCCCGGCGTCCGCGTCGGCCACACCACCCTCGACGACGGCGACGTACACACTGGTGTCACCGTCGTGGTTCCCCATGACGACATCTGGACCGAACCGGTGTTCGCCGGTGCGCACGTCCTCAACGGCAGCGGTGAACTGACCGGCCTGGAATGGATCCGCGAGTCCGGAGAACTCACCACCGCGATCGGGCTGACCAACACCCACAGCGTCGGCGTGGTGCGCGACGCGCTGGTGGCCGAGCAGGTGCGAGCGCGCGGTGACGGTGCGTACTGGTCACTGCCGGCGGTAGGGGAGACCTATGACGGATTCCTCAACGACATCAACGGCTTTCACGTCACCGCCGAGCACGTGCGGGCTGCGCTGAACGGCGCCACCGACGGCCCGGTGGCCGAAGGCAACGTCGGCGGCGGCACCGGAATGATCTGCCATGAGTTCAAGGGCGGCATCGGCACTGCGTCGCGGCAGCGCCGCTACACCGTCGGGGTGCTGGTGCAGGCCAATCACGGCCGCCGCGAACGACTTCGGATCAACGGCCGCGCCGCCACCCAGCCCGACGTACCCTTGCCGGCGCACCCGCCGGGTTACCAACCCGGTTCGGGCTCCATCATCGTCATCGTCGCCACCGATGCGCCCCTGCTGCCGCACCAGTGTCGTCGGCTGGCGCAGCGATCCGCCCTCGCGGTCGGACGCCTCGGCGGCACCGGTGAGCAGCACAGCGGCGATCTCATGCTGGCCTTCTCCACCGGCAACTGGGGCATCCCGCCCTACGGCATGGTCACCGACGGCGAGTCGCTCGCGCCCGAGGTGCCCGTTCGCATGGTCGCCCCGCACCTGATGGACCACTTGTTCGACCTCACCATCGAGGCCACCGAAGAGGCGATCGTCAACGCCATGGTGGCTGCCCGGACCGTCACCGGCTACCGCGGCTACACCGTGCACGCCATCGACCACGCCCAACTCACCGCTCAATTCCAGGAGACCGCATGACAACTCAGACCGAAGGGCGGCGTCTCAACGGGCACCTGGGCCCCATCGGAATCGTCTTCATGGTGGTGGCCGCCGCCGCCCCGCTGACTGTGATCGGCGGCAACATGCCGCTGGCCATGGGGCTGGGCAACGGCGCCGGCGCCCCGGTCGGCTTCGTCATCGCCGCCCTGGTGCTGCTGGTGTTCAGCGTCGGCTTCGTGACCATGACTCCGTATGTACCCGAGGCCGGCGCCTTCTTCTCCTACGTCACCCTGGGCCTCGGCCAACGGCTGGGCAAAGGTGTGGCCGTGGTGGCCCTGATCGCTTACACCGCCATCCAGATCGGCATCTACGGCTACATCGGCTGGGCCATCGGCGACACGGTGCAGTTCTACGGCGGCCCGCAATTGCCCTGGCCCATTTACTCTTTCGTGATTCTCGCGATTGTCGCGGTGCTGGGCTACCGACACATCGACCTGAGCGCCAAGGTGCTGGGCCTGGCGCTGGCCCTGGAGATCGGCATCGTTGTGGTGCTGGATCTGGTGATGGTGACCAACCCCGGGCCGGCCGGCGTCACCCTCGCGTCCTTCAGTCCCTCGGTGTTCACCCAAGGCACCATTGGCATCGCAATCCTGTTCGCGCTCACCGGGTTCATCGGCTTCGAAGCGACCGCGGTGTTCCGCGACGAGGCGCGCGACCCCGAGCGCACCATCCCCATCGCCACCTACGCCGCGGTGATCATCATCGGTGCCTTCTACGCGATCACGGTGTGGGCCTTCGTCGTCGCCATCGGTCCCGACAACGTCACGGCGGTGGCCAACCAGACTCTCGACGGTGAGGGCAACATGCTGCTGGACACCACCGAGACCATGCTCGGGACCATCGGCCGCGACATCGTCAACGTGCTGCTGCTGACCAGCCTGTTCGCCTGCGTGCTGTCCTTCCACAACGTGATCGCCCGCTATCAGTTCGTGCTGTCGCGCAAGGGCCTGCTGCCGTCGCGGTTGGCGGCCGTGCACGACGGGCACGAGTCACCGGCGTTCTCCTCTGTGGTGCAGACCATCACCGCGGCCATCATCGTCGCGATCCTGGCCGTGCTGGGCATCGACCCGCTGGTCGGGGTGTTCGGCTCGATGGCCGGTGTCGCCACCGTCGGCATGGTCATCCTGATGCTCACCACCTCGGTGGCCGTGCTGGTGTTCTTCCTGCGCAACAAGGACCGGGTGTCGGGGGTGTGGCAGACCCGCATCGCGCCCGGGCTGGCCGTGCTCGGACTGCTGGGCTGCCTGTGGCTGGTGCTGTCGAACTTCACCCTGGTCACCGGCGGCAGCGTCGGGTTGAGCACGGTGCTGGCGGCCATCCCGTTCCTCGGCCTGGTCATCGGCGCGCTGGCGTGGAAGCCGTCGACGTCGATCTCGTCCTGACCTCACCACCCGCTAGAGACTGCGGTGACGCCCATGTTCGGCACCCCAGGGCGGGCGTCACCGCAGTCTCGACCCGGGCGCGCTGTGGAATGCGGTGTGGCCGCATGCGAAGATTACGGCCGCGCAGACGCGCCTGGGGGCGGTAGCTCAGTTGGTTAGAGCCGGGGACTCATAATCCCTTGGTCGCGGGTTCGAGCCCCGCCCGCCCTACGCCGGAGTTTCTTCTCCTGTGCCCACTTCCGACGACGCATCGATGCTGACGACGCAGTCTTTCCCATTCCGCTTGGCGTGGTACATCAAGGCATCCGCGCGCCGTAGCAGCACCTCGACATCACAGTTGGTACGCGAGGTCACCACACCCACACTGACCGACAGTCGGTCGCAGACAACGCCGACGCGCAGGGGGATCGGCCGGCGGAGTTCGGTGCGCAGATACTCGGCGAGCACCTCCAATTGCGCCACGTCGGCGGTTCCGGGGCGCAGCACCGCGAACTCGTCGCCGCCGAGGCGGGCCGCGGTGTCGGTGTGCTGGATCGCCGTCTCGACCCGCTTCGCGACCTCCAGGAGCACCTCGTCACCTTCGACGTGACCCCAGGTGTCGTTGACGGCTTTGAAGCCGTCCAGGTCGAGGAAGATCAGGCCCAACCCGTTCGAGGCCCCGTCCTGCGCCTGGGCCAGGGCGTGCTCCAGCCGCTCGGTGAACAGAGCGCGGTTGGCCAGCCCGGTCAGCGGGTCGTGGGTGGCCAGGTGGTCGGCCCGATCGCGGGCCTGTTCCAGCTCGGCGATCAGGCGGGTCCGCGAGTCGCGGTACAGCGACAGGGTCAGGACCACCAGATTCAGGCTGCAGATCACGGCCTGCGCCAGCAGTGCCCGGATATGCATGTCGGTCACCGGGAAGCCTCGGTTCGCGAGCGTGGCGTAGATGATCCACACGCCCGCGGCCAGCAGGAAGGCCGTGCTGATCGTGGTGCTGTAGCGCAGCGCGACCCACATGGCCGGCACCAGGGTCAGGAATGCCGTCGGGACTGTGAAATTCAGCCAGAACGTCCAGAAGAAGACGAACGTCAGGCCGCCGGCCACCAGTACCGCTTCGCCGATCGACGTCATGCCGAAACGCATCTGCCGCGGAGGCCGGTGCCGCCACACCAGCCAGACCGACAGCCCCAGCAGCGCGGTCGCCCCGTTGCGCACCGCGAACAGCGCGAACGTCTCCCACAGGGGCGCATCGAGGGCGACGACGAAGTACCCCGTCGCCAATACTGCGGCGCACACCGTACCTGTGCCCACCGCCACGATCAGACGGGCGAAGTCGGCGGGATCCCGGAGTGCCACCTCGTCGCGGCCGAACGCCAGCATCTCGACGGTGATCACCGACAGGACGACGTTGACCAGGCTGAACCACAGAGCAAGAGACCACGATCCACCCGTGGCCACGTTCATGATCAACGCCACGGCAGCAAGGAGACCGAGATGCAGCAGGCGCTCCCACCGAGGTGCGCGCCGGGTCGACAGCAGCCAGATGACGCCGACCGCCGCCGCGGGCCACACCAGCGCAACTTCGCCGCCGCCCAGTCGGGTGGCGCGTCCGACCAGCACCGACAGCGCGTAGAGCACGGGAAAGACCACCAGCGGCGTCGCGAAGCGCAGCATTGACCTCACCCCACTCCCGACGTGTCGGTCAATATTAGGGTGCCGCGCCGTGGTCCCTTAGGAGGTCAGTCCAACTCGGCCAGCGCCAGCTTGGCGGCGGCCAACTCAGCCTCCAGCGCGGCCACCTTGGCAGCCTGCTGCGAACGCGCCTCTTCGATCACCTCGTCGATGGGGCCGGACAGGTCGTCATGCAATTCTCTGGCCGCGCGCGACACGGCTGCGGCAGCGACGGCGAGATTGCGCGCCAGGAAGGTACTGCCCTGCTTGAGGTCGGCGTGCCATTCGCCGTCGGCGGTACCGGTGACCGTGAGGGTGAGCTCGAGCGTTTTGGTCTTGCGGCCGGCCCGCTTCTTGGGCTTCTCCTCGGCGACGACGGGGGTGTCCGTCGCGGGTACTGCGGGCTCGGGAACGTCGATGATGGTCGGATTGTCTACTGTGATCGTCACGGTGAACTCCTTCTCTGGGTTGCCCGCAGACGGCGGACCGGCGAGCGGGAGCCATTAGAACAGATGTTCGACACGCAGGGAAGTGGACTCGCCGACAAGGACTCTCGCGGATGACTCTCGATGACCTGGCCTGGCTGCTGCACACCACCGGCGCCACCACGGTCCTGATCGACGGACGCTCCGGAGCGGGCAAGACGACGCTGGCCGACGAGTTGCAGGGACGCTGGGCCGGCAGCGCCGTGGTGCGTTTGGAGGACATCTACCCCGGCTGGGACGGCCTGGCCGCCGCCGTCGAGCACCTGCACAGCGAACTGCTGGCACCCCGCTCGGCGGGGCGGGTGGCGCGGTGGCGACGCTGGGACTGGACCGCTGACCGCCCGGCAGAATGGCGCACCGTCGACGCCGAGCGCCTGATCGTGGAAGGCGTGGGCGCGCTGTCCGGCGGCAACGCCGAGCTGGCCGACGTGAGGATCTGGGTCGAGGTACCCGATGGGGTCCGCAAAGAGCGGGCGTTGCAGCGCGACGGCGACACCTTCCGACCGCACTGGGACCGCTGGGCGCGCCAGGAGGACGCGCTGATCGCCGAATTCGATCCGCGCGACCGCGCCGACTTCGTGGTCACCGACGGCGGCGACGGACGGGTCCGGGTCGACCCGGTGTAGCGAGCACCGCTCGTCCTGGGCTAGCGTGGGAAACGCAAAACCACACGGGAGTGCACACCGAGTGCGCTGAGAGGACGGCTGGACGGCCGTCGACCGTACGAACCTGACCGGGTAATGCCGGCGTAGGGAGATGAAGGAGTCCTCATGGACCAACAGACCATCACGCAACCCTCGGCGCTGCGCTGGCGTGTCGTCGACATCGTCGTGGCCAGTGTGCTCGCGGTGGCCTCCGGCCTGGTGTTCGTGTTCTGGAACGTGGCCTACAACCCCATCTCCGAACCGCTCAGCGCGCTGCTGCCCGGGCTGCAGGGTCTCCTGGGCGGAGGCTGGCTGTTCGCCGGGGTGCTGACTGCGCTGGTGATCCGCAAGCCCGGCGCCGCGCTCTACGGCGAGCTGGTGGCGGCCACCGTCTCGGCACTGGTCGGCAACCAGTGGGGGGTGCTCACCATCGAGTCCGGCCTGGTGCAGGGGCTCGGCGCTGAGCTCATCTTCGCCATCTTCCTCTACCGCCGCTGGAACCTGCCGGTGGCCGTATTGGCCGGTGTGGCAGCCGGTCTCGCGCTCGGCATCAACGAACTCTTCCTCTACTACCCGGGTTCCACCACGGCGTTTGCCGTCATCTACACCGGGTCGGCCATGATCTCCGGCGCTCTGATCGCGGGCGTGCTGTCCTGGTTCGTGGTCCGCGGCCTGGCCAAAACCGGTGCGCTGAGCCGGTTTGCCTCCGGCCGGACCGCGACCGCGCGGTGACGCCGGCTTCGGGCGGAGCCGAAGTCACAGCACAGCAGTGGGGTTGGCGTCATGCTGACCAACAGCGTTGGGCCATCAGCGAACTCGATCTGACCATCGATGCCGGTCAGCGGGTGCTGCTGCTCGGCCCCTCCGGGTCGGGCAAGTCGACCCTGCTGCACGGCCTGGCCGGTGTGCTGGGCGGCGCCGAGGAAGGCCATGCCGCCGGCCGGCTACTGGTCGACGGAGCGCCACCCACCGCGCAACGCTCCCGCATCGGGATGGTGTTGCAGGACCCGGACTCTCAGGTGATCCTGTCCCGCGTCGGCGACGACGTCGCATTCGGCATGGAGAATTTCGGTGTTCCCCGCGCCGAGATCTGGCCGCGGGTCGAAGTCGCGCTGCAGTCGGTGGGGTTGACGCTGCCACTGCAGCACGACACGGCGCAGCTCTCGGGCGGGCAGAAGCAACGCCTGGCCCTGGCCGGTGTGCTGGCGATGCGGCCCGGGCTGATCCTGCTCGATGAGCCCACCGCCAACCTTGATCCCGCCGGGGTGCTGGAAGTCCGCGACGCGGTGACGGCGGCGGCTGAGCTGACCGGGGCCACCGTCGTGGTGGTGGAGCACCGCACCGAGGTCTGGTTGCCGGTGGTGGACCGGGTGATCGTGCTCAGCGCCGGGGGAGAGGTGATCGCCGACGGACCGCCCGAGCAGACCATCGAACGGGAGCACACCCACCTGGTGGAGTCCGGCATCTGGGTGCCGGGCGCACCGGCTCCCGCAGTGTCCCGCACGCACACCAGCGCCGAACCCATTCTGTCGGCGCGGGATCTGACCGTCGGCTACCGCACCGACCTGCTGACCCTGGATCTGGACATCACCCCCGGTCGGGTGCTGGCGGTGACGGGCCCGAACGGCTCCGGCAAGTCGACGTTGGCCCTGACGCTGGGTGGGTTGTTGCCGCCGCGAGGGGGTGCGGTGGAGGCTGCGGTGGACTTCGCGCCGACACCCAAGCGTCGCAACCCCATTCGCTGGCGGTCCCGGGAACTGCTCACCCGGATCACCAGCGTCTTCCAGGACCCCGAGCACCAGTTCCTGGCGCCGACGGTGCGCGACGAGGTGGCCCTCGGCCCGCGGGCGCTGAAAATGCCCGAGGCCGAGATCGACGCGCGCAGCACCGATCTGCTGGAGCGGCTGCGGCTGACGGGGGTGGCTGACCGCAGCCCCTACACCCTTTCCGGCGGTGAGAAGCGCCGGTTGTCGGTGGCCACGGTGCTGATGACGCGCCCTGGCCTGGTGGTGCTGGATGAGCCGACCTTCGGCCAGGACCGCCGCACCTGGGCCGAGCTGATCCTGCTGCTGGCCGAGATCGCCAACGAGGGCACCGCGGTGGTGACAATCACCCACGACGCCGAATTCGTGGACCTGCTGGCCGATGAGCGCATCGATGTCTAGCGCCGTCAATCCCGTCGCCCGGCTGATGGCCGCCGGGGTGATCGCGGTGGCGCTGGTGCTAAGCGTGGACTGGGTGTCGGCGCTGACGGCGTTGGTGTTGGAGATCCCGCTGTTCCTGGCGATGCGGGTGCCGTTGCGGGCGTTCCTCATTCGCGCCGCTTTGATCACCGTGGCAGCGGCGCTCACCGCGGTGACCAACCTGCTCTACGGCGAGCCACGCGGGACCGTGCACTGGCAGTTCCTGCTGATCACCGTCAGCGACGGCTCGATCGAACTGGCCGCGGCGATGTTCCTGCGGGTGCTGGCGATCGCGCTTCCCTCGGTGTTCCTGTTCCTCGACGTCCAGCCCACCGAGTTGGCCGACGGGTTGGGTCAGATCCTGAAACTCCCGGCCCGCTTTGTCATCGGCGCGCTGGCCGGGCTGCGCATGGTCGGGCTGCTGCGCCAGGACTGGCAATACCTCGGGTACGCGCGGCGGGCCCGCGGCGTGGCCGACCACGCCCGGGTGCGGCGCTTCCTCGGGCAGGCATTCGCACTGCTGGTCTTCGCGCTGCGGCGCGGATCCAAGCTGGCCACCGCCATGGAAGCCCGCGGTTTCGGCGCCTACCCCACCCGCACCTGGGCCAGGCCGTCACGCTTCGGCCGCGCGGAGTGGGCGATCATCGGCTACGGACTGGTGATCGGCGCCGGCTCCATTGCCGTGGCCGTGCTCGCCGGCACCTGGGACTTCGTCGGCACCTGAGTCAGGAATCGCAGCCGATGCCGTCGCCGTCGCGGTCGAGGCCGTAGATGTCGGAGCCGACGACACGCACCGGACCCTGCACGTAGGACGGGCCGTTGCCGCTGCCCCCGGCGCAGTCGACATCGCTGTCTACCGGTACGCACGGGCCCGAGTAGTTCGCGTCGCACGACGAGCTGGGCTCGGCGTTCGCCACGGGTCCGAAGGGAAGCGCGGCGGCGAAGGCAATTATCGCAACGGTCAATTTAGCCACGGCCGGAAATACTAGCTCAGGCAGTTGAGTGGTCGGTCGGAATGGCCGCAAAGCAAGCGCAGCGCCCTCCGGTCGACAGTAGCTACAGGCGTGGCCGCCGGGCGTGCAGCACGTGTGCAGGCGGCAGGTTGCGCCACACCGTGCGACTGGTCACCACCTCTTCGAACCGTTCGGCGAGCAGCGCACGGAACCGGCGCGCCGACGGCAGGTACTGGGCGTGCGCGTAGGCGAAGGTGGTGAACACGCTGTCCGGGGTCAGGACCCCGAGCACCGCCCGGCTCAGGCGGTCCTGGGTGCCGGCACCGAACGACGCCCACGGCAGGCTGCTCACCACCACGTCGGCGGCCGTCAGCGCCCGGGACGCGACGATCTCGGGTAGCGCCTCGGCGTCGGCCTCGGCCACGTCGACCGTTGGGAACCGCCGGCGCAGCAGCGCCGCGAACGTCGGGTTCACTTCGACAGCGACGTGGTGACCGCGCCCGTGCAGCCGGCCCCGGATGGCCTCGGTGAACACCCCAGTACCGGCGCCCAGTTCGACCACCACCGGATCGCCCTGCTCCGGAATCGCCGCGGTGATGGCCGCCGCCAGCCGGGCGGAGCTCGGTGCAACCGCGCCCACGTGGCGCGGCTCGCGCAGCAACTGGCCGAGGAAGAGCAGGCCGTCTGGAGGTGCCGCCACATCACGGCGGGTGTCGAGGGTGCACATGGTGCCCAGTTTCCCGACGTCGGGCGGCCGCGAGAAGGGGTCGGTGATCCAGGGACTGCTGAGTCCTGGCTGGACCATGCCGGGATGGCAACAGTGGAGTTGCCACCGACACACTGCAACTCACAGGGAGAGCACCCGATTGACGAACCTACTCGACACCGAACCTCCGGTCCGCAGCTCCGGTGCGCGGCAGCGGCTCTCCGCGCTCATCGCCTCCCCGGACATCCCGATCATCGACGTGGTGGGCGGCTGGCGGGGGATCGTCGACGCCGTAGGTCCCAACCTGCTGTTCCTGGTGGTCTATCTCGTCACCCCGGACCTGGTGGTGTCCACGATGTCGGCGCTGGGGCTGGCGGTGGTACTGGCTGCGGCCCGCCGGATCGCGGGTCAGTCGGTGGCCCCCGCGGTCGGCGGCATGATCCTGGTGGCCCTGTCCGGGCTGATGGCTCTGGCCGGCGGCGACGGTGGTGACGTGTTCCTGCCCGACCTCATCCAGACCGGCGTCTTCACCGTCGTTTTCCTACTGTCCATCGCCGTGCGCCGGCCGCTGCTCGGAATGCTGCTGGGCCCGTTGGTGTCCGGCCGGCAGTGGCGCACCAACAAGACCCTGCTGCGAGGATACGACTGGGCCACAGCCCTTTTCGCCGCCGCCGCGGCCACCCGGACCTTGACGAAGTTGCCGTTCTACTTCAGCGACAACGTGGTGGCCCTGGGTGTGGTGGACCTGCTCACCGGTGTGCCGCTGGCGATCGCCGTCGGCTATCTCCAGGTGCGGGTGCTGCGGCACGCGTATGCACTCAATGCCCGCTCACAGGACATCGGCACCGCCGTCGACGAGCAGGCTGGCGCCGGTGATGAAGCTCGCCCGCGGTGAGGCGAGAAACAGGATCGCTTCGGCGATTTCGCGCGGCTCTGCGCGCCGCCCCAGCGGATTGGCCCGGACCCCGGTGACGACGCAGTTGACCCGGATCCCGTCGCCGCCGAACTCTGCGGCCCAGGTGCGGGTCAGCGCGGCCACGGCACCGGGACCCTCGGAAACGACGTTGACGATGGCGCCTCCGCCGTGGCGGATCATGCACGGCGCGACGGCGGACACCAGGAAGTAGAGTCCGCCCAGGGTGTCGACGTCGGTGACGGCGGCGTTGTTGATCAGGATGTCGACGGGCACCTGCCGGGCCAGGTGGTCGACGGACTCCAGGTCGGCCAGGTCCGCGGCGATGAACCGGGCGCCGGGGCCGAGGTCGCTGACGACAGCCCGTCCGGCGCGGGCGTCGAGGCCGCTGATGATGAGCTGGGCGCCGGCCGCGGCGAACAGGGCCGCGGTGGCCACGCCCACGGCCGAGGTGCCCCCGGTCACCAAAATCGTGCGCCCGGTCAGTTCTGGAGCGCTCATCACCGGACCCCCCTCCCGCTGCGCTCGGACAATCGTGGCAGTCAGGACGCCGTCGGGGCGGGCGCCTCCAGCGGCAGACACACGATGAAGCGGGTATCGCCGGGCACTGACTGCACCGAGATGTGGCCGCCGTGCCGGTCGACGACGATGCGCCACGCCAGATCCAGACCCAGCCCCGGCCCTTCACCCACGGGTTTGGTGGTGAAGAACGGGTTGAAGATCCGGTCGATGATGTCGACAGGGATGCCGGGACCGTCGTCGCAGATTTCCACCCGGATCATCGCATCACCCTCGCGCCGGGTGCGCACCGTCAGCGTTCCGCGGCCGTTCATCGCGTAGAGGGCGTTGTCGATCAAGTTGGTCCACACCTGGTTCAGATCAGCGGGATAACAATGCAATTCGGGCAGTGTGTGGTCCAGGTCCTTGATCAGGGTCACCGCCTTGCCCGCCATGGCGATCTTGTCGCCGAACATCAGCACGGTGCTGCGCAGCATCTCGTGGATGTCGATGCACTGGTAGGGGCCGCGGTCCATCTGCGAGTAGGGCTTGGCGCCGTCGACCAGCGTAGAGATGCGGGCGGTGGCCTCGGCGATCTCGCGGGTTCGCATCTCGATGTCGATGATGTGGCGCAGCCAGCAGACGGCGCTCGGCAGCGATCCCGGTGTGGCTGCGGCAATGCGGTCCAGCCAGCCCGCGTCGAGTCCGGCCTCCACGAACGTCGAGGCGAAGCGCCAACCGTCGGCGATGCCGTGGTCGGTAAACCAGTCATCCAGGGCGTCTTCACGATCCGCGGTTTCCAGCGGCGTCAGCGTCACCTCGGTGGCAAGCAGCGCGCTGATCTCGTCCTGAATCGCGAGCACTCCGCTCAGTGCCTGCGGAGCAGTCCGCGCAAGGACCCCGAGATGGCGGTGCGCTTCGGCCATGCTGTCGCGCAGGTCGGCCACAGCCCGCACGGCGGCCGCCGCAGGGTTGTTGAGCTGATGGGTGAGTCCCGCCGTGATGGTCGCCAGCGCGTGCTGCTTCTCCTGCAGCCCCAGCAGCTGACGCTGTCGCAGACCGCCGGTGACGCTGCTCTCGAGCAGGTGGACCGCCACCGGCCACACCGCCCGGGTGAACTGCGTGAAGAACCCGGCGTCGACGACGAACAGGCGCGACGGCCGCGTCACCCGCACCGACACGTCGTACACCTGGACCGCATCGGAGATCGCGCCGAAATACGTTCCGCGTTCGGATGTCCGGTGCAGTTCGACATCGTTGTCGCCGGAGCGCTTCGACACCACCACGTCACCGCCGTCGAGCAGCACGTAGAAGAACTGCGCCGGCTCCCCTTCGCGGCATACCGTCCCTGCCGCAGCCGTGGTGCAGCGGCCATTGCCGCACAGCGCATCCAGCTGCTCCTCGGTGAGGAACTGGAACAGGAAGACGGTGCGCAGTTCGTCTTTGAGGCTGCCGGTGGGCAGTAACAGTGCGTCGTCCATGTCAGTCGTCGAGAAAGACGACGTTCTCGGTCACTGGGTTGCGCGGGGTGTTGATGCTGTTGGCGGCGAACGCGGGGTCGGCATACCCGATGCAGATGCCGCACAGGACCGTCAGGTCGTCGGGGATGTCCAGGTGTTGGCGTACCACGTCCGGGTAGAGGGCGGTGGAGACCTGCACACAACTGTCGAGGCCGCGTTCGGTCAGCGCCAACAGCAGCGTCTGCAGGAACATGCCCACGCCGATGGCGTCGGGCAGGCCCAGATCGCGGTGCATGCAGACGATGCCGGCCACCGGCGCGTGGAAGAAGTCCCAGTTGCGCAGCTGGGCGTTCCAGCGGCCGGCGCTGTCGTCGCGGGCCACCCCCATGGCGCCGTACAGCAGCGCACCCAGCTCACGGCGCAGATGGCTGTGCGACTCGGGCAGACCGAGATTCGGCGGCGGCGTGGTGCGCACTTCCTTGGCCAGCGCGGCGCCCAGGCGTTCGCGTCGGGCGCCCGAGGCCAGGAACAGCCGCCAGGGTTGGACATTGGAGTTCGAGGGTGCGCGCATGGCCAGCGTCAGCGCCTCCTCCAGTAGTTCCTGCGGTACGGGTTTGTCCGGCAGGAACATCCGCGAGGAGTGCCTGCGCAGCACCACGTCGTCGAAGTCCATGATTTTCCTTTCAGACGGCGGTGCCGCCGCCGTCGACGTGCAGGGTGGTTCCGGTGATGAAGCTGGCGCGCGGCGAGGCCAGGAAGTAGATGGCCTCGGCGATCTCGGCGGGATCCGCCGTGCGTCCCAGCGGCAAGGCGCGCCCGAGTTCGTCGTTGGTCTCGCCCCATTCGGCGGCGACCCCCTCGGTGCTGGTCGGTCCGGGCGCGACGTTGTTGACCCGGATGTGGTGCGGGCCGAACTCGACGGCCCACGTCCGGGTCAACTGCTCTACCGCGGCTTTGGACGCGCTGTACACCGAGGCGCCCGGAACACCTTTGGACGCCACCATGGAGGTGACGTTGACGATGGCGCCGCCACCGCGGCGGATCATGGTGGGCACCGTTGCGGCCACCAGGAAGTAGAGCCCGCGCACGTTGGTGGCGAAGGTGTGCCCGAAGTCGTTCTCGTCCTGGTCGACAGTGAGGGCCGCCGGGAAGCGTGCGGCGTTGTTGACCAGGATGTCGGGTTCGTGTTCGCGGGCCAGCCGCTCCACCCCGGCCGGGTCGGCCATGTCCACCGCAACGAACTGTGCCGCCGGTCCGAGGCTGTCCCGGGCCCGTTCTCCGCGTTGCGGATTGCGCCCCGTGATGATCACCGAGGCGCCCGCGTCGACCAGCCGTCGGGCCGTAGCGAAACCGATTCCGGCGCTACCGCCGGTGACCAGTGCGGTGCGGCCTTCCAGTTCGCTCATCGCCGCAGCCACTCCGAGAGCCGTGTGGTGCCCAGCTCGGCGCCGTCGCCGGTGACCAGACTGTGCTGCTGGACCGGGACCCCGAAGTAGGTGGCCTGCGGATCGACAATCACCTGCAGATCCTTGCCCTGCGTGGCGAACACGGTGCGAGCCAGGTCGGCGAACGACATCTTCTCCGGGCCACCGAAATTCAGCACGCCGTTGCGCGGCGCCTCCGTGGCCACCCGCGCGACCACGCCCGCGACCTCGGCTGCAGAAACCGGCTGGATCATCGCATCCGGTGCGTGCACCACACCGTCGACCACCAGTGATTCGGCGATTCCTGCGGTGAATTCGTGGAACTGGGTGGCCCGCACGATGGTGTAGGGCACGCCGGAGTTGGCCACCAGTTCCTCCTGCAGGTGCTTGCCGCGCAGGTAGCCGTCGGCGTCGATGCTCCCGACACCGACGATGGACAGCAGCACGTAGTGCGCCACATTCGCCTTGGCAGCCTCGCCGAGCAGGGTGGTGGCCGAGTTGGTGAAGAAGTCCAGCGCCGGGCCGGGTTCCAGGGTGGGGGAGTTCAGGACGTCGACCACCACGTCGGCCCCGGCGAATGCGGTCGCCACCCCCTCTCCGGCGACCGCATCCACCCCCGAGGACCGGGAAGCTGCGTTGACGTCGTGGCCTGCGGCGGTGAGCAACTCGACAACCTGGCTGCCGATCTGGCCGGTGGCGCCCATGATCGTGATCTTCATTTCTGTCCCTCCTGGAAGCGGCGGTCTTTGCGTTCGTCGAGTTCAGCGTCGTCGACGAGGACAAACATGTCCACGCCCGGCTGACAGAGCATGGTGACGAGGAATCGGAGTGGGATGTCGTCGCGGTTGTTGCCGTCGGAGTAGTGGATGACGTCGCCACCGGGCTCCCAGAACGCTTCTCCGGCTCGAATGACCCGCGGCGCCTCACCTTCGAGTTCGAAGAGCATCTCGCCTTCGAGGACGTAACCGAAACACGGTCCGCCGGGGTGGCGGTGCGGCGGCGCGCCTTTGTCGCCGGGGCCCCATTCGATGATGGCGGTCATCGCGTCCGCACCGTCGGGGATGTGGGGTGGTGTGACCGACTGGATGACGGTCATGGCTTTCATCAATTTGTCCATCACATCAGACACTGGCTGTCCCTTTCCTCAGATTCTTCTGCCGCTTACCACCTTTGGGCCAGAAGTAGCTGCCCGGTTTGCGGGCCTCCTTGGCCAGGAACGACACCGTGCCCTTGCACACCGATTCCTTGATGGTGGCGGCCAGGTGGCCGCCGAGGTGCATCGGCAGGGCTTCGTCGTTGAAGTGCGACATCTGGATGGTGCCGCCGTGGCGGCCCACGCTGATGCACTGACCCACCGAGGCCGGGTTCAGGTCTTTGGGCTTCGTGCCGTCGAGGCGCGCCAAGAGGGTGTCGGCGGCGTGGGAGGCCAGGGGCATGGCCAGCTGGCAGCTCATTCGCAACGGGACACCGGAGGGGGAGGCCGCGTCGCCGGCGGCGATGATCGTGGGATCGTCGACGCTGGTGAGGGTCTCGTCGGTGAGCAGCCGACCCAGCCGGTCGGTGCGCAGACCGCTGTCGGCCGCCAGGGTGGGGACACCGAAGCCGGCGGTCCACACGGTGGCAGCGCTCGGCAGCTGCGTGCCGTCGCGCAGGATGACGCGGTCTTTGTCCACCTGCGTGACGGTGGCGTTCTCGACAACCGTGACCCCGAGCTTCTTCAGCTGCTTGGCCACCGACTTGCGGCCGCCGCGGGCCAGTGACGGACCCAGCGCACCCGTGACGAGGGTGACGTTGCGGCCGGCTTCGGCCCATTCGGAGGCCGCTTCGATTCCGGTCAGTCCGCCGCCGACCACCACGATGGGCGCCTGCAGCGGCACATCGGCCAGTCGCGCGGTCAGGCGTTGCGCTGCCTCCAATTCACCGAGTGGGTAGGCGAACTCGGCGGCGCCGGGCACCGACGGCGGCACGGGGGCGGTACTGCCGACGGCGTAGATCAGGTAGTCATAATCGAGGGACGCTCCTGATCCCAGCTGCACCTGGTGGGCAGCGGCATCGATGCGTCGGGCGCTGTCGACCACCAGCTTCACCGAGTCGGCGAGCACCGCCGAGTAGTCCTCGATGGCGTCGTCATTGCCGGCGACCAACTGGTGCAGGCGGATCCGTTCGACGAACTGAGGCCGCGGATTGACCAGTGTGATGTCGACGTCGGCGCGTTGGCGCAGGCGGTTGGCGGCCAGGACGCCGGCGTATCCGCCGCCGACGACCACGATCCTGGTTGGGGACATGTTTTCCTCCTAGGCGCTGTTGCTGAAGTGGCCGGCTTTGGCGAGCAGAGCGTCGGCGGAGTCGATGGGCGGGTAGATCCACTGCGTGTTGATGGCCTGTTTCATCGCTTTGGCTTGCGCACCGGCTTTGTCGACGACCCGGTCCCAGCCCACCGTCATGAGCGCGCCGGCGGCGCCGAGGTCGAGGCAGTTGCTGTACGGGTCGGCGGTGAACGGCAGCATCGGCAGTCCGAGGAGGTCCGCGGCGACGTTGTGGCCGGCGTACTTGCCCATCGGCTGCGCGTGCTGGCAGCTCTGGATGGTGGGATGGCCGTCATCGGCGATCGCGGCGGCGGTGTCGCCGGCGGCGTAGACCGTGGGTGTCACGCGCAGGTACTCATCGACGAGCAGGCGGCCGAACCGGTCCCGCTCACCAGGGATCTGCGCGGTCAGGGGGCTGGCGGCCATGCCGACGGTCCAGACCACGGTGGCGGCCGGGATCATCTCGCCGTCGTCCAGGGTCACCGTATCGGTGGTGGCTGCGATCGGGGTGCGGCCCAGGCGCAGCTCGACGCCCAGCTCGGTGAGCGCGTCGACGATGAAGGGCCTCGGGGCGTGTCCGAGTTCAGGACCCGGGACGTCGGCGAGTTCGACCAGGACGACGCGGACGTCGGTCCCGGCGATCTCGCGCAGCCGGCCGACCAACTCGGTGGCGATCTCCACGCCGGTGAAGCCGGCGCCCACCACAACGGCGGTGTAGCGGCCCTGTTGGTCGAGCCGGGGGAGCCGGTGCAGATGTGCATCCAGGGCGGTGGCGGCCTCGACGGTGTCGATGTCGAAGACGTGGGCCGACCCGGGGAAGGTCGGTCGGTTGAGCTGGCTGCCGGTGGCCAGCACCAGCCGGTCGTAGATCGCGGTGACGGGTGTTCCGTCATGGTCGCGGGCGCTGACCATCTGGGCGGTGACGTCGATGAACTCGACGCGGGCATTCATCCGGTTGACTCCGATGGGGCCCAGCAGGCTGTCCAGGCTGACGCGCATCTTGTCCGGGTTGCGCTCGTAGAGGCGCGGCCGGATCACCATGTCGTCGCCGGTGCTGATCAGGCGGACGCGCAGGTCGTCGTTGCCCACCGAGCGGGCCAGGCGGACCGCGCCGGCGGCGCTCCACACCCCGGCGAAGCCACCACCGAGAACCAGCACGTCCTTCATGCCTACGACGATGGCACTGGAGGCCGTGGTCAGGGACCACGGAAAACCCGTAGTTCTCGGTCCGGGGGCAGGGGGGCACCCCCGGCTCGGTACTGCGCATCGGGGCCGCGGCCCTCTGTTTGACCGCCTAATGGGAACTGATTGGCGCGTCGTTGATTGACCTCGTGGGGTTTATGGCGAGACGCTGATTAATGAGCCGCTGGTCGGATAAGCGCTTTTCTGCAGCACGGTCGCGAATGCCGACGGATCGCAGCCCGGATGCAGAAAACCGCGCTGCTGCTTGGCCGAAAGCCCCGGACCCTTCTCGGGGCCCGGGGCTTCCGCAGATCAACCCCCGGTGGCGGCCTTCAGATGCGCGGCAGCAGCCTGCTTGAGGTGCGTCAGGTCCGAGGCGATCGACGCGAAGGTGAAGCCCTCGCCGAGGCGGCGGGCGGCGGTGGCGCCGTCGGGGGTGTGGATGCCGGCAGCCACCCCGGCCGCGGCGGCGGCGTCGCGTACCCGCACCAGGGCCGCCTCGAACTCGTCGTCCACGGCGGGGTCCTGCGGGTGGGCACCGCCGACAGCCAGCCGCAGATCCGACGGCCCGACGTACACCCCGGCCAGACCCGGTGTCGCGCAGATGCTTTCGACGTTGGCCAGGCCCTGCGGTGTCTCGATCATGGCCAGCACCACGGTGTCGGCATCGGCGATCGCGGGGACGGGGCCGATGCGCAGCTGTGAGCGCATGGGGCCGTAGGACCGGATCCCGGCCGGCGGATAGGTGGCGGCGTTCACGGCGTCGGCGGCCTCGTCAGCGGTGTTGACCAGCGGCACGATGATCCCGGCCGCGCCGGCGTCGAGCGCCCGCCCGATCGGGGTGGGGTTGTTGGCCTCCACCCGGATCAGGCCGACGGGCCCGTGCGCGGCGTCGATGGCGGTCAGCCCCGCGACCATGCCGGAGTAGCCGATCAGCCCGTGCTGCATGTCCAGCGCCAGGTAGTCATAGCCCACGTGGGCCAGCCACTCGGTGGACACCGGGGAGTCCAGCACCGACCAGTAGCCGATCAGGCGCTCGCGGCGGCGCAGGCGGGCGGCGAAGTCACTCGCGGTCATGGCGCTCCTAGCGGTTGTAGTTCGGCATGGTGCCACGCAGCGCGGCACCGATGTCGTCACACTCGGCCACCAGGTCGGCGTCCAGCGGTCCGGCGTTGATGGCGGCGATGTTGTTCTCCAGGTGGCTCACCTTGGATCCGCCCAGCAGCAGCGGGCCGGCCACCGGCTTGCTGACCAGCCACCGCAGCGCCAGTTCGGTCATCGGCAGCCCGGCCTTGTCGGCCAGGACCGCCAGCTGGGACAGGGCGTCGAAAACGGTGGTGTTCCAATAGCGTTGCTTGTACATCGCCGCCAGCCGGGAGTCGCCGAAGCGGCCCTCGGCGGGGTCGGCGTCGAAGCTGTGCCTGCCGGTGAGCAGCCCGCCCCCCAGCGGGTTGTACACCATGGTGATCAGCCCGGTGACGGCGGCGAATTCGGCGTACTCGTCTTCGATGCGGCGGGCCAGCAGGTTGTAGACCTGCTGGGCCACCACCGGCCGGGGTGCGCCCACCTGGTCGGCCAGGTGATTGATCTCGGCGATCTGCCAGGCGGCGTAGTTGGACACCCCGAGCGCGCCGATCTTGCCCTCCTCCACCAGTTGCGCAACGGTGGAAAGGGTTTCGTGCAGCGGGGTGGCGCGGTCGGGCTGGTGCAGGTAGAACAGGTCCACCCGTTCGGTGTCCAGGCGGCGCAGGCTGCCCTCGACGCTGGCGCGTAACCCGACCGGCGACAGCGGTGCATGGCCGTCGGCGTCCGGGTGGGGGATCCCGGCCTTGGTGGCGACGGTGACCTGATCGCGACGGCCCCGCAGCACGTCGGCCAGGATCCGTTCGGCCTCGCCGCCGGCGTAGCCGTTGGCGGTGTCGATGTGGGTGATGCCGGCGGCCAGGGCGGCGTCCACCATCTGGGCGGCGACGTCGGCGGTGACCGTGTCTCCGAAGGTCATGGTGCCCAGAACCGGGCGGGTGAAGTCGAGCTCGGGCATCAGGCTGCTCCTTGGACTGCGGTGGTCAGGCGCGACACCACGTCGCGCGGTTTGATTCCGGTCATGGTGGTGGGATCCAGCGCCGCGGCCCGCAGCGCCACGGTGTACGGCTGGCTGGGGTGCGTCAGAACCTGTGCGGTGGAACCGGATTCGACAATACCGCCGGAACGCATGACCACGATGGTATCGCTGATCTCGCGGACCACCCCGAGGTTGTGGGAGATGAAGACGTAGGTCAGGCCGGTGTCGCGTTTGATGTCGCGCAGCAGGTCGAGCACCTGGGCCTGCACCGACACGTCGAGGGCGCTGGTGGCCTCGTCGCACACCAGCAGCTCCGGCTCGCTGGCCAGGGCGCGGGCGATGCCGATGCGCTGGCGCTGGCCGCCGGAGAACTCGGCCGGCTTGCGGCGCAGCGCGCTGCTGGGTAGGCCCACCTGGTCGATCAGCTTCGCCGCCCGGGCCTCGCGGTCGCGCCGGCTGCGCACCCCGCGCAGCCGCAGCGGTTCGGCCACGATGTCGACGGCGTTGAGGTGGGGGTCCAGCGAGCCGTAGGGGTCCTGGAACACCATCTGGATGCGGGAGCGGAACGGGCGCAGTTTGCGTTCCGACATCGCGGCGATGTCCACACCGTCGATGCAGATCGTGCCCGACGCCGGGCGCACCAACCGCACGATGGCCTTGGCCAGAGTGGACTTGCCGCAGCCGGATTCGCCCACCACGGCCAGGCAGG
This sequence comes from Mycolicibacterium tokaiense, assembly GCF_010725885.1. NCBI lineage: Bacteria > Bacillati > Actinomycetota > Actinomycetes > Mycobacteriales > Mycobacteriaceae > Mycobacterium > Mycolicibacterium tokaiense. The sequence continues at coordinate 5,998,284 of NZ_AP022600.1, read as the reverse complement.
CGCCGCGTTCGACGCTCAGGCTCACCGAATCCAGCGCCCGGAACACCCCGCCGGGCACCGGGTACTCGACCACCAGATCCTCGATGCTTAGCAATGGTTCGCTCATGCCGGTACCTCCATGCCGGTGGGGACGTCGAGCCGCGGCACGGCGTCGAGAAGTCGCTTGCTGTAGGCGGTCTGGGGGTTGCCCAGCAGGCTCTCGGCGCAGCCGCCTTCGACGAAGCGGCCGTCTTTCATCACGAAGATGCGGTCCGACATCAGCCGGGCCACGCCGAGGTCGTGGGTGATCAGCAGCATCGCGACGCCGGTGCGTTCCTGCAGTTCGAGCAGCAGGTCCAGGATGCTGGCCTGCACGGTGACGTCGAGGGCGCTGGTGGGTTCGTCGGCGACGATCAGTTCAGGGCCGGCGGCCAGTGCGGCGGCGATCAGGACGCGCTGCAGCATGCCGCCGGAGAGCTGGTGGGGGTATTTGGTGAGTTGTTCGGCCGGGCGCGGAATGTGCACCTGGTCCAGCAGTTCCACGGCGCGCTGGCGCTGGGCGGCGCGGCCGGAGACGCCGCTGTGGCGCACCGCGTCGCGCAGTTGGGCGCCGATGGTGTGCACCGGGCTCAGCGCGGTCATCGGGTCCTGGGGGATCAGGGCGATGTGGCGGCCGCGGACTTTGCGCAGCGCGGCGTCGTTGCCCAGGATGTCGGTGTCCTTGAAGCGGGCGCTGCCGGAGAGCACGGCCAGGTCGGCGGGCAGCAGTCCGAGGATGCCCATGGCGGTGGTGGACTTTCCGGAGCCGGACTCACCGATGATCGTCACGGTCTCGCCGGCATCGATGCTGAACGACACTCCGTCGACCGCGCGGACCACACCTCGAGTGGTGATCAGCTCGATCTGCAGTTCGTCGACGTGCAGCAGGTTACCCATCTCAGGCCTCCTTCGTGCGCAGGGAGAACAGTTTTCGCAGACCGCCGCCCTGGCCGTCGCGCAGGCCGTCGCCGAGCAGGTTGACGCCCACCACCAGCAGGGCGATCACCAGACCAGGCAGGGTCACCAGCCACCACGAGGTGGTCACGTAGTCCTGGCCGTCGGAGATGATGCGGCCCCAGGTGGCGAAGGGGCGTTGTGGGCCCGCGCCGAGGTAGCTCAGGGCGCTTTCCAGCAGCACCGCCTGGGCCAGCAGCAGCAGCACCACCAGCGAGACCTGCTTGACGATGTTGGGGATGATGTGGCGCAACAGGATGCCGGCGTGCCCGAGGCCCAGCACATGGGCAGCCGCGATGTAGGGCTTCTCGCGTTCCACCAGCGTCAAAGACCGTGTGAGGCGCGCTATCTCGGGCCACTGGGCAATGGCGATGACGAAGGTGATGACGGGGATGGACGGACCGAACAGGGCGACCACCAACAGCAGCATCATCAGCAGCGGCAGCGAGAGCTGTGCTTCCAGCAGGCGGCTGACGGCGGTGTCGATCCAGCCGCCGCGGTAGCCGGCCAGCGCACCCAGGGTCAGGCCGATCAGCCCGGACACGAGCACCGCCAGCAGGCCGATGGCCAGGGACACCTGGCCGCCGTAGAGCACGCGGGCCAGCAGGTCGCGGCCCAGCTGATCGGTACCGAACAGGTGGCCGTCGGTCAGCGGCGGGAGCCGTCGGGCGGCCAGGTTGGTGGCATCGGGGGAGGGCAGCGGCAGGATCCGTGCCAGGGCCACCGGTGCCACCACGATCAGCACGGCGATGGTGCCCACCCAGACCTTGATGCGGCTGTCGCGGCGGCGTCGAGTGGCGCCGGCGCGGGCGATGTCGCGTTCGGTGACCGCCGAGGGCCGCGGCTGGGCCGGGGGATCGATGACGGTGGTTGCCGGAGTGGTCATTTCGAGCGTCCTTTTCCGAGCCGCACGCGCGGGTCGAGCAGGGGGTAGCAGAGGTCGACGAGCAACTGGACCAGGATGGCCAGCACGGCGGTGACCAGGACGGTGGCCTGGATCAGGGGGTAGTCGCGGGTCTCGAGCGCCCGCACCACCAGGGAACCGACGCCGGGCCAGGCGAACACCACCTCGACCACCACCACGCCGTTGAGCATGGAGGCGAAGCGGGTGCCCAGGGCGGTCAGCACCGGGATCGCGGAGTTGCGCAGCGAATAGCGCCAGATCAGTTCGCGCTCGGAGACGCCGCGGGCGCGCCCGACGGTGATGTAGGGCGACAGGAACGCCCCGACCATCTCGCGGCGCACCATCCGGGAGATCAGCGCCACCTGCAGCACGGCGATGGTGACCGTCGGCAGGATCAGGCTGGACCAGGTGGTGAACCCGGCCGGCGGCAGCACCGGGATCAGCACGGCGAACACGGTGATCAGCATCAGGCCGGTCCAGAAGTCCGGCATGGATTGCCCGGCGATGGTGACGGCGTTGGCGGCCAGCTCGCGGCGGGTGTCGGCGCGCCGGGCCATCCAGACGCCCAGCGGGATCGCGACCAGGGTGGTGAGCAGGATCGCCGAGACGGCCAAGGTGATGGTGTAGGGCAGCCGCGAGAGCACCACGTCGAACGCCGGGGCCTGGAACGAGTACGACGTGCCCAGGTCCAGGTGCAGCAGACCCTGCAGGTATTTGAGGTACTGCACGAACACCGACTGGTCCAGGCCCATGTCGGTGCGGATGCGGGCCAGGTCCTCGGTGCTGGCCAGCGGCCCGGCCAGTGAGTAGGCCGGATCACCCGGCGCCATCCGGATCAGGACGAAGACGGTGGTCAGGGTCAGGAACACCGTCAGCACGCTCTGCCCGAGGCGGCGCAGGATGTAGCGCGGCATCGGGCCCACCAGTCTGCTGAGAACACCGCGCTGGGTGGTGGCCGCGGGGGCCGAGGACGCCGGCATGGGCGCCAGGAGCTGGTCGGCCACGTCAGTCACCGGCCTCGTGAAGAACCTGTGTGGTCATCATCGACCCTTCTGATCTGCAGCGGCACTCCACGCGTGGTGGACGCCGACTGACGAAAGGTTTGTCGTCCAGATCACAATGACATTGATGCGCGTAATGCGCAAGATGCAAATCCAATATTGCGTGTTGTGCGCAGAACGGTTATGGTCTGTGTGGCAGCAGTCACAGGCTCACTGGTTTCTGGTGACCGCGCCACCCGCCACTACTCGGAGGTCGACGATGACCGAGTCGCCACTCGATCGACGCTTTACCCGCAGGTCGATGCTGCGCTCCAGCCTGCTGCTCGGCGCCGGCATGGCCCTGGCGCCCGTCGTGGCGTCCTGCGCCACGCCCACCGGCCGCCCCGGGCCCAACGCGATCAGCCTGGGCCTCAACCGCGCACTGAACACGTTGGACAACAAGCTTCTTCAGTACGACGCCGCGCTCACTGTGCAGCGCGCCGTGCGCCAGGCCCTCACCGAGATCACCACCGACCTCACCCCGCGGCTGGTGCTGGCCGACGAGTTCCGCCTCGTCGAGCCCACCCGCTGGTTCGTCCACCTGCGCCCCGGCATCCGCTACTCCGACGGCAGCGCGGTGCAGGTGCAGGACGTGGCCACCGCCCTGTCGATGTACCAACAGGTCGACGGATCGTTCGTGGCCGGCTTCTTCCCCGAGTGGCCGACGGTGGAGCCCCTCGACGCCAACAGCTTCTTCCTCAACACCACCCGCCCGGTGCCGGTGCTCGACTACCTGATGTCGAACATCCTCATCACCCCGGCGGCGGCCAACAAGCCCGAAGACCTCTCCGGCGGTGTCGGCACCGGGCCCTACATCGTCACCGCCTCCGACCGCGGCTCGGGCACTTACTCGCTGGCGCGCAACGAGAACTACTGGGGCACAGCACCCCACGTGGAGCAGGTGCAGGTGCGCTTCATGCCCGACGAGTCCAGCCGCGTGGTCGCCCTGCGGAGCGGCGAGCTCGACGTCATCGACTCCATCACCCCCGACTCCACCGACCAGATCGAGGGACTCAACGGCGTCGCCGTCCAGCACACCGACGGGGTGCGGCTGAACCAGCTGTTCTACAACTTCCGCAAGCCGGCCGGGCACCCGTTGGCCGACGCCCGCGTCCGCCGAGCCCTGACCTATGCCATCGACGGGCAGTCGCTGATCGACAATGTGATGCAGGGTTCGGCCACCGCCTCGCGCGGCGTCATCCCGTTGAGCCTGGCCGGTGCCATCGAAACCGGGAGCTACACCTTCGACCCTGATCGCACCAAGTCGGAGTTGCGTTCCCTGGGCCTGGAGGATCTGCGTGTCAAGATCATCTGGGAGAGCGGGGAATTCGCCGCCGACACCGACATCATGGAATCGGTGCTGCAGATGCTCTCGGCGGCCGGCGTGGGCGCCACCCTGCAGCAGTTCGAACCCGGCGGCGACATCGCGCAGTGGCGCCAGGGCAAGGCCGGCGACTGGGACATCCTGGGCAACGGCTACCCCAGCCCCACCGGCCTGGCGCTGACCATCCTGCAGGGCATGTACGCCGGCACCCCGGAGAAGGAAGAGACCCGCGACACCTACCACGGCTACCTGTTCCCGGAGATCACCGCGATCATCACCCAGGCCTCCGAGGAGGTGGAACCCGCCCGCCGCGATGCGCTCTTGGCTGATGCGCAGCGCCGCATCTGGGACACCTGCCCCATGCTGTGGTCCTTCGTCCCCAAGGCCGTGCTCGGCCGGCGCACCCGCATCGACGGAATCGACCTGCGCCCCACCAACTCCTACGACCTGGCTGCTGTGACCCTGAACGGAAACTCATGACCACCACCGCGGACACCTCCACCCTGCACACCGACGGTGTGCTGCGCCCGCACGACGAGCCCGGCCGTCGCGAAACCCTGTTGCCGCCCCCGCACATCCAGAACCACGCCGCCAACCTCACCGTGCTGCCCGACGGCGCGCTGGCGTGCGTGTGGTTCTCCGGCACCCAGGAGGGTGTCGCCGACATCAGCGTGTGGTTCTCCCGCCTGGACCCGGGCGCCGACACCTGGACCACCCCGCAGCAGCTCTCCGATGACAACACCCGCTCCGAGCAGAACCCCGTGCTCTACGTCCACGGCGGCGACGAGGTGTGGCTGATGTGGACCTCCCAGCACGCCGGCAACCAGGACACCGCCCGGGTGCAGCGCCGGATCTCCCTCGACGGCGGCCGCAGCTTCGGCCCCACCCACACCCTGATCCCGGCCACCGACGAGGCCGGGGTGTTCATTCGGCAACCCCCGGTAAAGCTGCGCAGCGGACGCCTGCTGCTGCCGATCTTCTACTGCGTGCGGGTGCCCGGCGAAAAGTGGGTGGGCAACCGCGATTACAGCGCCGTGCTGCTCTCCGACGACGGCGGCGCCACCTGGTCCGAGGTTGCGGTGCCCGAGAGCACCGGCTGTGTGCACATGAACATCGGTCGGCTCTCCGACGGCACCCTGGTGGCGCTGTTCCGCAGCCGCTGGGCCGATGCGATCTACCGCAGCGTGTCCACCGACGACGGGCAGAGCTGGTCGGCGCCCCAGCCCACCGAACTGCCCAACAACAACTCCTCCATCCAGTTCGTGGTGCTGCCCGAGGACCGGCTGGCCCTGGTGTTCAACCATTCCAGTGCCGCCGACGCCACCGCGCGCCGGCTCTCGCTGTACGACGAGATCGACGACGACGGCATCGCCGACGGCCCCGCACCCGACGGTGCAGCGCCGGTGGTGGTGGACACCGGCGAGCGCACCGCCTTCTGGGGCGCGCCCCGCGCGCCGATGACGCTGGCGTTCTCCGACGACGGCGGCCTCACCTGGCCGTGGCGACGCACCATCGAAGACGGCGACGGGTACTGCCTGTCCAACAACTCCCGCGACGCGCTGAACCGCGAACTGTCCTACCCGTCGATCTGCTGTGATGGCGACCGGCTCCATGTCGCCTTTACCCGCTTCCGCCAGGCCATCGAATACGTTGCCCTGGAGCCCGACTGGCTGCGCGGGGCCACACCATGAAAGCGGTCGTCACCGGCGCCAGCTCCGGCATCGGCGCCGCCATCACCACCCGGCTGCTGGCAGACGGGTGGGACGTCCTCGGGCTGAGCCGCCGCGACCCCGGCATCGCCGCCGACGGCTTCCGGTGGGTGGCAGCCGACATGACCGAGTTCGATTCGCTCGCGGCAGAACTCAGCACAGTCGAGTCGGTGGACGCCCTGGTGCATGCCGCCGGTCTGCAGTTCAGCGCACCCCTGGGCCACCTCGACCCCGAGCACAGCGCCCAGATGTGGCGCGTGCACGTCGGCGCCGCCGAGGTGCTGGCCAACGCCCTGGCACCCCGGATCACCGACGGCGGACGCATCGTCCTGCTCGGCAGCCGCACCATGACCGGCAGTGCCGGCAAGAGCCAGTACGCCGCCACCAAGGCGGCACTGGCGGGGCTGGCCCGTTCCTGGGCCGCCGAACTGGTGACCCGTGGGGTGACGGTCAACGTGGTGGCCCCCGGCCCGACCGACACCCCGATGCTGGCCGACCCCAACCGCACCCACACCCCGCCGAAGATGCCGCCGATGGGCCGCCTCATCGACGCCGACGAGGTGGCCGGGCTGGTCGCATTCCTGCTCGGTCCCGACGCCCGCAGCATCACCGGCCAAGTGCTCACGCAGTGTGCGGGGATGTCACTGTGAACGCCGGGATCACCATCTTCGCCGACGACCTCTCCGGGGCCGCCGAGACCGCCTCGGCGTTCCTCGGCCGAGGTGGTGCCGTGCTGGAACTCCGCGCCCACCAGGGCGTCTCACACCCGGTGGCCGTGGTGGACCTGGACTCCCGCGGCATGGACGCGCACGCCGCCGAATGTGTGCTGCGCACGGCGCTCGAGGCGGTGCCATCTGGTCGGCCGGTGATGCACAAGATCGACTCGCTGCTGCGCGGCCACGTCGGCGTCATCGTCGACACCCTGGCCGCCCGCGGTCCGGTGATTGTCGCCGCCGGACTGCCCGCGCTGAGCCGGACCATGCGCGATGGGGTGCTCTACGTCAACGGGATCCCGTTACCGGACACCACGTTGTGGCACCTGGAAGACCGGCCCGCGCCGCACAGCGTCACCGACCTGATCCACCGCCCCAGCGCACTGTGCTCCTCACCGCTGGAAGTGCTCGACGCGCTCGAGGCCGGGCTGGTGGCCGTGTGCAATGTCGCTGACGATGCCGACCTCGATGCCGCGGTGGCCGTGGCTGCCACAGTCGCAGGCGCCCAGTTGGTCGGCACCGCTGCCCTGGGCGCCGCGCTGGCGCGCACCTTTCCGATGGTTCCGCAACCGGCGTCACCGACCGTCGGCGTCGGCCCCGTGCTGACGGTGGTGGGCTCGGCCGCCCCGAACGCGCCCGCCCAGGTGGCCGCGCTCCTCGATCGTGGGGCCGTGCAGGTCGCCCTCGACGCTGATCGCCTGCTGGCCGGGAGCATCGACAGTGAGTGTGTCGCCACGCTTCTCGGCGGTGACGAGCACGTCGTCGTCGCCATCGTCGGATCCGTCCCCGTCGCACACCAGCGGGCCCTGTCCACCGCGCTCGGCCGTTTCATCGCCCAGGTGGACCGCTCCGTGTCACACAACCCCGATCTGGTTCTCACCGGGGGAGAGACCGCGCGAGCGGTTGTCGATGCCCTCGGGGTTCACACCTTGTGCCCCGTGGACACCGTGCATCACGGCGCCGTCGTCAGCACCGCGTCTGACGGCCGCCGAATCGTCACCCGCCCCGGCAGTTTCGGTGAACGCACCAGCCTCGCCGACATCGCCGCGTATCTGGCATCGCCGCCGGAGCGTGACACCGCTATCACCAGTCAGGAGACACCCACCATGACCACTCGTCCCATTGTTGCCATCACCATGGGCGACGGCGCCGGCATCGGCCCCGAGGTGATCGTGCCCGCCGTGCTGGACCAGGCCACGCTGAGCCGGTGTGTGCCCGTTGTCATCGGTGACGCCAAGCGGCTGGCCCAGGCCGCCGAACTGCTCGGCATCTCCTGCGACATCGTGACCGTCGAGTCCGTGGCCGACGCCGACACGGTGCTCGGCCGGATCAATGTGATCGATCTGGATCTGCTGCCCGCCGACCTGCCGTGGGGAGAGCTGTCCGCCGTCGCAGGGAACGCCGCCTACGAATACATCCGCGTGGCCGCCGAACTCGCCACCCGCGGTGAGGTGCAGGCCATCTGCACCGCGCCGCTGAACAAGGAGGCGCTGCACGCCGCCGGGCACATCTTCCCCGGGCACACCGAGCTGCTGGCGCATCTGACCGGCACCGAGGAGGTGTCGATGATGCTCTCGACGCCCAAGCTCAAGGTCATTCACGTCACCACCCACATCGGCCTGATCGATGCGGTGGCCAAGATCGAGCCCGGGCTGGTGGAGCGCACGGTGCGCCGCGGCCATGAGGCGCTGGTGCGCTCGGGCATCCCGAACCCGAAGATCGGGCTGTGCGGTATCAACCCGCACGCCGGCGAGGGCGGGCTGTTCGGGTACGGCGAGGAGGACCAGAAGATCGTGCCCGCGGTGGCCGCGCTGGTGGCCGACGGCATCGATGCGCACGGCCCGCTGCCCGCCGACACCGCGTTCTTCCTGGCCGGCCGTGGTGATTACGACCTGATCGTCGCGATGTACCACGACCAGGGCCACGGCCCGGTGAAGGTGCTGGGCATCGAGGCCGGGGTGAACATCACGGTGGGGCTGCCCGTGATCCGGACCTCGGTGGACCACGGCACCGCCTTCGACATCGCCGGTAAGGGCATTGCCGAAGCGGGTAGCATGATCGAAGCTCTACGGCAGGCCACTGAACTGGCCACCAGCACAACTGTTCTCAATTAGGAGAAGTTGATGCCCCCACGGGGTTCCACAGCGCGGCGCGCCGAGATCGTCCGGCTGGCGCGTTCCACGGGGCTGACCAACGTCGAGGAACTCTCGGTTCAGTTCGGCGTCACGGCGTCTACCATCCGCCGGGACCTGAGCATGCTGACCGATCAGGGGTTGATCGCCCGCACCTACGGCGGTGCCATCGCGCTGGAGCGGCACCCCGAATCGTCGCTGCGCCAGCGCGCTCAGCAGGGCTTCGACGCCAAGCACGCGATCGCGCGGTGGGCCGCCAGCCAGGTGCGCCCGGGTGAGACCATCCTGCTGGACGCCGGCACCACCGTGGGGGCGATGGGGGAGTACCTGGGCCGGGTGCCCGGACTGACTGTCGTCACCTCGGGCCTGACCACACTGGAGGCGCTGGCCGACGCCAACGACGTGCGGGTGGAATGCATCGGCGGCACCCTGCGGCATCTGAGTCAGGGCTTCGTTGGGCCCATTGCCGAGGCCACCCTGGAGCGGCTGACCTTCGACCGCGCGTTCCTGGGTGCCGACGCCGTGACCGCTGAGTTCGGCATCTGCGAAGCAGAATTGGAGCAGACCCGGCTCAAAGAGCTGATGATGCAACGCAGTTCGGAGCTATACGTGCTGGCGCACGCCGACAAGCTGGGCCGGCGCCCCTTCCACGCGTGGGCGCCGATCCCGCCCGGGGCGACGCTGGTGACCGACAGTGCTGCGACGGATGACGATGTGCTGCCGTTCGAGAAGGCGGAGATCACTGTGGTGCGGGTTGAGGGTGGGGGCATCACGTAGGCATGGTCGGCGCCGCGGCCGGGTGACTACCGCTACCTTGCCGATGCTGCTAAGTATGTGGGTGGAGGAGCAGAACGGGGGGAGTGATCGCTGTGAAGAGTGGATCCGCTGAGATATAGCGGCTGCGTGCGATGACCCTGACTTTTGCCGATATCGAGCGTTGGAATGCGGGTGACGTCCGCGAGGTTTTCCACGCTGCCACCAGCCGTGCTCAAGCGGTGCAGGACGCTGCAAACGGCTTGGCAACACTGCCCGCCTTTACCACCTGGGGCGGTGAAGCAGCCGAAGCGGCGAAGGAAGCGATCGGGAAGACCCGTGACGATCTGGATGCGCACGGCAGAGAGGCCCTGGCAGTTGCGAACGCGGCCCGCAGCGCGGCCGATGAGATCGAACGCATCAGGTCAGACTTGGCGACCTTGAAGGCGGACGCCGCCTCGCTGGGCATGGAGATCGACCCGATATCAGGGCAAGTGGTGGCCGGTCCCGGCTTCAGCGGTAACCCGATGGAGCTGTTGCTCAAGCAGGAGCAGCTTCAGTCGAGAGTCGACAAGCTGATCGGTGAGGCCAACTTGGTTGATGCCGCGCTTGCCAACGCCATTGACATGGCGGGCGGCATTGTTCCCATCGCCGCACCGTCCGCTGCGCAAGGACCAAATCTGGACGACCTACTTGGATCCCTGACCGGCGAGAGTGCTGCTGGCAATCCCATCGACGGCCGTGACCCCGCAGTCAGTCAGCCTTCAGAAGTCTCTACGCCGGCGGGCTCCGATGTTCCGTCGGATGGCCCCCTTGAGCCGACCAACTTGGGGGAGCTGTTAGGCGCGCCTCCATCGGCCGCTGTGCCGGTTCCGCTGAACCCTCGAGCGGTCGACGAATTCAAGTCAGTGGCCCGTGAAGTCATGAAACGCGACGGTGTGCCTGCAGACCAGATCGAGCGGCGGCTGAACGAGATGGTCATGCGCGCACAACAGCCACTACCTCAGGCGAAGCCGCCTGAACCCGGCGGCATGCCCGCTCCTGGCTTCGCCGAGGGCTTCGGCGACCGCTGGTTTGCGACCGAGCAACTGTTGAAGAACCTGACCGGGCAAGAGGGCGTGGACGCGCTCAAAGAGTCATGGTCGGGCCTCGTCCATGGCCTCAATGAGACGATCACCGATCCTGTCGGCACCGCTGTTGGAGAGGTCCAGAACGCATTGAACTCGCCCAGCGCCGCGCACTACCTCGGTGAGAAGACCTTCGACGTCGGCGCGTCCGCAGCCACCCTGCCGTTCGGTGGTGAGTTCGCAGCGGTGCGGGCTGGGCTGCCGGCGGAGCTCGTTACCCCCGGCGGCGCACCCGCCGCTGTTCTGCGAGGCTGGGATCCGACGGGTGGCCTGCCTGCGGCGGATTTCGAGTCGTTGTTCGGCACACCAGCATCGCGCATCTGGCCAGACAACAACGGGTTCCCCTCCGAGTACGTCCCGCAGCCTGCTCAGCTGTCGGAGGGAACCATCATCGACCGGTTTGGCTCCGAGTACGGTCGATACCTCGCACCAGACGGCACTCCTTTCGCGGACCGGGCCCTCACGCCGGAATCGGTCGGAGGGGATTACAACCGCTATCTGGTGACAGGGCAGCCACTTCCGCCCGGCTGGCAGATCCTGCAAGGACCTGTCGAACCGTGGTTCGGACAAACTCCGGCGCCGAATTCGACGCAGTACATGATCGTTGGCCCCGACGGTGTGAGAGTAAGCGTCGCAGAGCTGGTTGATAGGGGTATTCTCGACAGGTATGGGCCACCCCTTGGACGCTGAACTGAGTGAACTTCAAGGCGAAATCAACCGCCTGGCTAACGATCTCGGTGCTCGACCGGTGCCAGTTGGCTCACGGACGAACGATGGTCTCAACATCTACGTCGCTGAAGATGGGAGCTATCACTACTCGTTCTACGAACGTGGCCAGATCAACTTCGACCTGGTTGGCGATCTTGATGACGTCTTGTACTGGTACTGCAAAGGGGTGGTCAGAGACCGGGCCGCGGGGCAGTTCGGGGACCGCGCGGAGCGCTTCAAGTATGAGTTCGAAGTACTCAGTAAGTTTGACCCGGAGTGGGCCAGGCGACGAATCCGCGAGTTGGCGCAGACTTTTCGAGATGGTCAGCCCCAGGATCTTGCTCTCTTGCCGGATATCGGCGAACCCATTTGACGTCCGCCGGTTGAGTTCTTGGCCGCGGGTCGCGCATCGGCGAAGCAAGGGCGCTGAGTGTCTGTTTTGAGGGTTGGCAGATCGTTGAGGGTCCCGGGGCCAAACCTACTGTCAGCGAACTCATCAAGAGAGAATTGCCCCGTGACGACGGCCCACCCCTCGGGCGATAAGTCCGGGGAGCTTCAGGCAAGTCTCGACCGGATCTCGGAACGACTGGGCTTGCACTCAATGCCCGTCGGTATGCGGACCAACGACGGACTCAACATCTACGTCGATGACGACGGGTTGTATCACTTTGCCTACTTCGAACGGGGAAAGCTTGGTTTTGACCGCGTCGGAGACCTCGATGATGTCTTGTACTGGTACTGCGAGGGCATCGTCAGCACTCAGGCGTCCAGGCACATCGGAGACCGAAAGCAGAGCTTCCTGTACCAGTACGAGGTGCTGAGCAAATTCAGTCCCGAGTGGGCGAAACGTCAGGTGCGTGAGTTAGCAGCGATGTTCCGGAATGGTCAGCCGGAAGGTATTGCCCTTCTGCCTGACATCGGCGAACCCCTATAGCTGGCTCCTCCGGAAAGCGTCACGATCGGAACGGAGTGCCAGATGAGCGAGCTGCTGGAGTTCTTCCTGAAGTGACCCAGCAGTCACCCGGTGGTCCGCGGGTCACCTTCGCACCTGGTCGCGGCCCTGGAATCAGGACGGCGAGCAACTCCCGCTGGTGCACCACGCGAGTGTCGACGTCGAGGTGGAATTCCGGGACTTCGCGGCGTTGTCTGCCTGGGTCAGTGAGCAGGTCGCCAGTACCGAGGGGTTCCACGCCACGAACGTCCGGTGGACCTTGACGGCAGAGCGACAGGGTCTGGAAATGGAGCGGGTTCGAACGAGCGCCGTCCGCGACGCTCTCAACCGTGCCAGGTCCTACGCGACTGAGCTCGGGCTTGCGGACACACCGGCAAGTTCGAACGCTCCCGGGAACGGCTCTACGTCGGATTGTCCCGGGCGCGTGACCAACTGGTGGTGTGCGGAGACCCGGAGTTCATCCGCGAGGTGGGTGGACCGGACCTGGCGAGGAGGCTGACTCTTCCCGCTGAGCTTCTGGATCCTGAGACAATTAGCCGGTGACCGGTTACGACATCATCGGCGACGTCCACGGTTGCGCCGACGACCTCGAGCGACTACTCCACCAGCTCGGGTATGCGCCTGATGCGGGTGGCGCGTTCCGGCATCCCCGGCGCAGCCTGATCTTCGTCGGCGATCTGATCGACCGTGGGCCGGGTCAGCTGCGGGTGCTGGAGATCGTCAAGACCACCGTCGACGCCGGCGCCGCGCTGGTGACCCTCGGTAACCACGAGTTCAACGCGATGGCGTTCGACGCGGAGTGGCCGGCCGGCAGCGGCCGTCCGCTGCGTCCGCATTCGGCCAAGAACACCCAGCAGCACGCCGCGTTCCTGGACCAGGTGCCGCCGCCGCAGCGCGCCGATTACCTCAGCTGGTTCCGAACGCTGCCGGTGTGGCTGGACCTCGGCGATCTGCGGGTGGTGCACGCCTGCTGGCATCCCGCCTCGATCCAGGTGGTCGAACGCGAAGTGGGCGGTGCTCGGTTCACCAGCACCGAGCAGATCGCGCACGCCTGCGATCCGGCGCACCCGCTGTACGCCGCGATCGAGACGCTGCTCAAAGGTCCCGAGCTGGATTTGCGGCCCTACGGCCTGCCGCCGTACCTCGACAAGGGCAACCACAGCCGCGAGCAGGCCCGGTTGCGGTGGTGGGTCGAGGACGCCGTCTCGGTGGCGGAGCTGGCGATGATCGAGCCCACCTTCACCACCCGAGACGGTTCCCCGTACCCGGAGCTGCCCGATGTCGAGGTGCCGGCCGCCGATCGCAACTTCGTCTACACCGGGCACGTGCCGGTGTTCTTCGGTCACTACTGGCGCCGCGGCGCCCCCGAAGAACGGCTCGACTGGAGCGCCAACGCCGCGTGTCTGGACTTCAGCGTTGCCAAGGGCGGCGCGTTGACCGCCTACCGCTGGTCGGGCGAAACGCAGATCGACGCAGGCAATTTCGTGCAGCTCACCTAGTCAGTGATCCCAGACCGTCGGCACGAACCGGAACGTGTTGCCCGACAACGCGACATGGCACACCGATGGGAACGGCAGGTGGGTGGCCACCAGCTGCTCGCCGCTGGCCGCCAGTTCGTGCAGCAGCTTGATCCGGACCCGTGTGGACTCCTCCGGATCGTGCTCGAAGCCGTTCTGCCAGTCCGGGTTCTCGAAGCCCGGCTGAAACACCGCATCACCGGCGAAGGTCAGGGCCTCGCCTCGGGACTCGATCCGCACGATGCTGTGACCGGGGGTGTGACCGCCGGTGCGGCGCAGCAGCACACCGGGGGCCACCTCGTACTCGGTCTCGAACGGCCGCAGCTGGTTGCGGTAGACGTCGAGGAACTGCGCGGCCGTCGAGCGCAGCACCTCGGGGATCGGTGCCGGCATCACGGTCTTGGAGAAGTCCGGCGCCTCCCAGAACTCCGCCTCCGCGGCCGCCAGATGCACCCGCAGGTCCGGGCGCAGCCGGCCCCGCAGGCCGTCGACCAGCAGGCCGCCGATGTGGTCCATGTGCAGGTGGGTCAGCACCACGTCGGTCACCGACGCGGGATCGATCCCGGCGCCCTCCAACCGCAACGCCAACTGCCCGGCCCGCGGGAAGTCCGGGAACTCGGTGCCCAGCCCGGAGTCGATCAGGATGGTCTGGGAACCGCTGCGCACCACGGCGACGTTCAGCGGCCAATCCAGCACCTCCGGCGGCAGGTACATGTCCCGCAGCCACGCCGACAGGGCCGCCGGTGGGGCGTTGGTGGCCATCGTGACCGCCGTGATGGGTAGTACGCCGTCGCTGATCACCAGCACGTCGATGTCGCCGACCTGCAAGGCGTAGCGCGACGGCGTCGACTCGACGACACCGGGTTGGGACAGGTTGACCACGCTCATGTTCATCTCCTCAGTGGGCTTCCAGACGGCCGCGCCGCCCTACCCGCTATGACCGGACAGCGGCCCCGGGTGTGACACCACCACGTAGCCGGCACCACGTGAGGACGACTACGTGGTTACGAGGGCTCGCCCGAGCTCGCGGAAGATGATTCTGATCACATGACTTCCACTCTCACCACCCAGTTCGAGCAGGACGTACTTCCGTTGCGCAGCACCCTGTTACGCGGGGCGAAGCGGCTCACCCTCAATGACGCGGACGCCGAGGACCTCCTGCAGGAGACGCTGCTCTCGGCCTACCGTGGCTTCGCCACCTTCACACCGGGCACCAATGTCCAAGCCTGGCTGTTCCGGATCATGCAGAACCGCTGGATCAACAATCACCGTCGCGCCCAGTGCCGCCCCGCCGAGGTGGCCCTGGACTCGGTGACCGACACCGAGCTGGCCGCGGGCACGGACCGGACCGCGAACCCGGCTTCGCCGGAGCGGGATGTGTTGGACACGCTCCCGGACAACGGAATACGAGCAGCCATGCTCGCCTTGCCGGAACCGCAGCGCCTGGTGATGTACTACGCGCACGTCGAAGGATATGCCTACGCCGAGATCGCCGAGATGCTCGACATCCCGATCGGCACCGTGATGTCACGGATGTTCCGCGCGCGCAAAAGACTGCGGATGGCGCTGGCAGACAGAGCACCGGGACGCACCGGCGGCACTGCCGCTGCTGCGGCGTGACTCAGCCGGCCCACGACAGGGTGCGCAGCTGCCTGCGTGAGGTGATGCCGAGCTTGACGAACACCTTGCGCAGGTGCCAGTCGACGGTGTGCGCACTGATGAACAACTGCGCGGCGATCTCCTGATTGGTCAGGCCCGTCCCGGCCAGCCGCGCGATCTGGGTCTCCTGCGCCGTCAGGTGCTCCCCGGCCGCCACCGGGTGCTTCTGCACCTTCTGCCCCGCGGGGACGAGCTCGCGCCGGGCCCGGTCCTGGAAACCCTGGGCCCCGAAGCGGGTGAACATGTCATGCGCGAGCGTGAGGTGGTGGCGCGCGTCGTTGCGCCGGTGCGCGCGGCGCAACCACTCGCCGTAGCGCAGGTGGGCGCGGGCCAGGTGCACGCCCACCCGGGCGCGGCCGAGATGTTTGATGCCGGCGCGGAACAGCGCGTCATCGCCGGTGATCAATGCCCGCGCTCCGGCCACCGTGCCGCGTGCCCAACCGGTTTCAGTGTTGACGGTGCGCTGCTCGAGTTGCGTCAGCGCCCACTGGGCCCGCTCCAGCTCCCCGGTGTAGACGGCCGCCTCGATCAGCTCGGTGAGGCTCCACCCGAAGAGGCCGAGGTCCTCGTACTCACATGCCACCTCGGCCGCGGCCAGCGCCTCCTCGTACCGTGCGCAACCGTTGTGCAGTACCGCGGTGGCATAGGAGGTCAAGCCCAGCAACCGGCCTTCGCCGCGGGCGGTACCGTCGGCTGCCGCGGCGTCGATCACGCGGGAGGCGGTGTCGTCCCCACGCCAGGCGGCCAGCAGGACGGTCTGATAGCGGATCGGCGCCGGGTATTTCGTTGATTCAGTGATGGCATGCGCCTCGTCCAACAGGATGGCGGCCTCGGTGAACTCACCGTCGAGCAGATGTGGTCCGGCCCGGTAGGCCAGCGTCTCGGGGAGCATGGCCAGCGCACCGGTGTCGCGGGCCCGACGCATCACTGCCGCAGCGAGACGCGCCACGATCGCCTCGTCCCACAACTTGTAGGCCGCGGTTTCCTGCACCACCGGGAATCCGGGCACCATCCACCGCGACAGCTGCCGGTCCCGGCCGTCGGCCTGGGTGCTCATCAATGCGAGCGCCTGCGCCAGCGGGGCCGTGCCCTCGGTGATGCGTTGGGTCATGACGTTCATCAGCGCGGCCACCGACAGCGACGACGCCGGCATCCTGTGGTGGGCATCCTGCGCGGCAGCCGCGATCTCGGCCACCGAGCCGGGGTTGCCCAGCCGACCGGCGAACATCGCGGCGGCCAAGGCCTCCAGATAGGTCTCCCGCGCGGTGTAGTCGTCGAGAGCCTCGAATTGTGCTGCAGTATCCAGTAGTTGAGCAGCGGTATCGGCCAGTGGGGTTGCGGATATGTCGCCGCCGCGGCGCCGGACGAACTGCATCTGGCCGTGTAACCGGGCGGCCTGCGCCTGGTGCAGCGCCGGCAGTCGGTGCAGTTCCGCGACGGCCAGCAGCTCATGAGCCTCGGTGGGGGCGGCGGCGTCCCGTTTGGCCCGGGCGGCCGCCAGCGCCCGGGCGGCGCGGCGGCTGGGATCAGCGGTCAGTGCGGCCGCGCGTTCCAGGAATGCCGCGGCAGCCGCGACCCCGCCGCGGGCCTGGGCCCGGCCCGCGGATTCCTCGAGCAGGGCGGCCACCGCGTCGTCGGGTCCGGCGGCGGCGCTGGCGAGATGCCACGCCCGCCGGTCGGGATCGGTCTCCGGGTCGGTGGCGTCGGCCAGCGCACTGTGCACCGTCCGGCGGGCGCTGAGATCGGCACCCCGGTAGGCCGCGGACCGCACCAGCGGATGCCGGAACCTCACCCGCGGACCCAACTCGATCACACCGGCCGACTCGGCGGGAGCCAGCATGTCGATCGGGATGCCGAGACCCGCTGCGGCGCGGATCAGCACCGCCGCATCACCCACGGGTTCGGCTGCGGCGGCCAACAGCAGTCGCTGAGTCTGGCTGGGCAGGTTGCGGATTCGAGCCAGATAGCTCTGCTCGATGCGTCCGGCCAGCTGCGGCGTGCCGGTCTGGCCAAATCCGGCCGCGAGTTCGGTCGCGGTCAGGATGCGGGGGAGTTCCAGCAGAGCCAGGGGATTGCCGCGCGTCTCGGCGATCAGGCGGTCGCGTACCGCAGCGTCGACGGGGCCGACGATCACGTCGTCGAGCAGGCGCCGGGCCTCGGCGTCGCTGAGCCCGCCGACGTGTAGTTCGGCCAGCCCGCGCAGCGGTTCGGCACCCTCGTCGCGGGCGGCGAACACCAGCGCCACCGGTTCGGCCGCCAACCGGCGCGCCACAAAAGCCAGTGTCTGGACCGTCACCTGGTCCAGCCACTGGGCATCGTCGATGACACACAGCACCGGTGCGTCGACCGCCGCGACGGCCAACAGCGTCAGCAGCGCCAAACCCACCAGGAACCGATCCGGCGCCGCACCGGTGCCGCGGCCGAATGCCACTGTCAGCGCGGTGTGTTGGGGTTCGGGGAGGTCGGGCAGATGACCCAGCAGTGGGATGCACAGCTGGTGTAGCCCGGCGTAGGCGAGTTCCATGTCGGACTCGACACCCGCGACCCGCGTGATGGTGACGTCGTCCGCCTCGGACATCAGCTGCGCCAGCAGCGCGGTTTTACCGACGCCCGGTTCGCCGCGCAGGACCAGCGCCTGAGCCGAACCCGACCGGGCGCCGGCGAGCACCTCCTCCAGCTCCCGCATCTCGGCGGCGCGCCCGCGCAAGTCATGCGGGGTGGGGCCCCGCTTGCGTGACAGCCGTGGCTTGGTTCCCCAGGGGTAGCTCATCACGTCCTCCGCATTGCCGGCCTCAGCAAGGAAGACAGCGCAGCGGGGGTTTCTGTGACAGGTCAGTCGCCGGTGGCAGCGGTCTCCAGCAGCCACTCCTCGAACAGGGTGTCGAACAGCACGGCTTCCCCCTGCGGTACCAGCGCGTCGTCGTCCAACTGTGCTCCCCAGTACCCGGCTGACGGATCGGTGATCACGGTGCGGTGATCACCGCGGGCGGTCAACGCGGTGCGTACCAGGTCGTCCAGCCCGTAGACCCGCGGGCCGGCGATGTCGATGGTGCGGCTCAACGGGTCGTTGACCGCGGCGATGGCGAGCGCCTCGGCGACGTCCGCGGCGGCGATGGGCCGGATGAGGATGTGCGGCAACCGGACTGTTGCGCCGTCGGTCGAGGCGTCGGTGAGGGCCCGGATGAACTCGAAGAACTGCGTGGCGCGCACGATCGAGAACGGCGTGTCAGCGGCGGCGATCCTGTTCTCCTGCTGGACTTTCGCCGTGAAGTAGTCGATCTTGCGTGCCAGTGCATCGGTGTTGACCACCGACAGCGCCACATGGTGTTGCACGCCGGCTTTCTTCTCGGCGGCCAGCAGATTGCGGGTGGATGCCTCGAAGAACTCGACGGCGCTGCCGTCGAGCGACGGGGAGTTACTCACATCGATCACCACCTGCGCGCCGTCGAGTGCGCGGTCCAGACCGAGACCGGTGACCGTGTCGACCCCCGTGGACGGCGACGCTGCGACCACCTGGTGGCCGAGCTCGGTCAGGTGGCGCAACACTCGGGACCCGATCAGTCCGGTGCCTCCGATGACGACGATGTTCATGATGAAGCCTTCTGGTCTTGAGACGGACGCTGTCGGTCTCCAGAAGGGATCACACGCCGGTAATCATCCCCTGGTGCGCAATTGCCGTCGCGAGGTGATGCCGAGCTTGATGAAGACCTTGCGCAGGTGCCAGTCCACGGTGTGCGGGCTCAGGAACAGCCGCGCGCCGACTTCCTGGTTCGTCAGGCCGCTGCGCACCAGGTCGGCGATCTGGGCCTCCTGGGCGGTCAAGTCGCCGGCACCGGCCCGGGTGCTGCCGGCCCGGACGCCCACCGTGGCCAGTTGTCGACGCGCACGGTTGGCGAATGCGGCCGCACCCATGCCGGTGAATGCGTCGAAGGCAGCTCGAAGATGCTTGCGCGCTGGTGTCTTTCGGTCGGTGCGCAGTAGCCATTCGCCGTAGCGCAGGTGACTGCGTGCGGTGTGTACTGCCAGGCGGGTCCGCTCGAAGCGTTCGATCGCCTCGCGGTAGGCGTCCTCGTCCTCGGTCAGCAGCGCCTGTGCGCCGGCGACGGTGGCCAGGCCCCAGTCGGTGCCGCCCGCCGCGGCGCGGTCGCGCAGCCGCGACATCGCGGACTCGGCGGCCGGGCGGTCACCGACCCGCACGGCAGCTTCGACCAGCTCGGCCAGGCTCCACCCGACGATGCCCACGTCGTCGTACGCGCAGCCCTCCCGGGCAGCCTCGAGCGCCAGTGCGTACTCGCCGAGGCCGTTGTAGAGCACCGCGGTGGCGTAGGCCGTCACGCCGGCCAGTCGCCCTTCTCCGCACGCCAGGCCCGCTGCCCGGGCGGCGTGCAGGGCGGGCAGCGCCTGCTCGGGGTCGCCGCGCCAGCCCAGCAGCGTCAGTGTGTGGTACTTCGCCGGCACATGACCCACTGCCTGCGAGACGGTCATCGCCTCGTCGAGAAGACCTTGTGCGGTGTCGAATTCACCCGCCAGAAGCTGGGATCCGGCCAGGAACTCCAACGCGAACGGCAGGGCGTAGAGGAATCCGGACCGACGCGCGTGCTCGGTGGTGTCAGCCGCCAATCGGTGATAAAGATCGTCGTCCCAGATCTCACTGGCTGCCGCCTCTTGCAGCACCGGGGTCGCCGGCGCCATCCACTGCACCGTCTGTCCGCCTTGTGGTGCGTAGCGCGCCAGCCAACCATGCAGAGCGGCACGGATCTCGGTGCTCGCTGCACCGCCGGCCACGTGCCTCGACAGCGCGCTGATCAGGCGATCGGTGGGACGGTCGAGGTCCGCGCCGGCCATCGCCGCGGTGATGGCGCCGGCGGCGCGGGGGAGGGCGGCGGGGTCGCTGCGGCCGGTGTACATGGCAGTGCCGAACACCTCGAAGTAGGTGTCGCGGGCGAGTTGCGGGTGCAGCGGCTCGAAGTGGCCGGCCGCCTGCAACAGTTGTGCCGCAGAGGTACTCAGCGGTGGTGCGGCCGGGTCGCCGACCCGGCCCAGGGTGAACAGGATGGCGCCCCGCATGCGGATCGCCTCGGCCCGCTGCAGCTCGGTCAGCGGTCCCGACTCAGCGATGGCCAACAGTTCGTAGGCTTCGTGTGGCGCGGCCGCCTCCCGTTTGGCGCGCGCGGCCACCAACGCGCGTGACGCGCGCAGTGCCGGATCGGCGGTAAGCGCAACCGCCCGTTCCAGGAACGTGGCCGCCGCGGCCAGCCCGCCGCGCTCCTGCGCCCGCGCGGCGGAGGCTTCCAAATCGTCGGCGACGCGGTCGTCGGGACCGGCTGCCGCGTGGGCGGCGTGCCAGGCCCGGCGGTCCGGGTCGGTATCTGCGTCGATGGCAACGGCCAGGGCGCGGTGCACTTCTCGGCGGTCCTCGAGATCTGCCGCGTGATAGACCGCAGAACGCACCAGTGGGTGGCGGAACCGTAACCGGGTTCCGAACTCGAGCAGTCCGCTGTCTTCGGCGGGGGCCAGCGCCTCGATCGGGATTCCGAGCTCGCTGAAGGTTCGCATCAGCAGGGTGGTGTCGCCGACGGGTTCGGCGGCGGCGGCCAGCACCAGCTTGCGGGTGTCTCGCGGCAACGCCTGGATGCGCCGGACGTAGCCCTCGGTGACGTGCCCGGCCGACGGTCGGTGACCTGTCACCGGAACCCCACCAAGAAGCTCGGCGGGGGAGACGTTGTGCGGAACCTCCACCAGAGCAAGGGGATTGCCTCGGGTCTCGGCGACGATGCGGTCGAACACCCGATTGTCGAGACGGCCCACCACCACCGATTCCAACAGCTGGCGTGCATCGGAGTCTGACAGGCCGGTGACGGTGAGCTCGGGCAGTCCGGCCAGTAGCCCGGCGGTGCCGGTGCGGGCGGCGAACACCAGGACCACGCGTTCGGCCAGCAGTCGGCGGGCGACGAAACTCAGGGTCTGCAGCGACATCTGGTCGAGCCACTGCGCATCGTCGATGACGCACAGCACCGGGAGTCGCTCGCCGGCAGTCGCCAGCAGGCCGAGCACTGCCAGCCCGATCAGAAACCGGTCGGGGGTGGGCCCGCTCGCGCGGCCGAAAGCGACCTCGAGAGCGTTGCGCTGCAATTCAGGCAGTGTGTCGTGGTAGCCGAGTAGCGGTAGGCACAGGTGTTGCAGCCCGGCGAACGTGAGCCCGATGTCCGATTCGATGCCGGCCACCCGGGTGATCTGGAAGCCGGCTTCGGCGTGGGCCGCCACGTCGTCGAGCAGGGCGGTCTTGCCGACACCGGCCTCACCCCGCACCACCAGCACGTGCTGCTCACCCGAGGCAGGGTCGGACACCAGGCGCCGCAGGGTGTCGCGTTCGGCGGCGCGTCCGATCAGTGGTCTGGCAGTCCGTTCTACGGTCATGCACATCAGCCTCTCCGGGACGCCGATGGTACCGCGGACTCATCCGTCGACGAAGACGGTGGTTTCCGCCAAGGGTGCCCGCCCGGTGCGCTCGCTGCCTGCCGCCGTGCTCGCGTGCCCGATGGACATCCCGCAGAAGAGAATCAGATCCTCTGCCGGCGAGACGATCTCGGCGACCGAGGTGCGAAACATCGACCACGCCATCTGCGGGCAGCTGTGCAGTCCTTCGGCCCGCAACAAGAGCATCACGGTCTGCAGATACATGCCGACGTCGGCCCACTGCGCCGGCCCCATGTCCCGGTCGATGTAGCAGAACAGCGCGGCGGGAGCGCCGAAACACTCCCAGTTGCCCGATGCGGCCCGCCGCCGTCCGTCGATGTCGTCGGCTGGGATACCCAGGGCTCCGTACCGCTGCTCCCCGAAGGCGTACCGCCGTTCCCGATAGGGACTCTTCAGGTCGGGGGGATACATCTCGTACTGACGGGCGTCCCACGGATCCGCGGCGGCCAGCCGTTCACGGGCGAGCTTCTTGAGCCTGGTCAATGCGGGTCCGGTGACCACGTAGGAACGCCAGGGCTGCATGTTCGAACTGGACGGGGCCCAGGTGGCCGCCGTCAGAACTCGGGTGAGCACCTCGTGTGGGACCGGCTCGTCGGTGAAGTCGCGGACAGCCCGTCGTGTGGTGACGGCCTCGTAGACATCCATGGTGGGGTCCTCTCCTCTAGGCGCTGGCCGCCAGCAGGTCTTCCAGCCCGCTGGTGTGGCCGTGGTGTGCCGCGGCTACGAATGCCGCAAGCAGCTGTTGATGCTCGGCGGTTCCCGCGGTGGCGCGACGCCGGCGGGCAGCCAGATGCTTACGCGCCCGATGCGCGAGTTGGCGGGCGTTGATGTCGGTGACCCCGAGGATGCGGGCGATGGCTGCGTAGGGGTAGTCGAAGGCCTCGCGCAGGATGAACGCGGCGCGTTCGGCGGGCGGCAGAGTCTCCAGGAGCACCTGCGTTGCATGCTGGACGGCCTCGCGACGCTGCACACCCGCGGACGGATCCGCGTCGATGTCCACCGGTTCGGGGAACCACGAGGTGCCGAGCGTGGTTTCGCGGCGCACCCGGGCCGATTGCAGGACGTTGAGGCACACCCGGGTGGTGGTGGTGACCAGGAACGCCGACGGGTCCCGGATGACGTGGCGATCACACCCCTGCCAACGGATCCACACGTCCTGCAGCGCATCCTCGGCTTCTCCGGGGCACCCGAGCATCCGGTAGGCGATGCCGAACAGCTGGGGGCGCATCTTCATGAATTCGTCCACACCACCAGCCTGGTGGGGCGACCGGCCCCGGTAACCCTTGAGAGTTCGTGGCAGCTACGTGGTCAGTCGGGCCACGGCATGCCACGCAACTGCCGACGCGAGGTGACACCGAGCTTGACGAAGACCTTGCGCAGGTGCCATTCCACGGTGTGCGCGCTGATGAACAGGTGCGCGCCGATCTCCTGGTTGGTCATCCCGCCGGCGGCCAGGGCCGCGATCTGACGCTCCTGCGCGGTCAGGTCCGGGTGCGACGGCTCGGCGGAGCTCACCTTCTCCCCGGCGGCGACGAGTTCGCGTCGGGCCCGTTCGGCGAAGGCGTCGGTTCCCATCCGGGTGAACATCTGATGGGCGTGGCCGAGGTGGTGACGTGCCTCGGAGCGACGCCTCATCCGGCGCAGCCATTCGCCGTAGCGCAGGTGGGTGCGGGCCAGATGGGTGGTGACGGTGGTGCGTTGCAGCCGCTCGATGGCTTCGTTGAACAGGGCGTCGGCATCCGGATCGTCGGCCAGCAACGCCTTGGCTCCGGCCAGGGCGCCCAGGCCCCACTCCGATCCGCTGGCGCCGGCACGGTCGTGGAGCTGGTTCACCGCATGCTGAGCGCTGTCGAGCTGGTCTGTTCGCACCGCGGCTTCCACCAGCTCGAGCAGACACCAGCCGTAGAAACCGAGATCGTCATGGTCCAGGATCTGACTGGCGGCGTCATAGGCCTGCGGGTAGCGGGACAGCCCGTTGTTGAGGATCGCGGCCGTCAGACATCCCAGGCCGAACAACCGGCCTTCGCCGTTGCGCTGTGCCATCTGGCGAGCGTCGTCGATCAGTGTCTCGGTACCCTCCGGGTGTCCCTGCAGGGCCTGCAGATGCAGCCGGTGGTATCTCACCGGCTGGTATTGGGCGGCTGCCGAGAGGGTGTCGGCTTCATCGAGAAGCGCTGCTGCAGCGGATAGTTCGCCGGCCAGCAGATGGGTCCCGGATTGGAACGCCAGGGCGGCCGGCAGGATGGCCAGCGCGCCGGCGTCGCGGGCGCAGCGCACCATGGCCGCCGCCAGCCGGCGCAACAGCACGTCGTCCCAGAGTTCGCCGGCCGCTGATTCCTGAACAATCGGAAATGCCAACGACATCCACGGCAGGTCGGCGATGTCGCCGGCCTCGGCGTGCCGGCACCACAGTTCCAGGGCGGTGCGCAGCGACGGTGCGGCCGCGGCAACACCGTCAGTGATCCGGTCGGCCATTCCGCGCACCAGATGGTCGAGAGGTTCGAGGGGCTCGGGCGGCGGGTCCAGGGCAGACCGGGCGGCGTCGGCCACCCCGGCGACGTCACCGAAGCGCGACGCGAACATGGCAGCGGCCAGGGCTTCCAAATAGGTTTCGCGGGCGGCGTTCCCGTCCAGCGGTTGCAACCGCCGGGCGGCGTCCAGCAGCTGTGCTGCGGTATCCCCGACGCGGGCGGCTGCGGGTGCACCGCTACGGCTGCGGGTGAACTCGATCTGGGCCCGCAATCGAGCGATCTGGGCCTGCTGGAGGTCGGTCAGTGGGTTCAGTTCGGCGATGGCCAACAGTTCCCGCGCGGCGGCGGGTTCGGCGGCATCTCGTTTGGCCGTGGCGGCCGCGATGGCCCGGGTGCCGCGCAGCGCCGGGGTGGCCGTGAGTGCGGTGGCCCGTTCCCAGAACGCGGCGGCGGCGGCGACGCCACCGCGGGCCTGCGCCCGGGCAGCGGACCCCTCGAGCTGCTCGGCGATGGCGTCGTCGGGGCCGACGGCGGCGTTGGCGGCGTGCCAGGCGCGGCGGTCGGGATCGGTCTGCGGGTCGGTGGCCTGGGCCAATGCCCGGTGCACGGCGCGGCGGGAGCCCAGGCTGGCCGCCCGGTAGGACGCCGAGCGCACCAGCGGATGACGGAACCGGATCCGCGGCCCGAGCTCGATCAGCCCGGCCGCCGCAGCGGGGGTCAGGTCCTCGACAGGCACGCCGAGATGGGTTGCTGCCCTCAGGAACAGTGTGAGGTCACCCACCGGTTCGGCGGCGGCCAGCGTGAGCAGCTGCCGGGCCGCATCGGGTAGAGCGGCGATGCGGCGCACAAAGCCGTCCTCGATCTCGCCCGCGGCGGGACGCTCGGCCGCGTCGACGAATCCGCCGCCGAGTTCGGCCGCTGAAATGTTGTTCGGAATCTCCCACAGTGCCAAGGGAATTCCGCGTGTCTCGGCGACGATGCGATCGCGAACGTGCGCATCGATGGGGCCCGCCACCACGGTATCCAGCAGCGCGCGGGCAGCGCTGTCATCCAAGCCTTGAACGTTCAGTTCGGGCAGCCCTTTCAAGCGTTCGCTGTCGCGCACCGCGAACAGCAGTGCCACCGGTTCGGCCATCAGCCGGCGGGCCACAAAACCCAGGGTCTGCACCGTCACCTCATCGAGCCACTGTGCGTCGTCGACGATGCACAGTAGCGGTTGGCCGTCGGAGGCTGCGGCCAGCAGGCTCAGCACCGCCAGTCCGACCAGGAAGCGGTCGGGGGCGGGTCCGGCGCCTCGGCCGAAGGCCACGTTCACCGCGTCGCGCTGGGGGGTTGGCAGGCTGTCGAGGTGGTGCAGTAGCGGCGCGCACAGGTGCTGCAGGCCGGCGAAGGCGAGTTCCATGTCGGACTCCACGCCGGACACCGCGGTGTGCCCGAAGCCGTCGGCAAGATCCTGGGCGACCTCCAGCAGCGCGGTCTTGCCGACGCCGGCCTCCCCGCGGATCACCAGCGCCTGTCCCGCGCCGGATCGGACGGTGGCGACCAAGTCCTGCAGCACCTGGATCTCCCGGGCACGACCGGACAGGGCACGTCCCTGGTTCGCCATGTCTGCACCGCCGTGGTTGAGGGTGCCATGACCTTAACCAGTCAGGCGGCGGCACCACCACCGTCGACCGGCAGCAGGGCGCCGGTGATGAAACTGGAGTGCGGGGACGCCAGGTAGAGCACGGCTTCGGCGATCTCCTCAGGCATGCCGGTACGGGCCATGGGTAGCCCGCGGCCCAGCTCGTCGTTGGTGTCACCCCAGACTGCGGTGACGCCTTCGGTGGCGGTGGGTCCGGGTGCCACGCTGTTGACGCGTATGCCGTGCGGCGCGAACTCAGTGGCCCAACTGCGGGTCAGGGCTTCCACCGCCGCCTTGGACGCGCTGTAGACCGACGCGCCCGGGACCCCCTTGGAGGCAACCAAACTGGTGACGTTGACGATGCTGCCGTGGCCGCGGGCCAGCATCCCGGCCACCAGACCCTGAGTCAGGACATAGGTGCCGATGATGTTGACCTCCAGGGTTCTTCGCAGCACGTCGACGTCCTGGTCGATGGTCATCGCGCCTGGGAACAGGGCGGCGTTGTTGACCAGGATGTCAATGTCGCCGGCCTGCTCGATCAGGGTGTGCACCGACCAGACGTCGGCCAGGTCGGCCTGGATGAAGGTGGCGATTCCGTGGGCGGCCTGGCGGCCCCGCTCGGCGTCGCGGCCGCAGACGGTGACCGTCGCGCCCGCACGGGCGAACAGTCGGGCGCACGCCAGTCCGATGCCGGCGGTGCCGCCCGTGATCAGTGCGCGTTTGCCGGTGAGATTCATGCGTGCGCCTGCCAGTCCTTGAGGTGGGTGTCGAAGACAGTGGCTCCGTCACCTGGGGTCAGGGTGTTCTCCGCCAGGGTCGCGCCCCAGTACTGCGCATCGGGGTCACTGATCACACTGCGCGGATCCTGCCGAGCAGCCAGGGTGGTAGCAGCCAGTTCGTCGAGCCGGAACCGTTGCGGCCCAGCGATCTCCACGATGTCGTTCGCCGGCGACGCGACTGCGGCGCGTGCGACCGCCTTCGCCACGTCCGCCGAGGCGATGGGTTGGAAGTACACCGGCGCCAACCGGACCGTGTCTCCGTCGGTGGCCGCGTCCACGATGCCCTTGATGAACTCGAAGAACTGCGTGGCGTGGACGATGGTGTACGGCACGTCCGACGTGGCGATCAGCTCTTCCTGGATCTGTTTGGCGCGAAAGTAGCCGCTGGCCGGGGCCAGCTCAGCAGTGCCCACCACCGACAGTGCCACGTGGTGCCGAACGCCTGCGGTCTTCTCGGCGTCGAGGATGTTGCCGGTGGCGGTCTGGAAGAAGTCGATGGCGGCCTCGCGTCCGAACGACGGCGAATTCGAGACATCCACCACCACATCGGCGCCGGTGAGCACGTCAGCAAGGCCCTCCCCGGTGACTGTGTTCACGCCGGTAGCCGGTACTGCGGCAATGGCGCTGTGGCCGTGCTCTTTCAGCAGCTGTACCACTTGGGAGCCCACCAGCCCGGTGCCCCCGATGACGACGATCTTCATGTTCGCGCTCCCTTCCGCTGGTACATCCAGTTGTCAGGAGAGACCGGGTCGGGACATGATCCGTGACACTGCCGCACTCCGGACGGCGCGAAGCGCCACGAGCGGTCCGGCGCTGCAATGCACGCCCCCCCACTTCGGCTCCGCTTCCTGGTGATGATGTTCTGCCTGCCTGCCTGCCTGCCGGACAGGCGAGGCTGACATTGGCGGCGCGCCGGGTGCGGCGTCCCGATAACAGCCGGACGGTCATGGACTGTCATCCGTTCGAAGGACATACGGGGCGCCGCTCGCCAATTAACGTCCACGTTGTTCACCGTGGCCAGTCGGGGGCCGCCGGTGCGCTTGCGCGTCGGTGACGGTGGCGAGAGCAAAGGGGTTCTTGGTGGCAAAGGTGCAGCCGAGGTCGCGGGGTCGTCATCGCAAGCCGTCGAGACGGGATCATCTCCCGGTGGTGCAATTGTTGCGTGTCGGCGCAGTAGGTTTCGGTCTGGGCGCCGCGCTGATCGCCGGCCCCGGCGTCGCAGCCGCGGCAACCGACGATACGGCGAGCTCGAGCACCCAAGGTTCTGATGACAGCCCTTCGAGCGCAGACGACACTTCGTCATCGTCATCCTCCGAGGCGTCGTCCAGTTCAAAGACCGGCGCAGGCGCTACCGATAACACCGAGGACACCGACACCGACGACGCCACGGGCGACGACGAGGACCAGGACGAGGAGGCTGCGGACACCGACTCGCTGGAGTCTGACGCGTCCACTTGGAGCGCCGACGACGATCCTGTCGAGGTCGAACCGACGGACACGGCGGACGCCGATGACGAGTTGTCCGAGGACGAGGACGTCGCGCAGGCTCCCGCCGAATCCGCGGACTACACCCCGTCGGAGGACGATCCCGACGAAACCCCCTTGATTGCACCGCCTTCAGCGCAACCGGCGAGTGCCGCGCTGACCTCAACAGACCTGACCGAACCCGTTCCGGACAGCCCGGATGCCCCGCTGGGTGGACTCAGTCAGACACTGTGGCTCGCCGCGGCCCAGACGCAGAACACGATCAGGAATCTGCAGCTTCCGGCATCGGTCACCGGTCACGGACTCATACCCGACGGCCTCGACCTCGCGCTGCCAGAAGGACGCATCTCCACGGTGAGCGCTCCAACAACCATCGGCGTCGACATCGATCCGGCCGAGGCGGCGCGCGAAGCGAGTGACGCGCAGTTCAACCTGTCGCTGGGTTGGATTCCCGGCCTGGGCACGGTGTACAACGCCCTCAGTCTGGCAATGGACGCCACCGAACTGGTGTCCGCTCTGGTTGACGGTGACGTCGCGGGAATCGTCGATGAGATAGGCGACATCGCAGTCGATGTGGTGGGTCTCGTGCCGATCGTCGGGGGTCCGCTGGCCGCCGGAATCCACTATCTGGTCGCCGGCAGTGCGGTCACCCCCGGCAACCAGCTGCCGAATGCCGTCACCGACAACTTCGTGATGAACGAGGACACCACACTCACGGGTAACGTGTTGGCCAACGACATTGATCCCGAGGGGGATCCGATGACGGCGGCGCTGAACACGGTCACCAGCCACGGATCGGTGGCGATGAACGCCGATGGGTCGTTCACCTACACGCCGGCGGCCAACTTCTTCGGAGCGGACTCGTTCAGTTACACCGTCAGCGACGGCACCGGGGTCTCGATCGGCGTTGTGAACATCACCGTCAACGACGTGGCCGAACCGCCTCCGCCTCCGCCCCCGCCGCCGGTCAGCCCGTGGACCCGCCCGGTCAACGGGTACCGCGTGACCCAGGAGTACGGCGGCGCGCACACCGGTATCGATCTCGCGCTCGGCGCCGGTCAGCCGGTGTACGCGGCGGCCGATGGTGTCATTTACTTCGAGGGCTGGGGAACCAGCGGCAACAACGGAGCCCGCTCCAACTGGATGGGCACCTCAGCCGGCATCAGCGTGCTGATCCAGCATGATGCGCAAGGGGTGATGACCGGTTACGCCCATTTGTCGCGAACCGTCATCGATCAGGGGCAACGGGTGTCGAAGGGGCAGGTGATCGGCTACGTCGGCTGCACCGGCCAGTGCACGGGACCGCATCTGCACTTTGAGGTGCTGCCTATGCCCCTCAACAGCCGCACCGGGATCTACGGTCGCGTGAATCCGCGCAACTACATGTCACTCTGAGGTCACAACCGCTGTAGCTGCACGTACGCACCACCGGCGACCACGGCCACGGACACCAGCAGCGCCGCCACCGCAGCACCCCGCATCGCCGCCGAACTGTTCATGCGTCGCGCGCGCAGATACAGCTCGGCGATGGCCAGGTTCGGCAGGTAGAAGAAGAAGTCCATGGTGTAGTCGAACCAGCCGCGGAAATCGGTTGTGCGGCCGCCGAAGTCGACCAGTGTCGAGAGCCCGTACTGCATCCGGTAGAGCCAGGACGCGATCACCAACGCGAACAGCCGCACGGCCCAGGCGCGGTGGCGGTCGAAGTCCCGGGCGCGGGCATACCGGATGGCCTGCACTGCGGAGAGAATCATCAGCAGCCCGTACAGGCCGAAGCCGATGTCCATCACGATGCCGCCCACCGTGCGCTGCAGCACGATGAAGCCCAGACCACCGATGGCGGTCAGAATCGCGGTGGCCACATACAGCCGTCCGATCCACCGGTGCACCACCGGCCAGCGGGTGCGGATCACCGGGATCAGCTGAACACAGCCCAGCACCATCACCACCGCGCCGGTGACGAAGTGCAACCCGATGGACCCGGTGGCGCCGGCGTTCTCGGGGGAGTACAGCCCCGGCAGGAAGCCCCCGTTCCAGCGGTCCAGGTCGCCGTCGAACAGCCGGGCGATATACGTGAGTGCGATGTAGAGGACGAACTGCAGGCCGCTGACGCTGAGCAGCGCCACCAGCACCACGCCGAGCCAGCGATTGGCCCTACCAAGTACACCACCATCGCGTGATACTGCAGGATCTTCGGGTCTCCGAAGTGTGGTCAACACAGCACCTTTCAGCGCAAGAGCTTCTCGGGATGGATCGGCAGGTCGTAGATGCGGATGCCGGTCGCATTGAAGACCGCGTTGCCGATGGCCGCGGCCGAGCCGACGACGCCCAACTCGCCCACGCCGCGGGCGCCGACCTCGCTGAAGTCGGGGTCATCTCCGTCCAGGCACACCGCGTCGATGAACGGCACGTCGGCATTGACGGGCACCACGTAGTCGGCCAGGTTGGCCGCTGCCATGCGCCCGGACGGTTCGATCGGGTTGGCTTCCAGCAGCGCGTGTCCGATCCCGAAGATCACGCCGCCGACCACCTGGCTGCGGGCGGTCTTCACGTTGATC
This sequence comes from Mycolicibacterium tokaiense, assembly GCF_010725885.1. Taxonomy (NCBI): domain Bacteria; kingdom Bacillati; phylum Actinomycetota; class Actinomycetes; order Mycobacteriales; family Mycobacteriaceae; genus Mycobacterium; species Mycolicibacterium tokaiense. The sequence goes on along the minus strand of NZ_AP022600.1, from coordinate 5,967,383 downwards.
ACCCGGCCGATGTCCACCACGGTGGTGAATCGGCTGACGCGGGTCTCGCCGGTGAAGGAGTTGACCCGCACTTCGCAGAAGTGCGCACCGAAGCCATGTGCGGCATAGGGGACCATGATGTTCTCGTCGGCGTGGGTGGCCTCGATCTCCGAACGGCCCAGCCCGCGCAGCAGATCGGCGAACGGGATGTCGGCGTTGGCCGAGCGCAGCATGCCGGCGTCGTAGGTCACCGGCGTATCGGATTCGGCCAGCGGCGAATTCGGGTCGGTGCCAGCCGCCTCGACCAGCTGAGCGACGGCGGCGCGCGCAGCGGTACGGGCCGTCGGGGCCAAGCTGCCGGTCGCCCGCGAACCCACCGCACCGGCCCCCGGCGGCAGCGCAGTATCGCCCACCTCGACCGCCACGCGGTCCATCGGCAGACCCAGCGCATCGGCGACGACGATCGCCAGCGCGGTCGCCGAGCCTGTGCCGATGTCCATGGTGCCCGACTGCGCCAGCACGGTGCCGTCGTCGCGAAACCGCACCCGTACCGCGTTCTCGGCCCGGCCTGAGGCCGGATAGATCGCCGTCGCCATGCCCATTCCCACCAGCCATTGCCCGTCCCGGGTGGTACCCGGGGCAGCCCGGCGGTTCCAGCCGAAGCGGGCGGCGCCGACGCGGTAACACTCGTCGAGCCGCTTGCTGGTCCACCGGCGATCGGTGCCCGGCACCACGGTCGCGTAGTTGCGCAGCCTCAACTCCACCGGATCGACCCCGGTCGCGATGGCGAGTTCGTCCATCGCCGTCTCGATGGCGAAGCCCCCCGGCGCCTCATTGGGGGCGCGGGTGGCCCAGGTGGGTGGGGTGTCGAGCGTGACCTGTCGTTGGTCGACATGCAGGTTCGGCGTGCGGTACAGCACCGCGCTGGTGTCGGCGGCGGTGCGCATCGGCCAACCGCCCACCGCCGGAGCCTCGGAATCGGACTCGTGGCTGACGGCGTTCAGCGTGCCGTCTGCGCGGGCGCCCAGCCGGATCCGCTGCCGCACCGCCGAACGGTGCCCGACGACGGTGAACACCTGAGTTCGGCTGAGCACCAACCGGACCGGCCGGCGTAGCTCCCGCGCGGCGGCGGCGGCCAGCACCGCGTCCGCCCAGGGCAACACCCGGCTACCGAACCCGCCTCCGACGTAGGTAGAGATGATCCGCAGCTGATCCGGCCGCAGCCCGAGGGCGCCCGTCAGCCCGACCACGGCGCGGCCGGGAAACTGGGTGCCGGTGTACATGGTCAGCTGATCGCCGTTCCAGACTGCGAGGGAGGCATGAGGTTCCATGGCCGCGGCATGTTGCGCCTGCTGGCTGACGGTGATGTCGACAGTGACCTCGCTGCTGCCGAGGGCGCTGTCGATGGAACCGACCCCCGGCGCCAGGATCGTGGTGTTGCCCGAGGCCTCCGCCGGCATGCTCACACCGGCCCCGGCATCGGCCAGCGACGTCCTCGGTGCCCGCTCGTCGTACGACGCGGTGATCATCGCCGCCGCGTCGCGGGCATGTTCGAAGGTGTCGGCCACCACGACGCCGATGGCCTGGCCGCGGAACCGCACCTCCTGGTCCTGCAGCGGGCGGTAGTTCTCGCCGAGCGCGCTCGGGTCGACTGGTTCCAGACGCAGGGGCGCAAACGGGGTGTAGACGGCGATGACGCCGGGCGCCTGGGTGGCGGCGTCGGTGTCCATGCCGGTGATCCGGCCCAGCCCGACGGTGGAGGTCACCAGCACGGCAGTCGCCGTGTCAGTCTCCCGGTAGTCGGCCGGGTAGCGGGCGGCGCCGGTGGTCTTGACCCGGCCGTCCACCCGGGAGATGTTGGCGCCCAACGGGGTCGTCATGAGATCTCCGTGATGTCGGTGAGGGCACGGGCAATGGCGCGACGCAGCAGAGCGGGTTTGAAACCGTTGTTGGTCAACGGCCGGGCATCGGTGGCGGCTGCTGCGGCCGCTGCGCTGAAGGTGTCCGCAGTGGCAGGGCGGTTCACCAGCAGGTTTTCCACCTCGGGCAACCGCCACGGCACGGTGGCCACGCCGCCGGCCGCGACGCGGGCCCGGGTGATGGTGGCTCCGCGCATCGTGACGGCGGCGGCCACCGACGTCAGCGCGAACTCGTAGGACTGCCGGTCGCGGATCTTCAGATAGCCGCTGCGGGTGCCCGCGGGTAGTGGGGGAACGGTGATGGCGGTGATGAGTTCTCCTGGTGCCAAGTCGTTCTCGACCTCCGGGGTGTTCTGCGGCTGCCGGTAGAACTGCTCGAGAGCCACGGTGCGTTCGCCGTCGGCGTTGCTGATCTGCACGGAGGCCTCGGCGGCCACCAGCGCCACGGCGACGTCGCTGGCGTGGGTGGCCACGCAGGCGTCGCTGGTGCCCAGCACCGCGTGCATGCGGTTGTAGCCGGTGGTGGCGGGGCAGCCGGTGCCGGGGCTGCGTTTGTTGCACGGCATCGACGGGTCGCGGAAGTAGCTGCATCGGGTGCGCTGCAACAGGTTTCCGCCCATGCTGGCCATGTTGCGCAGCTGGGGGGAGGCGCTGAGCTCCAGTGCCTGGCTGATCAGGGTGTAGTCGCTGCGCACCGCGGGGTGTTCGGCCACCTCGGTCATCCGCTCGAGAGCCCCGATGCGCAGGCCGTTGCCATCGGCGGTGATGCCGGTCAGCGGCAGGCTGTTGATGTCGACCACCTGGTCGGGGGTCAGCACTTCCAGCTTCATCAGGTCGACGAGCGTGGTGCCGCCGGCGAGGAAGGTGGCGCCGGTGCGCGTGGTGGCCGCCGATACCGAGTCGGCGACGGCGTAGGTGTAGGGGCGCATGTCATGCCATCCGATCGCGGGCGGTTTTGACGGCTTCGACAATGAACGGGTAGGCGCTGCAGCGGCAGATGTTGCCCGACATGTGTTCCCGGATCTGCTCGTCGTTGTGGGCGTATCCACCTTCGATGACCGCGACGGCGGACATGACCTGCCCGGGGGTGCAGAACCCGCACTGCATGGCGTCGTTGTCGATGAACGCCTGCTGGACGGGGTGCAGGTCGTCACCGTCGGCGAGGCCCTCGACGGTGGTGACCGCGCGGGTGTTCACGCTGGCTGCGAGGGTCAGGCAGGACAGCACCCGGCGTCCGTCGACGTGCACGGTGCACGCGCCGCACTGCCCGTGGTCACAGCCCTTCTTGGTGCCGGTCAGCCCGATCTGGTCGCGCACTGCGTCGAGCAGCGTGGTCGTGGGATCAAGAGCCAGGGTGTGCTCGGTGCCGTTGACCACCAGCACCGTGGAAATGAGGTCGGGGTCGACGTCGGTGCCGGCGTCGTCGTCGCCCAGGCGGGAGATCACCACGGCAGCACCGGCCGTCGCCGCGACAGCGGTGCCGGAGTAGGCGATGAACCGCCGGCGCGATACACCGAAGGGCAGCACCGACATCTGGGATGGTGGATCGGGTTCAGTGGTGGTGTCAGAGCTGTTCTCTGGCATCATCTCTCCGTGTCGTTGCAGGTCGGCAGGGGGTTGACACCACAGTGGCAGCGCTTTCCGGGCCTATTCAGGGATCAGTTATCCGGGTATTGCCAGTCCCGCCCTGAGCGGGGTCGACGGCGCCCGGACCGGTAAAGTCGCGGAACCAGACCACCACGAAGGGACCGCCATGGCCAGCGCGTATTGGATCGCGATCTACCGGTCGATCTCCGACCCGCAGCGGCACAAGCAGTACGCCGAGATCGCCGGGCCTGCCATCGCGGCTGCCGGTGGGGAGTTCCTGGCTCGCAGTGGGGAATTCACGTCGCTGTATCCGGACTCCGCTGTGCGTATCGTGCTCATCCAGTTCCCCAGCCACCAGGCCGCTCTGGACTGTTACCACAGTGAGGAGTACCAGCGGGCGTGTGCGGTACTCGGTGACGCGGTGGAGCGCGAAGTGCGCATCGTCGACGCCTTAAGTTGAGGGCGGCTACCGTTCCCTGCGGGGCGCCGTGTCATCCTCCGGCTCGTCGTCGTCCCACTCAGCCCATTCGGGTAGGGGAGTGGGTGGCACCACCGCCCACGTGGTGGATGGTCCCAGATCCGGGTTCGAACGCAGGCGTTGCGCCTTGAACTTGCCCACGTTGCGCAGGTAGACGACCACGAAGACCGTCAGGCCGGCGGCGATGAAGACCAGCAGCGCCCACTTGGCCAGAGTCAGCCACATGCTGGGTCCCCGGTTCGGGGCTGCAGACTCACCATTGTTCCCAGGCTAGACCCGGGCGGCTACTTCTACAGAGTGACTGGCCGACTATGCCGCTTTGCTGCTATGCATGGATCCGGAGATCTGTGGCCAGCTGAGTTCCGATGGAACGCGACCCGGGGAAGGCGGACGTATGGGCAAGAACCTGAACGCAGGAATCGAACAGCTATATGCCACTGCGGTCGAGGTCGACGGCCATGCCGAAGCCGTACTGACCGGCCATTCCCAGGCCGACGGGCGCATCGAATCCGCCGAAACAGGACTCAGAGGCGTTTCGGCGCGGGCACTGGGCCTCAAGACGGCGGCTTGGCGACAGCGCACCGCGGTGCTCGGTGGAGCCGTTGCTGGGCACGCTGAGGCGCTGCGGGGCAGCGGGCAAGGTTTCGCCGACATGGAGGGGCGGCACGCAGCTGCGTTCGACCGGCTCCGGCCCCAGGGCCCCACACCATGACTGTGACTGTCGCCGACATCGACGAATGGAGCGTCGAGTCCATCCGGGAGGTCCATCAAGCTGCGGTGGCACGGTCTAGGGCATCTCGAGATGCGGCCCAAGGCCTGAACGCACTGGCGATCTTCGAGTCGTGGGAAGGCGAGACAGCGGACGCGGCGCGCGCGGCGGTGGCGAGCACCGGCAAGGACCTCGAAATGGACGCCGTCGAGGCGCACGTCGTAGCAGTCGCTGCGGGCCAGGCCGCTGACGACCTGGCTGCGGTCAAGAACCGCCTGCAGGTACTGCGCCAGAAGGCGGCGTCGATGGATATGCAGGTCGATGCGGCAACCAACACCATCGTGCCTGCGGCTGGGGTGTCCATGCCGTTGATGGAAGCCGAACTCAAGGCCATGGAGCTGCAGCCGGAACTCACCGCGATCGTGGCAGATGCCAATGCCGTGGACGCCACCTTCGCCAACGCCATCGAGATCGCCAGCGGCGACGGCCCTCCCATTCCGCCGATTCCGGGCACCGTCCCGCCCACCACGGCCGACCTCGCACCTCCACCCGACTCGGCGCGGGGTGGCGGGTACTGGTCGGTGGACCGGTCGCAGGGCGGATTCGACAAGCCCGTGCATGGACCCGTCGCGCCCTGGCAACGAGCCATGGACCCGTCGGACATGAAGCAACTGACCGGCCCGTCGTCCGGAATGCAGGAGGTGGCCGAGCCGAACTGGCCCGGAATGGAGGCCGAGCCGATAGCTCACCTCCAAGAGGCGTACCGGTTGCGGATCACCGGTCAGAGCTTTGACGGCTCCGCCGAACACGTGCGCTGGATCCAGGAGGACGGTCGCTGGTATCAGGCCAAGTGGGTGGACTATCAATTCGAAGCCGAGCATCTGACCAAGGTCGCCACCGAGCACGACGTTGCAGGACTTTCCCTGCCGGCTGTCGGCCTCGGGGAATGGGAGCCGATCACCATCCAGGAAATCCACAACGCGGCAGCCCATAATTCGCGTCTGACCATGTACATTCCCGATATTTGTGGGCCCGTCATCGCCATCGGTGCCGATGAATCGCCCATCACCCCGGGACTCCCTACCGCGTCGGTGCCCAAATGACCTCTCGGACAACGGTGGTGTGGGTCGCAGCAGCGGTGACGGTCGTGGTGGTTGCCGTCGCCGCGGTACTGATCGTGATGCGGGGCGACGACTCCGAACCGACCACGGATTGCGGCGTGGTCAGCTCGGTGTTCGCGCAGTGGAACGACACCGTTGGCGCGGCGGAGGCGGCGATCACCAGCGGCGAAGGAGGTCGAGAGGGCACTCTCGACCTCGCGGACGCCGAATCCTCAATGGCCAGCGCCATCCGAGAGGCAGAAGGGGATGTCGACTCGGCGGACATTGCGGGCTACCTCGACCAATGGGCCTCCGGCGCAGAACAAATCGCGCAAAGTCGCCGAGATCAGGTGAACGATCCCAACCGGAGCGTCACCGATCCCGCGCCCCGCGGATACGTCGAAGGCTCGCTCTCGACCCAGACGGCGATCGCCAGCTTGGTCTCGGCGTGCCCGGAGGCCAGGCAGCCGAGCAACACCTGAGGGACGGTGTTGTGCCCACCTCTGCGCGACTTTCGCGCGACTTTGAGAATGCGTCGCTGAAAAGTCGCGCAGAGGCGGGCACTTCGGGCCCGTATGCTGACGCATGAACGCCGTCTGATCAGCAAGGAGCCGAGATGACAGACGATGACCCCCGCGCCAAGTACCGGCGCTTACCGCAGCCCATCGACCCCGAGGACATGGTCGAGACCGTCGATGCGTCCGAGGACAACGAGACGCCCCGGGATCCGAACGAGGGTGCCGGACCCTATCTGCGGATCACCTGGGGTCCGTCGGTCGGCTGACATCTGCGACAGAACGCTTGCCGACAAGCGTGCGCGAACGGGATCGACGACTCAGATGGTCCAGCGACGCACCGACGATCAACGCCGCGCCCGTCGCGATGGCCTGGGTGAAGTAGGGGACGTTCATCAAGGTCATGCCGTTTCGCAGCACACCGAGGAATGCCACTCCGACGAGCACACCGACCACCGTCCCGCGGCCTCCGCTGAACGCGACTCCACCGAGCAGGACAGCGGTGAGCACGTCGAGTTCGAAGCCCGCACCCAACGTCGATGGGGGCGCGCTGTCCAGGCGTGCGGCGAGCAGCACGCCGCCGATGCCCGCAGCGGCCCCCGACGCGGCGTAGGTGAGCAGTGGGAGTGTGCGGGTGGGGATGCCCGAGAGGAACGCGGCTTCCTTGTTCACCCCGATGGCATAGGAATAGCGTCCCGACGGTGTTCGATACAGGAACACCGCGCCGACGGCGAACACGAGCAGCGCGATCCAGACCGGAACGGGAACACCCCCGAGGACGCCGCGGCCCAACAGTTGCATGTCCATCCCGAAGCCCGCCGGAGGCCCGTCTTTCAGGGCCTGGGTGATGCCCCGATACGCCTGCAAAGTGCCGAGGGTCACGATGATGGGACTCAGTGCGGTCACCGCGACCAGGAGGCCGTTCAGTGCGCCGGCCACCACACCGATGCAGACACCCGCAAGCACCGCGATCCACCAAGCGACACCATGGTCGACAATGAGAAGCCCTGTGATCACACCGCTGAGGCCGACAATGGACCCGACGGACAGATCCACGTATCCCTGGATCACGAGTATTGCCTGAGGCACGGCGACGATGAGCAGAATTGCGCTCGACAGCGCGATGGTGCGGAAGTTGCCCATCGTCAGGAACAGCTCGGAGCCGAGCGAGAAGTAGACGACAAGCACTGCGAGCCCGAGTATCAGCGCTGCCCGCGTGCTCAGTTCGATGAGTCGAGACAAGCTCCGGGGCTCCGGGGCGGTAGCGGTGTCTCGTGTCAGAACGGTGTTCACTGTGTAGCTCCCACGAATTGATGGGTTTGCCTGATGAGGTTCTCCTCGGTCAGTTCGTCATCTGCCAACTCACCGCGGACCACACCGCGGTCGATGACCAGAGCGCGGTCGGCCACGAGTGCGACTTCCGCAGCGTCTGTCGATGCGAACAGCACTGCGACCCCCTCGGCTGCCAATGCGTAGAGGGTCTCGTAGATCTTGCGCCGGGCACCCACGTCGACACCCTGGGTGAGTTCGTCCAGCAGCAGAACGCGCAGTTCTCGGCTGCGTCCCAGCCAACGTGCAATGACCAGCTTCTGCTGATTACCGCCCGAGAACTGGCCACCCGGTCGCGAAAACGCGAGCGGCTGAAGATCGACTTGCTCTGCCAGACGGTGGAATTCGCGCCGCTCGCGCTTGCTGCTCCGGAGGCCGTACCGAGCGAGTCGGGACATCGACGGCAGAAGTATGTTGCTTGCGGCGTCCAGTTCTGACCACAGAGCCTGGCGGGCGCGGTCAGCCGGGACCAGCATCACTCCGTCTGCTATGCGCGCTCGGGGACCGTTGGCGCGCACATGATGAGCGGCGAGGGAGAGACTTCCACCGGTGGTGGGAAACCGGCCTGCGATCGTTTCCAGAATGGAGGTCCGCCCGGATCCGAGAACACCATACAGTCCGACGATTTCCCCAGCGTGAACTGCAAAATCAATGGGTCCGAAGTTTCGGCCCTCCAGCGCTTGCCCCTCGAGCATCACGTTCTCACCTGTCGACCTGGAGACCCTCCGCTCGCTGCGGACGCCGCCGGCGGAGATCGCAGAGACCAACTCGTCGGTCGACAACGCTCGAACCCCACCGGAGAGTACGACCACGCCATCGCGTAACACCGTTACGGCATCGGCGATCTCGAAGACTTCCGGAAGCCGGTGCGTGGTGTAGATGATCGTTGCACCGGCGTCGCGCAATCTCGTGACTTCCGCGAACAGCCGGTTGGTCTCGGCTTCTGACAACGAGGCGGTGGGCTCGTCGAGGATCAGCAGCTTCACCTCGCTGCGGTGCCAGGCCTTGGCAATTTCGATCAACTGCTTCACGCCCATCGGCAGGTTTCCCACGGTGTCCCGTTCGTCGACGTCGATGCCGAACCGATCGAGGAGGGCGCGCGCCTCCCGTTGTTGCGCGCGGCGCCGAGTGAGGCCGAAGCGGACGTCTTCCTGGCCGAGGAAGAGATTGTCCGTGACCGAGAGGGTGTCGACCAGGCTCAGGTGTTGGTGGACCACGGCCACCCCGGCAGCGGCCGCCCTGCGCGGGGTCAGCTCCACCAGCGCTTCACCATCGAGATGAATCTCCCCGCTCGTCGGCGTAGTGCCGCCCGACAAGCACTTGATGAGCGTCGACTTTCCGGCGCCGTTGGGTCCGAGTAGCGCATGCACCTGCCCGGAGCCTGTCCGCAAGTCGACCCCGCGGAGCACACTGACGTCTGCGTAGCTCTTCCTCAGATCTCGTATCCGGAGGCCGGATTCGGGCGCATCACCGGTTGGCATAGTCATCCAGCAACCCGTTGATTTCTGGGCTGTCGGCAGTGATCGCGATCAGTCCGAGTTCCAGAGATGCGGCGTCGGGGTTTTCGCCTTCGAGGATGTCGGCAGGCACGTCGACCATGGCGTATCCCACGTCGCGGATGGCGAGAGCCACGGTGGTCCGCAGGATTCCGCCCTGGGCAACCAGCTGCAGCGCTTCCTCGGACCCGTCCTGGCCACCGATGAAGACGTTCGGGGCGTCTTGCGCGATGCCGGCGTTGACGAACGCCTGGTATGCGCCGATGGCCCCGTCGTCGTTGAAGGCGAGAACCATGTTCAGATCGGGATGCGCCTGCAGCACAGTACGAGTGACTTCTTCGCCCTCCTCGCGCGAGCCGGCCTTCTGCGTCGCGACGATCTCGATATTGCCCTCGCCCCCGGGAAAGGTCGCCTGAAGCCCGTCGTCGCGCAGGATGCCACCCTGCAGATCACGGTTGTTCAAAATCAGTGCCTTGACAGGCTGCGTCTGTGTCCGCGCCCAGGCGAGTGCCTGTTCTCCCAGTAGGCGCCCGCTCTGCTCGAGAGACAGTCCGACGTAGCCGTCCTGGTTCTCGAGCTGACTCGCATAGGCGACGACGACCGTGCAGTTGGCACGGGCTTCCCGCGCGATGGGTTCCATCGACGATGTTTCCAGCGCGAACGTGGTGATGGCCGGAACCTGTTGGGTGACCCAGGTCTGTACCTGCTCGGCTTGGCGCTGTACATCGCCGTTGGCGGCGGTGAACAGCAGTTCATACCCCCGTTGCTCTGCGCGTTCCTCGGCAAACGATTTGAGACTGTTGAAAATGGACAGCTGGGTCAGCGGGTAGTCGATTCCGATGACCTTTTCGGGTTTGCGTTCGCAGTCGGCAGCATCTCCGCCGGCCGGTCCGTCCAACTGCACTCCGGAGCAGCCCGACAATGCGAGTGCGGTGCCGGCCACGACGGCAGCGCCGAATACTCGTCTGATCTGTTGCTGGACAGCTTCTTTCATGATGTTCCTCTCAAGGGTGCGGCCGTTCGACACGTGAACAGCACGAATCAACGGGGCCGCGACAAGAAGTTCGTGAGTACGTTGGAGACCAGGCGCGTGATGTTGTTGTCGAAGTTGTTGACGGGGAAGGCACCAGAGAAGCAAATGGAGCCGACCGAAAAGACTGCTCCACCCGATGCCTGCTCGATCAGCACCATGTCAGAGCGAACATCGCTGCAGGAACCGCCCTCAAGCCCGGCGGTCAGCATCGGCACGTCCTCGACGGTCAGTTTGTAATGGGCGCTGTGCGGCGTCGAGGTGGCGAGGACAACGCCGTTCGGCGGGCTGCCGAGAGCGACGTCGAATCGGTCGATCTCGTCCCCGCTGGTGCCGTCCATGATGAGACCGAAATCGCCGATCAGATCGTCTGTGATCCCGTCGAACACCCATGAGTACAGCGGGTCGAACGACACCTCCCGCCGACGAAATGCGGATGCTTTCGCGTCCCAGCCCTGGCTGCTCATTCCGACACCGACAACTTTGTTCGGCGCGCGACCCCGGTAGCGCCACAGCCCCCCGAGCTCCCCGCTGGTCGAATGGTGAAATTCTCCGGGGCCGGCCTCCCAGGCCCGGATGCCGCCCCACCGGCGCACTTCCAGTACGTCGCTGCGCTCTGGGTCCGCCGACGTCACCCAGTAGAAGCCGTTGCCACCCAGGTAGAGCAGTGAACCGCCGGTGCCCAGGTGGTTCTCGAACGCATCGAGCATCGTGCCGCTGCAGTACTCGGGATGGGATCCGGTGATGATCACGTCATACCCGCGCAGGGCCGCCGAGCCTTCAGCGGCGATGTCGTGGTCGGTGATCACATCGAAGTCGATGCCCAGCATCTCGAGCAGCCTGCTGGTGTACAACTCGGCAGCCAAGTGCCGCGGCGCGTTCTGAAGCCACGACCGGTAGTCGGGTCGGAGGTTGGGTACTGGCCGCCGGTGGCTCGAGTAGCACGTTCCCGAGCCATCACGGTGCAGGTCGTACAGGCTTGCTCCCCACTCGGGGTGGGCAGCCAGTAGCCGATCATGTGAGGTTGCGTTGACCTGATGATCGAGTAAACCCGCTCCCTCGAAATCCTTTCCCTGAATCAGCCGTTCGTTCGCGTACGCCACGTAGGTGTACGTAGGCAGGACGAGAAGCGTTCTCGGGGCACTGCGGTCTGTTTCGGGTCGTCGCAACACGAAGGGGATGTAGTCAGTTTCGCCACCGCCCTGAAGCCTGATCGCATAGATACCGGGTGGCACCGCGAGCGGGACGTCGACTGTGGCGCTGACCTCCCAGCCCGCATCGAGAAGGTCGTCATCGTGAAAGTGGATGGCCGCGTACTGGGATGGATCGTCGCCGACCCTCTGCGCTGTGCCGTCGAACGCGCTGCTCGTGACCGACCTGGTGGGAAAGTTGACCAGACGTGCGTGGTGGCCGTTCCCGCTGCGGTCGCCGGTACGTTGGGTGCCGCTGTCCACTTCGAACGCCCAGTGCAGCAGGCAGTCGGCGCCTCTACTGAGCCGGGGGTTCTCGATCTTGCCGTTGTACACACCGGTGCCGCTGAGGGACGACCCGTGATCCTCGACCGAGAGGGCGGCCGCCAACACACCTGAACTGCCCTCGAGTCGCACGCCCGGGCCGGCCAGCCGCTCCGAGGCGAGATCACCGGCCAACGGCTCGAGGGCGGTCAACGTGAGCTCGCTACGGTTCTCGTCCCAGCTTGCAGTGATCTCATACCACCGGCGGGGCCGCAGGCGTGCCGTTGTCTTGATCATCACCGCGTCGCGGCTCACGACGACGACTCGGCCTTCTTCGTCCACAGCCACGGCAGCCACACATGATCCATGGCGATCCACGACACTCACAACGCCTTGACGCCGACCGTCCGCCGGCAGGGTGGGCCAGATGCGAACCTCGACGGTGACAGCTCCTGGAGTCTCGTTCAGTACTGCCTCGCTGTACGCGAAGGACCCCGGCCGACATTGCTGGAGCGTTCCCTGGAATGTGTGCACTTCGACGCTCTCACATTGTTCGATGAGAAACCCTGGGCCAGAGGGATTCTCGTCACCATGCAGCAGGCGGACAAGGTCGAGGTGGACGTCGGTGTGGTCGCTGGACGCACGCACCGAAAGTTGGTCTCCGGCTCGACAGCTGAGGTGGTCCAGGTATCCGATCAGTGTCACGTCTGCTCCTTTGTGCGGTCGGCGGGAGATGCCCTCAACTCGATCGACGACAGAGGAGAAAACGTCCACATCGATTCTGCGAGTGATGAACTGCGCTGGTGCTCAGCGCATTCAGCTCCGCGGGCCGTACCTGATGAAAAATCAGCTTAGGGAGCTTCGCCATACAGGACAACGGGGTGAAATGGAATGCACTCCATAGCGTGAAGCTATGGGGATGACATGGTGGAGCCCGTTTCCTACTCCGACGCCCACGGTCGGCCGGTCGACTCGCCGGCCTTGCGGATAGCGACCTTCTCGAAGCGGTTGAGGTACGGGCGGGGCTCCCCGGCGATCACCGCGGCCAGCAGGTTGACCGCTTCCCGACCGAACGTCCATGGCGCGAGGTCCACCGCGGTGATCCGCTGATTGCTCAATTCCGTTGTCGGATCGCTACTCAGTGACGCCAGCCCGAATCCGGGGCCGACGTGCCGGTCCACCGACTCGAGGATGCCGATGGCCCGGCCGGCGAAACCCTGCGGCGCGCACACCAGGGCGTCGACATCCGTCGGCGCGACGGCCGACCGTACCGCCGCGCCGAGTTCCTCCGCCGTCGCATCCAGCGGGCAGTCACAAGCCGACGGCTCAGTCAAATATGTTGCGCACCAGTCGAGATAGCTCTGTCGCACATCGTCGGCCCAGGACGAGTAGAACTGGCGATCCGATCCCACGAAAGCCGGCCTGCGATAACCACACTGGTGCAGGTGGTCGAGCACCAGGCGGGCCAGGTCGCTGTGCGGGGCTTCGATCACCGCCGCCACGGCATCCGCCAGCGCCTCGGGTGGCCGCCCGGCGGTCACCATCGGGATGCCGGCATCGGCCAGCCGCTGCAGCATGGGATCGCCGGGTAGTGGGTCCACCGCCAGCACGCCATCGACCTGGAAGTGCCGCGGTCCCACGTCGGCGTCGCGGGCAAACAGCGTCAGATCGGCGTCGTGCTCGGCCGAACCGTGTGCCGCGCCGAAGGCGAACTCCATGTAGAAGTTGAAGTTCCTGGCGATCGGCGGGATGTAGATGCCGAACGCGCCGACGCTGCGACCGCGCAGCTGCCGCGCCGCCCGGTTGGTCACGTAGCCGAGTTCGCGCGCCGCGGCGGCCACCTTGGCCGCGGTGGCCGGCGACACGCGGCCGCCGCCGTGCAGCGCATCGGAGACCGTCGTCTTGGACAACCCGACACGCTGGGCAATCTCCACGATCGTCACCCGTCGCGCTGCCATGCGGCCATCGTAACCAGCTCGTAAATTGCCGCTCACCCCTTGACAAGACCCCCGGTGTGGCGCGAGTCTCAGACATGCCGGAACGTTCCGGCATGAACGGAGACATCAATGTCCACCGAGGCACCGCGCCCAGCGAAACGCCGCAATGCGACCATCGTGGTCGCCCTGGCCGTCCTGAACTTCGTGATCCTGCTCTTCCCGCCGTTGACGTGGTACCTCGGCCAGAACGGGATCTGGTTCTTCCTCATCACCGGCGTCATCGGCGTGCTCTCACTGCTGATCATGTACCGCGCCGACAGCTCGGCGGGGGAGGACTGACATGGAGATCCTCATCGGCTACGGCGGCGTCGCCGTTTTCCTCATCGTGCTGCTGGTGGTGCTGCAACGCACCAAGGGCAGCGCCGACTTCAGCGAATACGCCACGGCGGGGCGCTCTTTCGGCCCCATGTTCTCGTCCATGGCGTTCGTCAACACCTGGCTACCCGGCACCATCTTCATCGCCTTCGCCGGATACGCGGCCAGCGCCGGCGCCATCGGCTTCTACTTCGTGGCCTACTCCATCCTGGCCGTGGTGCTGATGTTCCTGCTGGCCAAGCCCGTCCACCAGTGGGGCCGCCAATTCGACCTGCGCACCCAGGCTGACCTGCTGGGCCTGCGCTACGGCTCCACCGCGGTGCGGGTGGTCGCGGCCATCATCGGCGTCATCGCCTCGTTCCCGTGGATTGTGCTGGGCATGCAGTCGCTGACCCTGGTGTTCGAATACCTGTCCTTCGGCGCCGTTCCCGCGGCGGGGGCGGCGTTCATCGGCATCGGCGTCCTGGTCGCGCGGCAGTGGTGGACGGTGCGCCTGGGCGCCCGCGGCCTGGTCATCAGCGACTTCGTGCAGGGCATCGTCGCCTACCTGATCGGCACCGTACTGATCCTCGGCCTGCTCACCTGGCTGCTCACCAACGGGCACGGCTTCGGCGAGGTGGACCCGGCGTTCTTCACCCTGCCCGGCCCCGGCAGCGTCGACGGCCCGCTGTACCTGTTCTCGCTGATCGCCACCGGCGCCCTCGGCGGCTGGTGCTGGCCGGACATCTTCGTGCGGCTGTTCGCCTCCAACAGCACCCACACCATCAAACGCGCCGCGGTGATGGCCTCCCCGCTGCTGCTGATCTTCGGCTCGTCACTGTGCCTGCTGGCCGTGGCGGCCTCCACCTACCCCGGCGTGGCCGACGCCCCCGACGAGGTGTGGTTCCTGACGGCCTCCATCGGCGGACCGGTGATCCTGACGCTGGCCGGGGTGTGCGTACTGGCCGCCACCATGGGCAACGTCGGGGCCAACCTGCAGGCCCTGGGCGCCCAGATCGCCAACGACGTGGTGGGCGTGGCTCGCGGCACCCGCGTGGAAGATCCTCGGTGGGGCAAGATCTCGGTCGGCGTGCTGACGCTGCTGGCCGGTGCGGTCGCGGTGGCGACGACGGATGCGCTGTCCTCCGGCATGGTGGCGCTGGCGCAGGTGTCGTACCAGGGCATCGTGCAGCTGGCGCCCACGGTGTTCCTCGGAATCTTCTGGCGCCGAGGCAATGCCACCGCCGCCGTGGCCGCGATGGTCCTCGGTTTCGGCACGGCCTGCGTGCTGCAGGTGCTGTACCCGATCGCCATCCCGGTGCTCGGGGGCATGACCTCCGGGGTGGCGGCCCTGGCCGTCAATGTCGCCGTCTACATCGTCGTGTCCTTCGCCATGCCGCACAGCGTGGACGAAAAGCGGCGCGTGGACCAGCTTTTCGATTCCCTGCACACAACCGACAAGGTGGCAACCCCGTGACCGCACAACGACGTACCGGCTACGTCTGGCATGAACGCTACGCATGGCACGACACCGGCACACACGTCGGCATCTTCCCCGCGGGAGGATTCAACCAGCCGCACATGACCTTCGAGAGCGCCGAATCCAAATCCCGGATGGCCGGCCTGGTCGAAGTCTCCGGGATGATCGACGAACTGGTCCGGGTCCCCGCCCGAATGGCCACCCGCGAGGATCTGCTGCGGGTACACGACGCCGACCACGTCGACCGCATCGAGCGCGAGAGTGCCGACCGCGGCGGCGACGGGGGAGACGGCTTCACCCCGTTCGGGCCCGGCTCCTACGACATCGCCCGACTGGCCGCCGGCGGCACCATCGCCGCCGCCGAGGCCGTGCTCACCGGCGCAGCAGACAACGCCTACGCGCTGGTGCGCCCGCCCGGTCACCACGCCCGCCGTGACATCGGGATGGGGTTCTGCATGTTCTCCAATGTCTGCATCACCATCGAATACGTGCGCGCGCACCTGGGAGTGCAGCGGGTTGCCATCGTGGACTACGACGTCCACCACGGCAACGGCGCCGAATCCATCTACTGGGACGACCCGGATGTGCTCACCATCTCCCTGCACCAGGACCGGCTCTTCCCCCAGGACACCGGAGCGGTCACCGAGACCGGCGCCGGCGGCACCAACATCAACGTGCCCCTGCATGCCGGGTCGGGCAACGGCGCCTACCTGGCGGCCATCGAACGCGTGGCCGTCCCGGCTGTGACGGCGTTTGCACCCGACATCATCTTCGTCTCCAGCGGATTCGACCCCAGCCCCGTCGATCCACTCGGCTGCATGACCGTCACCTCAGGCGGCTTCAAGGACATGGCCGCACGACTGGTCACCCTGGCCGAGCACGTCTGCGGCGGCAAGATCGTCTTCAGTCACGAAGGCGGCTACTCGCCGGTGCACGTGCCGTTCTGTGGGCTGGCGGTGCTGGAAGCATTGAGCGGCCACGAGACCGGGGTGGTCGACCCGTTCGGACAGAGCTTCGACAACTCGCCGGCGCACCTGCTGCAGCCGTGGCAGGACGCGGTGATTGCCCAGGCGGCGCTGATCGCCGACGCGTTGCGGCTGTAGGCCAGTCACTGCACGCGCGTGTCCACACCCTGCCAGGCGCGTTCGCGGAGCAGGTACTTCTGCGTCTTGCCGGTGGAGGTCTTCGGCAACTCGCCGAAGATCACGTGCTTGGGGGCCTTGAACCGTGCGATGGTGGCCCGCACGTGCTCGATGATGTCCTCGGCGGTCGCTTCACAGCCGGGTTTCAGCGCGACGTGGGCGGCGGGCACCTCGCCCCACTGCGGGTCCGGGACGGCGATCACCGCCACCTCGAGCACGGCGGGGTGTTCCATGATCGCCTGCTCGACCTCCACCGAGGCGATGTTCTCGCCGCCCGAGATGATCACGTCCTTGCTGCGGTCGCGCAGTTCGATGTATCCGTCGGGATGACGCACGCCGATGTCCCCGGTCCGGAACCAGCCGTCGGGTGCCGCCGCCGCGGTGGCGCCCGGATCGTGGAGATACCCGAGCATCACGTTGTTGCCCCGCAGCGCGATCTCGCCGGTGCGCACACCGTCAGACGGCACATCGGCGCCGTCCTCGGCGAGCACCCGGATCTCGCACGAAATCATGTTCGCCACACCCTGGCGGGCCTTGATTTTCGCGCGCGCGGCCAGATCGAGGGTGTTCCACTCGGGGCGCCAATCACAAATGGCGGCCGGGCCGTAGGTCTCGGTCAGCCCGTACAGATGCGTGACGTCGAAGCCGAGCTCCGACATGCGGCGCAGGATGGCCGGCGACGGTGGGGCTCCGCCGGTGGCGATCCGAACGGGACTGCCCGCGATGGCGTCCGCCTCGGGCGCGTGGGCGATCATGGACAGCACGGTCGGCGCACCGTTGAGATGCGTGACGCCCTGCTGCCGGATCAGCCGCCAGATCTGCGACGGGTCGACCTTGCGTAGGCACACGTGGGTGGCGGCCGCGGCCGTGACCGCCCAGGGGAAACACCAGCCGTTGCAGTGGAACATCGGCAGTGTCCAGAGGTACACCGACGACGGGGACAGGCCGGTGTGCCCCACCATGGCCAGCGCCTGCAGGTAGGCCCCCCGGTGGGAGTACATCACCCCCTTGGGTTTTCCCGTGGTTCCCGAGGTGTAGTTCACCGACAGCAGCCCCAGCTCGTCGTCCGGGGTGCGGCGCTGCGGCGCGGCCGTCGACAGCATCCGCTCGTACTCACCCTGCGGATCGTCGTCAGCCCGCACCAGAAGCGGCGGGATGCTCATCTGCACCCGCACCTGCTCGACCACATCGGTGAACACCGAATCGTAGATCAGCACGGCTGCCTCGGAATGACCGAGCATGTAGGCGATCTCGTGAGCCGAGAGCCGGGTGTTGAGCGCGATCAGCGGTGAGCCCGACCAGGGCACACCAAAATGCGCCTCCAGCAGGACGTGCGAGTTGGGCGCCAGCACAGCCACCGGCCGACCCGACGACAGTTGCGCCAGCGCCCCGGCCAGCTGAGCGGAGCGCTGATGTAGCTGCTCGTAGGTCCAGCTCTGCTCACCGTCGACCACTGCCACCCGGTCCCCGTGGGAACTGGCGGCGCGGTCGAGGTAGGCGGTGGGCGTCAACGGTTCGTAACTCATGGATCGCATCACGGCATCCCTTCTCCGGAATCGACATCGGGTTCCGGTAGGGGCAGTCAACACTGTGGTGTGGCTGTCGCACAACGGGTGACGCCGAAAATCTGCATTCTGCGCATCGCGCCACGGAATCCACTGGGTCCGTTGGGCACATTGCGCTACAAGCGTGTGCATGGTTGCGCATTCAGGGAGCCTGATGGTCGACTCACCACCCACAACGCCCGACAGACGACGACGCCTGACAAACGACAACGCCCGACAGACGACAACGCCCGACAACGAGGACGCTCCGAACATGACTGCAGCCGACAATGCCATCGCGGTGCCGCTACCCAGCCTGGGCGACGCGGTCGCCGAGGCCACGATCACGCGCTGGCTCAAGGCGGTGGGTGACCCGGTGGAGTTCGACGAGCCGCTGTTCGAGGTGTCCACCGACAAGGTGGACACCGAAATCCCCGCTCCCGCAGCGGGCGTCCTACTGGAGATCCTCGAGCCCGAAGACGCCGCGGTCGCGGTGGGGGCTGTCGTCGCGCGTCTCGGGGTCACCGCGCCGGCCGACGCCACTTCGCAGACAGCGGCGCCGGATGTCCCGGACGTCGACCCTGCACCGGCGCCGGACACCGAGGCCGATACGCGAGGCGACCGGGTGGAGAAGCTACCGCGGATCCGCCGGACGATTGCCCGTCGGATGGTCGAATCGCTGCAGACCGCAGCGCAGTTGACCACTGTTGTCGAAGCGGACCTGACCGCCCTGGCGGCCCGTCGGGCGACGATGCGCGAACAAACCGGGACCCGGCTGTCCTATCTCCCGTTCATCGCGGTGGCTGCAGTGCAGGCGCTGGCCGAGCATCCCGTCATCAACGCCTCCCTCGATGCCGACTGCTCGGAGGTGACGTACCACGGTTCGGTACACCTCGGGATGGCGGTCGACAGCCCCAAGGGCCTCATGGTGCCGGTGATCCGCGACGCTCAGACCAAGGATGTCGTGGAGATGGGCACGGCCATCGCGGCCGCAGCCTCGGCGGTCCGTAAGGGAACAATCCGGCCCGACGACCTGAGCGGCGGCACGTTCACCATCACCAACACCGGCAGCCGCGGCGCACTGTTCGACACCCCCATCATCAACCAGCCGCAGTCGGCCATCCTCGGCGTGGGGGCCGCCGTCGAACGTGTAATCCCGCGGCGGGACGACGACGGTGGGCTGCTCATCGCCGTCCGGACCATGGCGTATCTGTCGCTGACCTACGACCATCGGCTCGTCGACGGTGCGGACGCGGCGCGCTACCTGAGCGCAGTCCGCTCCCGCGTGGAGACGTGATCACGTCGCTGGTTGCACCGGCGCCGTCAGAGCGTGGTACGCCGCGGTGGACATCGTGGTCACGATGGTTTCGTGGTCGAGGCCCTTGTGCAATGTCGCCGCGGCGTTGAGCATCGAGAACACCGTCTGGGTCAACAGTCGCACCGCGGGATCGGACAGATCGGGGCGCAGCGTCGAGACCACCGAGATCCATTCCTCGGCATAGAGGTTCATGGAGCGCCGGATGCGGCGCCGATCGCTCTCGGGCAACGAGTGCTCGTTCTTGAGGAAGATCAACGGCGTCGGCGGGCCCTGCAGGACACTGCGGATGTGAAAGTCCACCATGGCCATCAGCGCGGTGTGCGGATCGGCTTCATCCTCGGCGGCTTTCCGGGCGAACTCCTGCAGTGCTCCGATCGGGTCCTCCACGACGGCAATGAGCAGGGCCTGCTTGTTCTGGAAATGGCGATACAACCCCGGTGCGGAAATCCCCGCCTTCGCGCAGAGCATCTCGACAGTGACCGAGTCGAAGGGGTGCTCGAGGAACAGGTCCGCGGCCACCTTGAGTAGCAGCTCACGCCGGGAACCGCGGGCGCGCGGTGTCCGGCTCTGCACTGGGGCTTCACTCATGACCACCACGATATCCATCGTTGACAAAGCGCATGCACCCACTCTAGGTTAATCTATGTTCACATTGTTGGTTTTCCGGTGCCGCGGTCCGGCGCTACCCGATGTGAACGTCTCCGTGCTCCCGACGTTCAGTGGTGCCTGGACCGTACGAAGCCGGCGGATGATGACAAACCCTACTGAGGAACTGAGCCGATGACTGCTGAGATCAGTGACGGGGCCCCGGTGCTGGCGTCCTTGACCGACTTCGTCGCCGTGGAGCGGACTTTCCCGCAGATGCTGTGCGAGCGAGCCGAATCGGAACCGGATGCCGTCGCCTACCAGAGCTGGTCGGCCGGTACGGTACGCACCACCAGCTGGCGGGAGTATCTCGAGCAGGTGCGTGAGGTTGCGCTGGGTCTGCACCACCACGGCGTGGTGGCGGGGGACCGGGTGGCGATCCTGTCCGGGACCCGGCAGGAGTGGGTGACCGGCGCGCAGGCCATCCTCAGCGTCGGCGCGATCCCGGTAGGTGTGCATCAGACCAGCTCCCTCTCGGAGGTCCGACACGTCCTGGACAACTGCGGCGCCACGGCCATGATCGTCGAAACGGCCGACGATGCAGCAAAATTGGCAGCGTTGGCACCCGAGCTCGCGCAGCTGCGAGTGGCCATCGGGCTCGAGGTGCGCCCGGCCGGGCCGGCGGGCGACATGGTGGCGCAGTCGTGGGAGGACCTGCGGGTCATCGGTCGGCAGCGAGCCGCCGCCTCACCTGAGCTGTTCCACGATCTGGTCAGCCAGGGCGACATCGATCAGCCCGCCGGGTTGTTCTACACCTCGGGATCAACGGGCGCGCCGAAGGGCGTCACCCACACCCACCGGACCCTCCAGTACTCGGTGCTCGGCTTCGCGATGTCCTACCCCGAACTCGGGCGCACCCGTCACGACCTGGTGGGGTTCCTGGGGTTGTCGCACGTGGCACCCGCGCTGATCGCCGTGTACGCCCCCCTCATGACCCGACTGGTCATCACGCACTGCACCATGGAGGAACGCCTCGACGCCTTGATCGGGGTGCGGCCGACGGCTGTGCTGTGGCCGCCGCGCATGCACGAGAAGCTCGCTGCCGAAGCGCTGCAGGCGCTGTCGGAATCGGGTGCGGTGTTCCAGCTCGCCTACCGCGCCGCGATGGCAGTGGCCCGACCGGTCAGTGCTCTTCGCTGGCAGGGCCGCGCACTGCCCTGGTATCTCTCGGCGGCGAACGCACTGACCCGCAAGGCCGTCTTCGGGCCCCTGCTGGCCAAGGTGGGCATGGACCGCATCCAGGTGACCTGGACGGCGTCGGGGAGCATGACCCCCGACGTGGCCGCACTGTGGCACACCTGGGGTCTGGATCTGCGAGAACTCTTCGGGACCACAGAGACATGCGGTTCGGTTCTCGCGCAATGGGATCGGGCCTTCCCCGAGCCCGGCACCATCGGCAAATGCCTGCCGGATCCGCGTTGGGCCGTGCGGGTGTCCGACCGCGGCGAACTGCAGTTGCGCACGCCTTCGCTGTTCGTGGGGTACTGGGAGAATCCGGAGGCTTCTGCGGCGGCCATGTCCGACGGCTGGTACTGCACCGGCGACCTGGTCGAGCTGGCCCCCGACGGCGAGATCACCATCATCGGCCGGCTGAAGGACGTTCTGAAAACCAGCGGGGGCAAGATGGTGAACCCACAACCGATCGAGGTGCGTCTCAAGGCCGGCCCGCTGATCGACGAAGCGATCGTGGTGGGCGACGGCCGAAAGTACCTGTCGGTGTTGCTGAGTCTGAGCCCGGAAGCCGCCGCGCTGCCGGACCGGGAGCGCGACGACGCAGTGACCGCGTGGCTCAACGAGGTGAACGCCGACTTGTCCCGCCCCTACCAGATCAAGAAGTACCGGGTGCTGCCGCGGGCGCTGTCGATCACGGCCGGCGAGCTGACCGCGAAGGGCACCATCCGGCGGGCCGCCATCCTCGCCGCGTTCAGCGACCTGGTTGACGAGATGTATGACGCCGGTGATCTCGAGGCGATTGCCCGCCAGGCCCGGTACGCCAAGCCTGGCGGACGCTCAGGTGGTCAGCGGTAGATCCCGTAGGTGGTGGGCGCGTCGTCGAGGATGCGCCTGTCCACCAACGGGTTCAGCATGCCCAGTGCACCCCGTCGCAGTTCACTCAGGCACACCGCGACGTCCAGAAAACGCTGCTGTTCGCGCCTGTCGATCACCCCGTCGGTGAGCAGGGCGAATTTTGCCACGTAGTCGTTCCGGGTGAACGGATGAGCCCCGGCCGGGTGGGCATGCGCGACTGCGAGCTCATCAACGATGACCTCGCCGCTGCGCAGGGTGATCACCGCGCGGACGGTGCAGGCCTGCACACCGGCCGTTTCGACGGTGGAGATCGAGCGCCACAACGCGACCGTCTCGGGGCGGTGCGCCCGTTCGCAGGTGTAGGACCGCTCGTGATGCCACTGGCCGTCCTCCAGGGCGACGGCGAACAGGTACATCAGCGACCGGCTCAAGACCTCCCGCGGCGCATCCGGGTCGAACTTGTCGGGGTCGTCAGCACCGGAACCCAGCTGCACGTGGGTGTCATGCCCGGTGTGCAGGACGACGGACTCGATGTCGCTGACCCGGCCGACCCGGTGATGCAATCGCAGAGCCAGATCGATGGCGACCTGGCCGTGGCAATGGGCGGAATGCTGCCGGGGGTAGCTGGCCAGGATGGCCTGCTTGGGCTCGCCGATATCGGGAAGGGCCACACCGTCGATCTGCTCGAGGGCGGATGGGGGTGGTGCGTCACCGCCGCGCATCGCGCGGTCGACAGCATCGACGGCCAGTTTGCCTGCATAGGCGGGTGTGTGACGAACGCCGGTCAGGTGCACGGCATGTTCGATGGCCGCCCGGATGGTTGGCGACGGCAGTCGCAGCATGGTGCCCAGACCTGCGGCCACCGACGTACCGAGCAGCGCACCATGATCCACCGTGCTGTCCGCGGTGGTCAGGCGAACCTGTATCTCATACGCGGTGGCGATGCCGCGGATCAGGTCGACGCCGCGCAGCCCGGTGTGTTGGCCCACGGCCACCAGAGCCGGGATGACACCACCGGGATGGGTGGGCTGATCGGCGCCGACGGCGTCGTTGAGCTCGAGGTGGTGAACGGCGACACCGTTGGCGAAGGCGGCCCACTCGGGGGAGAACGTCCCGTCGATACCGAAAATTGTTGCGCCCGGGGTGGTTCGATGTGCACGGGCCTGGGCGCGAACCCCCGAAACGAGGTGATCACCCACCGATGCGGCGCTCACCGCGGCATTGTCGATGATGCGGTTGATCACCATGGCCTGCGTCTGCGCCGGAACCGCAACGGGATCGGCGGCGACCTCGGCGATCCTGGAGGCCAGATCGGAGTCAGTCATCGGCGAGCATGGTGCGGAACCGGCTGTCGTGGAAGATCAGTGGCGAGACGGTGTCGTCATCAGCGGCGCCGGTGACCTCCAGCAGGACCACGTCGTGGTCACCCGCGGTGATCGACGAGGTGATCCGGCAGTCCAGCCATGCGGCGGCATCGGCGAGAAAGACCGCGGAAGAGTCGCCGGCGAACCAGGTCAGTCCGGCGAAGCGATCACCGGTTTTGGCCGCGAGTTGCCGGGATACCTCGGCGTGACCTTCGGCGAGCACGGAGATGCCGACATGGCCGTCTCGGGACAGCCGCGGCCACGTGGTCGACGTGTGCTGCACGCAGATGGACACCAGTGCGGGTTCGATCGACACGGGCGTGAACGACGTGGCGACGATTCCCACCGGTTGTCCGTCGCGCACCGCGCAGATCGCGGCCACACCGGTCGGATAGCGGCCGTAGAGTCTCCGCAGTCGCGACACGTCCTGGGTCAGATCGCTGGTGAGGGTCTTCATCGGGTCTCTTTCCTGGATACGGGCAAAGCTCGTTGTGCGCGAACGTAATCGACGATCAGATCCGTGACGGCGGTGAGACAGGCCGTGCCGATCGCCGGGTCCGCGCCCGTGGGGTCACCGAGGATGCCATTGGGGGAGAGGGCTTTGAGGCCTTCATCGAACACACGCGCCAGAAACGCATCGTCGGTGTCGACCACAAGGCCGGGTTCCATCCGGTCGGAGCGCACGCTGTCGGCATGCAGGGCGAGCATGACCGACGTCTCGGCGATGTCGGCGTGCCCGCCGACACGCGTGCCAAACCCCGATGCCTGCGCGGCAGTCCGCCACGCGGTCAGAATTGCCTCGCTGCCTCCGAACACGATCACCGACAGCGGTGCCAACCTGGCCGCCAGCCGGTCCTCGAATCCGCGCATCACGGGGTAATTGCCGATGTGCCCGGAGAACAGGACGAGGGTCTCGAAACCCGAGTGAGCCAGATGGGCTCCGTAGTCCTCGCACAGGGCTTCCAGCGTCGACGGTCGCAGCGACAGGGTGCCGGGAAACCCCAGATGGTGCTCCGAGCACCCGACCCGGATGGTGGGGAGCACCAGTGCGTCCCCCAAGGCACGGGCAATGCGCACGGCCAGCGCGTCGGCATGCTCGGCGTCCATCGACAGCGGCAGGTGCGGGCCGTGCTGTTCGACGGCCCCCAGCGGCAGGATCGCCGTACGCGCGCCCCCGGCAACCGCCGACCCCACCTCCTGGCTGGTCATCCGCTCGATGCGCACCTCAGGTTCCCCGGTCATCCGCGGTTCCAGCCGGCACGCAGCGCGGCGGCGACCGGATCACCGAAATAGTCGTGCGCCGCGCTGATGGTGGTGGCCAGCGACCGCTCGTCTCGGCCGCTGTCAGGATCGTTGATGCTTCGCTTCAGGGACCGGTAGAGCACCGGAGCCTTGGCAGCGGCGGCACGGGCGGTCTCGAGCGCGGCGTCGAGCAGCGCGGCGGGGTCCTCCAGACGGTCGACCACACCGAGATCGACCGCCTCGTGCGCGGAGAACAGCCTGCCGGACAGCACCATGGATCGCACGGCGGGCGCACCGAGGATGCGCACCGCCCGCTGCAGACCCTTGTCCGCCGGCAGGAGGCCGTGGTTGATCTCGGGGAACCCGAACGTGGCATTCGGAGACGCCAGGATGGCATCGGCGAAGAGCGCCAACTCCATTCCGCCGCCGACGCAGTATCCGTTGACGGCAGCGACCAGCGGTCCCGGGAACCGGTCCAGGGCGACGAGCAGCGCGTGGAAGTCACGCATCCGTCCTTCGATCTCCCCGGGGCCGGTGCCCTCCAGTTCTTTGATGTCGCCCCCGGCGGTGAAGAAACGTGCTCCTGCACCGGTGAGCACCACCGGTGCAGGAGCATCGTGGGAGCCCAGTTCGGTGAAGAACCTGCCCAGACCGACGATGAGGCCGCGGTTGAGCGCATTCGCCGGCGGGCGGTCCATGGTGAGGACCAGGACGCCGGAGTGGTCGGCGCACGTCGCCCCGGGGATCTCCGACAGCTTCACCTCGCTCACGCCTGGCCGGCGGGTTCCGGTGCCGGGAGGTGGCCGTGAGCGGAGGGGAAGCGCGTCGGACGCTTCTCCCGGAACGCTTGGCGTGCCTCCAAGTAGTCGGCGCCGGCGAAGTTGAGTGTCTCCAGGGCGGCCGAGAGTTCTTGTTGGGGCAGGGCATTGGTGAGCCAGCCCGCGTTCAGGGACCGTTTGGTCCATTGGATCGCTCGCTGTGAGCCCATCGCGAGGTCATCGGCGATCGCCAGAGCGCGCTCGAGCACCTTGTCCCTCGGCTCCACGAGGCTCACCAGACCGATGCGTTCGGCTTCGATCCCGGTCAATCGGGCCGAGGTGAGCTGGTAGTACTTCGCTTTGGCCATGCCGACGAGCAGCGGCCAGATCAGAGACGAATGGTCACCGGCGGCCACACCGACGCGGGTGTGACCGTCCATGAGGATCGCGTCCTCGGCGGCGACGCTGATATCGGCCAGCAGTCCCAGCGACAGACCCCACCCGACGGCGGGGCCGTTGATCGCCGAGATCATCGGTTTGTCCATGTTCATCGTCGCGGTGATCCGCCGGCGCTCGGTCTCCATGAGCACGATGGCGTCCTCGAGGGACGGATCGGGTTGTGCCACATCCATGCCCGTGCAGAAGCCGCGTCCGGCGCCGGTGACGACGACCACGCGGGTCTGTGGGTCGCGGTCGGCGTCGGTGAGCAGGTCGCCCATCATCTCGAACATCGGCATGGTCAAGGCGTTGAGATGGTCGGGCCGGTTGAGGGTGATCAGCAGGACCCCGTTGGGTTTGCGTTCGATCAGGAACTCCCGGGGGTAGCGCGAGAAGATGTCGTCGCCGTTGCGTGTGCTCATCGGGCATCACCTGCGCCCGCGCCGACACCGCTGATCACCGGTTGTTTCTGGTTCATGTTCTCCTCGAAGGCCTCTCGTTCGGCGTAGTGGGCCGGGCGGGCAGCGCGGATGTCGGCCAAAATGGCCTCCGGTGTGCGCGCTACGCCACGCGGGTTTTTGAAGTGGGGGATCACGTACTTGCCGAAGAGCTCGATCGACTTCATCAGCTCTTTGTGCGGCAGGCCGTCGATACGCATGACCAGCGAATCGACACCGAGATCGGCGAACCGCTGGACCTGGGCGATGCAGTCATCGGGGTCGCCGACGATGAACCCCGATGAATCCTCGAACATGTACTGCTCGTCGCTGAAGTCGAGGTGCTTCACGGCGCCCATGTACTGGTAGTCGCTGGACAGCTTCGACAGCCGCTCGTAGGCGTCGGTGGACAGGCCGACGGTCTCCTTCAGGCCGCGCGCCCAGGTGCGGGCTTCCTCTCGGGTTTCCGCGCAGTGCATACCGCCGCCGATGGCCACCAGCCGTTCGGCTTGCAACGGGTAGGTGTGTGTCGCCGTGGCCAGCGCCTCGTCGTAGAGGCGAATCATGTTCTCCACGAAATCGAAACCCAGGTAAAAGCCACCGACGATGGCGCCGATGCCGAGTTGCGCGGCGGCGCGGACAGATTCGGGGCTGCCGGTGGCCATGTGGATGGGGGGATACGGGGTCTGGATGGTCCTGGGCACGAGGCTGCGGGGCGGGATCTTGTAGTGCTCCCCGACGAAGGAGAACACGTCGTTGTGCAGCGCCCGGCGGATCACTTCGATGCCTTCGAGCTGTTGGGATTTGTTCTCGGCGGGGGAGACCTCGAATGCGCGCAACGAGAGCGTTGTGTTTCCGCGCCCCACGCCGAGCTCGACCCGGCCGTGGGACAGCAGATCCTCGGTGGCGAGCCGCTCGGCGACCCGGATGGCGTGATTGATCCGCGTCGGCAGCAGGGTGACCAGGTGGACGAATCGAATCCTGCTGGTCAGGGCCATCAGGTACGGGTACAGCACCTCCGGTGCCGAGGTGGTCGCGGTGCCGATGGCCAGGTGCTGTTCGGAGGTGCCGAACGCGTCGAATCCCACCTCTTCGGCCAGCAGGACCTCGTCGATCAACTCCCGGTAACGGTGCTCGTAGGAGGCACCGGGGGCGGTCTCGCCCTCACTCATGAATATGAATCTCACGGTCTTCGTCATCTCCTATCGGTGTGAATGCTCATTAACGTAAGCGGACTGGTAAGCTCTGTCAAGAGTCCCGGGATAACGGCCTCAAATCGGTTCCTGTACAGCCGCTTTGGCGTATCGGCGGACAACGGGAAGCGGGACGACCGCTGACCGATAATGTTAACGAGGAGGGGTCTATGCATGTAGAGTGACCGCCCATGGCTCCGACTGCAGCGACCGCACGTGACGGTGCGGCGCGGGCCGGGGGTTCGCGACGGGGTCAGCTTCTCGACGCTGCTGCGGCCCTGTTCCTGCGCCATCCCTACGACTCGGTCACGGTCGGCATGATCGCCACCGAAGCCGGCATTTCCGGGCCGGGGCTCTACCGCCACTTCGCCAGCAAGCAAGCGCTGCTGATCGCGGTGGTCGAGGAGGGGTTGCATGGTTTGCACCGGTTCGCCCAAGGATCCGCTGACGCCGAGCCCGATCCGCGCGTCGCGCTGGAGGCAGTGATCGATTTCCACACCCGATCTGTCGTCGCGGGTCCGCCCACGACGTTGATCTTCACCAAGAACGAGCACACCCTGCCCGAATCTGATCGACGACGTATTCGGCGGTCGATGAATGCGTATGCTCAAGAATGGGTTTCGCTGGTGCAGCGGCTGCGACCGGATCTTGCCGAGCCGCAGGTGCGCCTGCTGACGCAGGCGGTGTTCGCGATGGTGAACTCGGTGGGCACCCTCAACCGCGGTCTGAACCGCGAGGAGATCGTCGTGACGATGACGACCGCGGCGGTCGAGGCGCTCACCTCCCGGCCGACAACGTCCCGTTCTGACAGCGCCTGACCCCACGATGAGACACGAGGAGCCCCTGATGAGTGTTCTGGATCTGTTCGACCTCGACGGCAAGGTGGTGATCATCACCGGTGCGTCCTCCGGCCTCGGCGTGGCCTTCGCCCAGGCCTTCGCCCAGGCCGGTGCGGACATCGCGCTGGGCGCCCGTCGCATCGACAAGCTCTCGGCGACGGCTGAACTCGTGACTGCCAGTGGTCGTCGAGCGCTGGTCGTGGGTACCGACGTGGCCGACCCGACATCGTGTCAGCTACTGGTCGATGCGGCCATGGCCGAGTTCGGCAGGGTCGACGTCCTGATCAACAATGCGGGCGTGGGCACGGCGGTCCCCGCCTTGCGGGAGACTCCCGACGAGTTCCGCCGCGTGGTGGACGTCAACCTGCACGGTTCCTACTGGATGGCGCAGGCGTGCGCCCGGGTGATGCAGGCCGGTTCCTCGGTGATCAACATCGCCAGTGTTCTGGGTATCACCACTGCCGGGCTGCCGCAGGCGGCTTACGCATCGTCCAAGGCCGCCGTGATGGGACTGACCCGAGATCTCGCTCAGCAGTGGGGTTCCCGGAAGGGGATTCGCGTCAACGCCCTGGCACCCGGATTCTTTCGATCGGAGATGACCGACTCCTACCTACCGGGCTACCTCGAGGCACAGATGCCGCGGGTCATCTTGGGGCGGATCGGTGAGCCTGTCGAGCTGGCGGCCACCGCTGTCTGGTTGGCTTCAGCCGCCGGTGCCTTTGTCACCGGACAGACGCTTGCGGTGGACGGCGGTCTCACCATCACCTGACACGTCGGCCCCGGATGCGATCCGGGGCCGACGTCGACGGTCTTACCGGGCGGCAGCCCGTGGCGTCCGGACCGCGATGACCAGAGCCAGCGCCACCATGGCCAGCACCCCGGACAGTCCCCACCCGATTGCGAACCCACTCCACGGGGGAGGCGTGCCCACGTCAGCGCCATCGACGGTGAGGACCGCGCCGGACACCTGGGCCCCGACGGTTCCGGCCACCGCCTGGATGGCGAAATTGAGCCCGTTGAACTCGGTCACCTTGTCCGCGGGTACACCGCTGACCACGAGATTGAGTGATTGGGTCATCGATACCGAGATCCCGAAGTTGACCAGCAGAGCGACGACGATGATCACCATGATGCTGCCGCGGTGCCCGGCTGCGAGCATCAGCACAGCGCCGCCGAGGATCGACGCGGGACCGAGTGCTGACGCGATGCGCGAGCCGAATCTGCGGTCCAGTAGGGAGATCAAGGGGGCGGACAACCCGATCATCATCGCCGAGACCAGGATCACGGACGTCACGGTAGCTGTCTGGCCCAACCCGTAGCCGGTGGACGCCGGCAGCTGGATCTGGATGGGCACACTGATCAGAAACGCGTTGATGCAGTAGCCCGCCAGGAACATCAGGCCCGTCGCGGCGACCACGGTGAAGCTACGCATGAGCCGCAGATCGATCAGCGGAGCGGCGACGGTCAGTTCGGTCCGGGCGAACAGTGCGAACGCCGCAACACCAGCGGTGGCGAGCAGCAACAGCTTCGGGGACAACCAGCCCCAGGTGGGGGCGAAGGTCAGCGCCAGCAGGATGCTGGCCAGGCCCAGCGCGAGCAGGATGCTGCCGAGGACGTCGATGCGCGGTCGCGGGCCGCCGGAGTTCGGCGAACGCGGAACGAAGAACCACACCGCGACCATGCATACGCTCAGCGCGATGAACGGAACCCAGAACAGCCAGCGGTAGGAGAGGTGGTCGGCAATCGGCCCGGCGATCATGGTTCCCGCTGCTGTGCTGCCGAAGATCGCCCCGACGAGAATACCGTTGGCGGACTTGGTCCGAACTTCGTTCTGGGTGTCTCGGATGATCCCGATGGCCAGGGGGACGGTGCTCAGCCCGATGCCCTGCAGCAACTGACCGACGATGAGCATCTCGATGGACACCGACAGGGCCGACATCAGCGTCCCGATCGACACGATGGCGAGAACCCCGAGCAGTGCCCGACGTTTGTCCCAGACCTCGCCGAGACGGCTGACGATGGGCGTCGCGATGGTCCCGGTCAGCAGAACGCCGGTGATCACCCAGGAGATGGTGGACCCGGGAACCTGGAACTGTTCTTGCAGAATCGGCAGGGCCGGCGGCGTCACCGACTCGTTGAGGCCCTTGAACGCAGCGACGCATCCAATCACCGCAGCGAGGATCGCACCTGCGCGGGCGCGCCGGTCAGGCGCCGTGGCCCGTGAGTCATGGGAGTTTCGCAGTGACATGGTGCTGCTCCTTTCGTGGTCGTGGGGGAGAAGGTCAGGTCCGGAGCTGTCGAGATGACCTGGGCAGAGTGGCTTTTCGGACTGACGAGCGTGAGCCATCACCACTTCGCGGAAGGCGTCCGGAAATGTGACTGAGCATTAACGTATGGCGACACTGTGATGTTGTCAACAGTGATGCCCCAGGGCGAGCGTGGTGTGCACACGCGTTATTCGAACCCAACAACGCGCAAAATGGGTGTCAGTGACGTTAACGAACGTTAACGTTGTTCCTCAGCTGTCGTTGGCTGCCGCGTGCAATGCACGCGCGGCTCTGCGCATCGAGCTCTCCGGCCACCGCGCGGGTACGTGCAGCACCAGCGCGTAGTCGCGGCCCGCCACCGCGCAGGCGACCTGACGGCCCAGAGGCGGAGCGGTCAGTTCGTAGAATCTGCGGCGCTTGGGCATCCGCAGTTTCAGGCACTGCGCCACGTCCTCGTCGTCAAGGCCCAGGTGCGCAGCCGCCGACGTAACCGCCTGCGCTGCGTCCTCGGTCGACATCGCCGACAGGATGGCCACCGCCCCGGCGCACGACGCCGCGGGCAGGCGCTGTCCGGGGCGGGGGGGCAACGGCAGCGGCAGCGTGCCCAGGTGAACATCGACGACGATCGCCTGGTTGCCCAGCAGTCGTACCAGTGAGACGGTGTGACCGTCGAGATCCGTTGCAGCGCAGGCGCGGAAGAGGTTGTGTGTCACGGCGTCGGGATCGGTGAGCTCCGACCAGCGGGCCCCGGCGTGCAAGCTGCCGTCGGCGCCGCGGGCCAAAAAGCCCACCCCCTCCAGGGTGCTCAGCAGGTCCGACACCGAACTCTTGGGCAACCCCAGCAGCCCGATCAGCGCGGCCGGGGTGCGGGCGGTGCCGGTGGACACCGCGTCGAGCACTCTGACACCGCGATGCACCGCCGGGGTGCGCGGGCCGGTCACCCCCATGGGGTGTATCCCGCGGCATTGTGGACATCGATCAGTCGTGGGGCGATGGAGCGGGTCGGCCTGATCACCCGCGCACCGCTGTGCAGGGCGATCCCGATGTCGATGGCCTCGCGCACCAGCGCCGGCGGATCCTGCGTCGCGGTGGCGATGATCGGCCCGCCGGCGCGGATCTGTTCGACGGCGGTGCGGGCGCCGTCGACCCCGACGATCGGGACATGCAGGCGACGCTCGCGCAGCACCTGCGAAATGCCCACTGCGATCTGGTCATTGGCGGCGAAGAAGCCGTCGACGTGGACCTCGGCGGTCAGGATTTCCTCGGCGGCCCGCTGGCCCGACCCGGCGTCGAGTTCACCTCGGCTGGTGGCGACCACCTGGATGGCCGGGTGTGGCGCCAGCGCGGCCAGGCAGCCGGCGATCCGGTCGGAGTTGGCGGTGATCGGGATGCCACCGACAACGGCCACCCGTCCACGTCCGTCGAGCGCGGTCGCCAACGCCGAGCCGGCCAGGAAGCCGGCCTTGGTGTTGTCGGTGGCCACCACGGCGTCGGCGCCGCTGACTGCCGAGCCGAGGGCCACCACCGGGATACGGGCGGCCCGGGCGCGGGCGCAGGCTTCTTCGAGGCCCTCGGAGGCCACCGGTTCGACGAGGATGAGATCCAGTCCGGCGTCCACGAATTCGAGGATCTGCCGGGCCTGGCCGACCCTGTCCTGCATGGCGGTGTGGATGTGCAGCCGGGCGTCGAGACGCTCGGCTTCGGCGTGCAGGGCCCCGATCTCGGCGAGGAAGAAGCTCTCGTCCACCGGATAGCTGAAGCCGATGTCGTGGACGGGCCAGCTCCGGGCCCGGGCGGCGGAGGCGAGCTCGAACACCCGCGACCCCAGTACGTAGGTGCCGTCGACCCCGCGGGTCAGCAGCAGCTCATCGGCCAGCGCATGGCAGATGCCCATCACGCTGCTCTTCGGAAACCCGGTCAGCTCGGTCAGTTCGGCCAGCGTCATCGGCCGGGTGGCACGGCTGACGGTCTGCAGAACCACGGCTGCACGCGTCATGGCGGGGACGCGCCCACCGTGCGCCGCCACGTCTGCAACCACCGCCATTCGAGGAAGCGTACGGGATTTCCGGCCTTCGACCAGTGGCACTTTCGCGTTCCGACGCGACGGCCGTCGTTGTTGACAAGGCGCCGACCGGATGCTTACTGTGTGTTTCATCACTCGACGCTGAGTTCGATATATGAAACGCAAGCGCCGGGTGTTCGCCTGCCCGGGGAGGTCTCGGGCGAGGTGCACGCAGCCGGCGTCGGAACGACGGCGGCACGTGATACTGACCCCGGGCCGAAGGAAGAATCGATGGCGATTTCCCAACGTGTCGTCGGAGTGATCAGCGTGGCGTTGGCCATGGCAATGATCACCGGCGGCTGTACCAAGAAGAACGAAGAAGCCGCTCCGGCCACCACGGGTGGCGGCAGCGCTGAACAGAGCGGTGGAGCCGCCTCCGGCGAGGCGATCAAGGTCGCGTTCGTGCCGAAGCTGCAGGGTTCGCCCTACTTCGAGGCCATGGACTCCGGCGCCAAGAAGGCTGCCTCCGAACTCGGCAACATCGAGTGGCTCTACCAGGGCCCCACCTCGGCCGACGCCGCCGCCCAGGCGCAGATCGTGCGGTCGTTCATCCAGCAGAACGTCGACGTCCTCGTGGTCGCCCCGAACGACCCCGATTCCATGGCGCCGCTGATGAAGGAAGCCGCCGACGCCGGCATCAAGGTGATGACCGCCGACACCGACGCCCCGAACTCGGTGCGCGAGGCGTTCGTCAACCAGGCCACCGCCGAGGGCATCGGCACCACGACTGCCGAGACGCTGATGCAGGCAATGGGCGGAACGGGCAAGTGGGCCATCGTGTCCTGCGGTGAGACCGCCGAGAACCTGAACTCCTGGATCGAGGTCGAAAAGGCCTATGTCGCAGAGAAGTACCCCGAGGCCGAGCTGGTCGACGTGGTGTACTCCGGCGAGGACCAGGCTCGCGGCACCCAGATGTCCACCGACCTGATGAGCGCACACCCCGACCTCAAGGGTCTGCTGGGTCAGTGCACCACCTCGGCCGTCGGTGTGGCACAGGCGGTCAAGGATGCCGGCAAGATCGGACAGGTCTTCACCGTCGGCGTCGGCACCCCGAAGTCGATGGCGCCCTACCTGGAGGACGGATCCTCCTCCGGTTCGATCCTGTGGAACGTCGAGAACCTCGGCTACCTCACGGTGTGGGCCGGCCAGCAGGTGGCCGAGGGCAAGCCGTTCGAAGCCGACAACAAGGTCAACGACGACATGAGTGACGTGAAGTGGGACGAGGCCAGCAAGACCCTGGTCCTCGGTGATCCGCTGCTGATCACCACCGAGAACGTCGGCGACTTCGACTACTGATCCACTCTGGACGGGCGGCAGGCCGACGTGCCTGCCGCCCATCCGGTTCCGCTACCACCCATGGGAGAGTTCATGGCGCAGCAGCCTCGACTGACCCTCACCGGGGTCGTCAAGAGCTACGGCGCGGTCAAGGCCATCAGGCACGCCGACTTCGAGCTGCAACCCGGGCAGGTGCACGCCCTGGTGGGGGAGAACGGCGCCGGGAAGTCCACCCTCATCAAGATCATCTCCGGTGCCACCGCGCCGGACGCGGGTTCGGTGACCTACAACGGTGAACCGGTGACCATCACCTCGACGCTGGATGCCATCAACCTCGGCATCGCCACGGTGTACCAGGAGCCGCAACTCTTCGCCGAACTGACCGTCGCCGAGAACATCTTCATGGGTCGCGAGATGGTCACCCGCGGCCGCGTCGACTGGACCGCGCAGAACGAAGCCGTGGTCACCCTGCTCGAATCCCTGGATCTGCCGGCCTCGCTGGCCACTGCCGTGGTGGGAACCCTGTCGGTGGCCACCCAGCAGCAGGTGTCCATCGCCAAGGCGCTGGCCGGCGACGCCGGGGTGCTGATCCTCGACGAACCTTCGGCCATCCTGACCGACGCCGAGATCGAAGTGCTGTTCGGCGTCATCCGCCGGCTGGCCGCCGACGGTGTGGCCGTCATCTACATCTCGCACCGCCTCGATGAGGTCATCACCATCGCCGACCAGGTGACCGTGATGCGCGACGGCGCCACCATCGGCACCTACCCGATCGCGGACATGACGGTGCGCCGCATCGCCGAACTCATGGTGGGCGATGCGCTCTCGGAGAACACCGAGCCACGCACCACCCCCAAGGGGGAGCCGGTGCTGGAGCTGAAGTCGTTGGGGCGGGCCGGCTCCTTCCAGGACGTGAGCCTGCAGTTGCGTTCGGGAGAGATCCTCGGGCTCTACGGCCTCGTCGGCTCCGGTGTGGCCGAAATCGCGGAATGCATCTACGGATTGGCCAAGACCAGCGGCGGCGACATCGTCGTCGAGGGACGCGCGGTGGCTCCGCGTTCCCCGCGCGAAGCCGCCCGCGCCGGCATCGCCCTGCTGCCGGCCAACCGCAAGACCGAGGGCATGTTCTCGTTCCAGTCCATCGCGTTCAACGTCTCGATCGGGCACCTGCAGAAGCTCTCGCTGGCCAAGGTATTCGTGGACCGGCGTGGTGAGCGCAGTGTGGTGCGGGATCTGATGAAGCGGCTGGCGGTGCGGGCCTCCGACGAGAACCAGGCCGTGGGCACCCTGTCCGGCGGCAACGCACAGAAGGTGATGCTGGCGCGACAGCTGGTGGAACGCCCGAAACTGCTGCTGCTGGCCGAGCCCACCCAGGGCGTGGACATCGGCGCCAAGGAGGAGATCCACCGCATCATCGCCGAACTCGCCGACAACGGCACCGCGGTTCTGGTGGTCACCTCCGATCTCCAGGAAGCGCTGCGCATCGCCGACCGCCTGCTGGTGGTGCGGGCCGGCACCATCACCGCGGAGTTCGGTCCCGACGCCCGGCAGGCCGACGTGCTGGCCGCCGCGGCCGGCGACCGGGAAGGATCGGCGACGCCGTGAGAAAGACAATCGTGAGAAGAGCACAGTGAGCACCACAGTGGATCCCAACGCGGCACCGTCTGCCGCCGCGGTGAAAACCCGCGGCCGCGTGCTGCCCTCACCGGTGACCCCGGCCGAGATCGTCCTGATCGGCGTGCTGGTGGTGCTGTGGATCGTCCTGGCGTTCGCCACCCCGGCGTTCCTGAGCGCGGGGTCGATCATCCCGCTGCTGGTCGAAGTCGCACCGGTGGCGCTGATCGGCATCGGGATGACCTTTGTCATCATCACCGGCGGCATCGATGTCTCCGTCGCCGGCGCCATCATGGTGTGTTCGGTGGTGACCGCCAAACTGATGCGCGACGCCGCCCTGCCGGTGTGGTGGTGTCTGGTGGTGGCGCTCGGCACCGGCGCGGTGCTGGGCCTGCTCAACGGTCTGCTGATCGCCTACGGCCGGGTGCACGCCATCATCATCACCTTCGGCACCGCGAACCTCTTCCTGTTCATCGGACTGCAGATCTTCGGGTCCACCCCGGTGGCCGGCATGCCGAACACGTTGGCGTGGTTCGGACGTGGCGTCGACGGCCGCACACTGGGTGTGCCGAACAGCTTCGCCATCACCGTCATCCTCGCGGCCATCGCCTGGTGGTATCTGCGACACACCCCCGGTGGCCGGCACTTCTTCGCCGTCGGTGGTGACCCGGTGGCCGCCCGGCTGGCCGGCATCCGGGTGCAGCGCCGCATCCTGATCGCCTACGTGGTCACCGGACTGCTGGTCGGACTCGCCTCGATTTTCACCCTGGCCAAGGGCACCTCGAACCTGGACCAGTCGGTGGGCTCGGGCCAGGAACTCGCGGTGATCGCCGCAGTGGTCATCGGCGGTACGTCGATCATGGGCGGCCGCGGCTCGGTGCTGGGCACCCTGCTCGGCGCGTTGCTGGTGCAGACCGTCAAATCAGGTGTCACCCAACTGGGTTGGCCCTCACAACTGTCCGACCTGTTCGTCGGCATCTTCATCGTCGTCGCGGTCGGAACCGATCTGCTCCGTCGACGTGCCAGGAGGGAACCGTGACCGCTGAGACCGCGGCGCCGCCGGCCACGCCCAAGCCGGCCGGGCGCAGCCGGGCCGACCGGATCCTCGAGGCCGTCCTGACCCAGCGCATCGTGCTGTTGGGCATCCTGATCGTCATCGTCGTCGCGTGGTTGATGTACCTGAGCGCCAACGGATATCTGTCCGGCGACTACGACTTCGACTACATGTCGGCCGTGCTGATCGACGCGGTGCCGCTGGCCATGCTGGCCTTCGCACAGCTGGTGGTCATCGTCTCCGGCCGCGGCGGCATCGACCTGTCCGTGGGTGCCATGGTGTCGCTTGTCGGCATGATCTTCGGGTTCGCCTACGGGCAGTGGGGCTGGCCGCTTCCGCTGGCCATCCTGCTGGCCGTGGCCGTCGGTGCGCTGCTGGGCGCCGTCAACGGATTCCTGGTGGCCCGCATCGGTTTTCCCGCCCTCATCGCCACGCTGGCCACCTACTACGCGTACAAGTCGATTGCGATGGTGATCAACGGCCAGAAGCCGATCAACAGCCCCGAGATCCAGGGGCTGTACTCGCTGACCAGTTCTGTGGAGCTGCCCGTGATCGGGCCCTACATCCCCAACGTGCCCCTGGGGGTGTTCACCTTCTTGATCCCGGTGCTGCTGGTGCTGTGGCTTGCGCTGGGCCGCGGCACCTACGGGCGCCGGCTGTACGCCATTGGCACCAACGACGTGGCGGCGCGCTGGGCCGGCGTCGATGTCGCCGCCACCCGGATGCGCGCCTACGTGACCTCCGGGGTGCTCTCGGGGTTGGTGGCGGTCTACATCACCGCTCAGTTCGCCTCCGCGCGGCCTGATGCCGGCACCGCGGGCAACGGGCTGGCGCTGCCTGCCATCACCATCGCCGTGCTGGGCGGGGTCGCGATCACCGGCGGCATCGGGCGTATCGCGGGGGTGCTGCTGGCCACGCTGCTGATCGTGTGGCTCAACGCGGGCATCATCTTGTACTTCTCGGGCAACACCGGAACCCAGTTCCAGCTGCTCGCGCTCGGTGTGGTGCTGATCCTGGCCGCGCTGCTCAACGGGTTGACCACCCGAAGGTTCCGTGGCGGCGACTGAGCCCGCCCGGTCGAAACGGAGGACGTAGTGACAGTTCTTGATGCCTTCTCGCTGGCCGGCAAGCGTGCCCTGGTGACCGGGGGCAACCGCGGGCTCGGGTTCGCATTCGTGCGCGGGCTCGCCGAGGCCGGTGCCGACGTGGTGTTCGTCTCGCGCGATGTCGACCGCAACGCCTCCGCACTCGCGGCGCTGGCCGACGAGGGACTCAAGGTGCAGGCCTTCGAGGTGGACGTGACCGCCGACGACGGGCCCGCGGCAGCCATCGACGGCGCCGTGGAGCGCCTGGGCGGGCTGGACCTGTTGCTCAACAACGCCGGGCTGGCCATCCACCAGCCGGCACTCGAGATCGCCGACGACGACTGGGATCTGGTGTTCGACGTCAACACCCGCTCGCTGTGGCGGCTGAGCAAGCGCGCCGGAGCCTATATGAAAGACCACGGCGGCGGCAACATCCTCAACATCGGATCCATCAGCTCCATCATCGTCAACCGTCCGCAGTGGCAGGCGTCCTACAACGCGTCCAAGGCCGCGGTGCACCAGCTGACCAAATCACTGGCCGCGGAGTGGGCGCCCTACAACATCCGGGTCAACGCGCTGGCACCCGGATACGTCAAGACCGAGATGGCCCCGGTGGACCGCCCGGAGTTCCGGCAGCACTGGATCGAAGACGCGCCGATGAAGCGCTACGCGATGCCCGAGGAGATCGCCCCCACGGTGGTCTACATGGCGTCTGACGCCTCGGCGTTCATGACCGGCTCGGTGGTCGTGATCGACGGCGGGTACACCGTCTACTGACGATTACCCCCGTCCGCAGCGGGTAGACCTGTACCTCGCCGGCGTTCGCGGAAGGGGGAGGTAGTGGGTGTGTGCTGCCCGAAGCGAATGGACTTCGGCCCGTGTGGTGGTGTGCACCCCGACGGCTCCTGCGAGATGCGTCCGGGTCCGTGTGCGTTCCCTGAGGTGGTGCCCTGGTCGGGGCCGGTCGCCGACGGTGTGCCGGTGACGGCGCCACTGGTGCTCACGGATTTCAGCGCCGCCCCGTTCGACCCCGCCGACCTGGTTGCGACCGCCGAGCTCCTGGCTCCGGCGTGTGATGCGGTGCTGGTCGGTGAGCATCAGAACCGGCCCGATTTTCCACCCACACTGGCCGGCCGGATGCTGCTCGACAGCGGCGTCAGCCCGTGGATCACGCTGTCCTGTCGCGATCGCAACCGCATCGTCCTGGAGCAGGAGTTGCGAGGTCTTCGGCAGGTGGGGGTACAGACAGTTTTCTGTGTGACCGGCGACGGGCGAGGTTATGACGTGCGCCCGGACGTCACGCAGACCTTCGACCTCGACGGGCCGCGGCTGCTGTCGCTGGCAGCCGCGCTGGGCGTGACGGCCGCGGCACCCGAGACACCGACGGCTCCACCGGTGACAGGCCGCCCGGCGCGGTTGGTGCAGAAGCAGCGTGCCGGCGCGCGGATCGCAGTGCTCAACCATGTGCCGTACCCCGCTCAGGTGGCTGCGTTCATGGCAGAGGCCCGGGCGCTGGGGCTTTCGATCCCGGTGCTGGCCGCGGTGGCAGTGTTCACCGACCCCTGGTCCGCAGCGATTCTGGAAGGCCTTCCGGGGCTGGAACTCGACCAGGAGGTGGTGGCGCAGGTGATCAACGCCAGGGACCCGGTGGAGGCCGGTATCGCCGCAGCGGTGGCCGAGGCGCGGGCACTGTTGGCCATCGACGGCGTGGACGGGGTGAACCTGTCGGGTTCGGCATCGAGCGCGGGCACGCGTGTCGGGGCGCAGATCAAAGCCGAAGTGGGGCAACGGATCCGGACGGAGTTCGCATGAGCGAGGCGATGGAAGCGGAGTTCGGCACGGTCGCGGAGTTCACCGCGCAGGTGGCGCGCGATTTTGGGCCGTCGTTCCACATCCCGGCGGGGTGCCGGGGTAGCGGCAGCCCGGCCGCGCTGGACTGGTTGATGGAGCATCTCGAGTTGGTGCCGGGGGAGAGCCTGCTCGACAGCGGCGCCGGCGTCGGCGGGCCCGCCGCGTACGCCGTGCAGCGGCGGTCGGTACGCCCGACGCTGCTCGAGCCCGAGCACGGTGCGTGCCGGGCGGCCCAGGCGCTCTTCGGATATCCGGTGGTGCAGGCCAGCGCCACGGACATGCCGTTCGAGGATCAGATGTTCGACGCCGCCTGGGCGCTGGGCGTGATGTGCACACTCGAGGACCAGCTGGCTTTCCTCACCGAGTTGCGGCGGGTGGTGCGCTCACCGGGTCGCATCGGGCTGCTGGTGTTCATGGCGCAGATACCCGATCCCGCCGGCCAGCCCGACGGCAACAACTTCCCGACCCGGAGCACCCTGACCGACCTGATCGTCCGCAGTGGGTTGCGTGTGGAGCACTGGCACGGTACTGCCGACCTACCGGACATCCCCGACGACTGGCAAGCCAAGATCGACGCGGTGACAGAGGAGATCAAGGCCCGCCATCACAATGAACGCGCCTGGCAACTGGCCGAAAAGCAGAGTGAGCTCATCGGTGGGCTGCTGGCGGACGGGACGGTGACGGGGGAGTTGTTGGTGCTGCGGAGGGCGTGATGTCCACCCGTTCTCCTAGGCCGACCGGCGAAACAGACTGCGCCCGAGCTCCTTTCCCTTGGTGGTCAGGTGCAACTCGATGCACTCGGCCCAGCCGCCCCGATCAGCGAAGCGATCGACGTAGACCGCGGTGATCTCCGCGAGCACCTCGTCCACCGACATCAGCCACTGGTGGTAGCCGATGGTGGCCGGGGTGCCCACCACGAACAGGTCCTGTTCGAGCAGATGGCGCAGCATCTCCAGCGTGCGCTGCTGGGCCCGGCCGTGGTCCAGCAGGTCGTATTCGAAAAAGCCGTGCAGCCAGCCCAAGCTCAATGGCTGACGCAGCCCCTCGACCACCAGCTCCTCGGATTCGGTGCGAGACCTCATGTCCGTGACGGTACGGGTGGCCCCCGACAGACCCGGCCAGATCAGGACTGGCGCACCACCGTCACCGGGACGGCGGCGCCGTGCACCACCTCGGCGCTGACCGAGCCGAGCAGCATGCCCGCGAAACCGCCCCGGCCGTGGCTGCCGACCACCACCAACTGTGCCCGCCGCGACTGTTCAAGCAGGGCGTGAGCAGGGTTGTCCCACGCCACCACGCGCTCCACGTGGACATCGGGATAGCGCTCCTGCCAGCCCGCCAACCGCTCGGCGAGCACCCGGTGAGCGGTCTGCTGCAGTTCGGCGTGGTCGAAGCCAGGAAAGTCGAGCACACCTGCGTCGCTCCAGGCGTGTACGGCGACCAACCCCACCCCGCGCAGCGACGCCTCCTCGAAGGCCAGCGCCAGCGCGCGTTCGGACACCTCGGACCCGTCCACGCCGACCACCACCGGAGCCTGCGCAGGCGTCGCCGTGGGTGACTCTTCGTCGCGGACCACGGTCACGGGGCAGCGGGCGTGATGCACCAGCGCAGAGCTCACCGAACCCATCATGGTGCGGCCGACGGCCCCGAGCCCCCGGCACCCGACCACCAGCATGCGCGCGTCCTTGGAATGGTCGAGCAACCCGGACACCGCGGAGCCGGTGAGCATCTCGGTGCTGACATTCAGCTGGGGCGCGGCCTCGGCGGCGATCCGCACCGCATCCGCCAGCACATCGCGCCCGTGCTTGTCCAGCCACTCCGACATACCGACGATCACCAGCGGCTCGATGACCGTCGACATCGTCGGCAGCTGGGCGATGTGGACCACTCTCAGCGGAACCCGGTGCAATGCCGCCTGGCGGGCGGCCCAATCGACGGCCACCTTCGACGCCGGTGAACCGTCCACCCCGACAACGACGTCCTCACGGTGCTGCTGTTCAACGGCCATGCGTTGTCCCTTCCCTGGATTCGTTGTTCCCAGGCTAGAAATTGCCGATGCGGGAGCGCAGGAGTCTTAGGTCCCTCACCGGCGGCCTTACTGCCCTGGTTCACCGAGGCCCACCTTGCGTAAATGAACGATCTGTATATAGTGAGATATGGACAAGCTGTTCACATATGGGATCTATCCGAACACGGTGGACTGGCGTCGCGCGGTGCGCGAAAACGTCTGCGCCACTTGTTTATTCATAGCCGGCACTTCGATACCGAACAGGGACCGACGACAGTGACTCCTTCGATGACCTCAACGTCCACCACGAACACCGCGCCCCGACGCCTGCACCCCTTTGTTCTCGGGGTGGGTTTCCTGAGCACCTACTACGTCGCCCTGCTGGGCCCCATCCTGCCGGCCGTCGCAGGACCGCTGGGCGGTGACGCACTCGCCATCGGCATGCTGTTCTCCAGTTACTCACTGGCGCAGTTCCTCTCCGCGCCGGTGCT
Organism: Mycolicibacterium tokaiense; assembly: GCF_010725885.1. NCBI lineage: Bacteria > Bacillati > Actinomycetota > Actinomycetes > Mycobacteriales > Mycobacteriaceae > Mycobacterium > Mycolicibacterium tokaiense. The sequence continues at coordinate 5,925,361 of NZ_AP022600.1, read as the reverse complement.
GGGCGCCCTCGGTGACCGATTCGGCCGTCGCACAGTCCTGGTGTCCAGCTTCATCGGCGCACTGATCGGGTTCGGCATTTTCACCGCCGGCGCGGCAACCGGGGCCGGGCTGTGGATGCTGTTCCTCGGCTGGATCATCGTCGGCGCTTCCGACTGCTGGATCGCCACGGCCTACTCCTACGTCGCCGACACCACCGCACCCGCCGTGCGCACCCGGTACTTCGCATTCCTCACCGCCGCCATCGGATCGGCCTTCATCATCGGGCCGGCCACCAGTGGCCTGTTCTCGGCCACCAGTCCGGTGACCCCGTTGTTCGTGCTGCTGGCGCTGCTGGGAGTGGCGCTGGTGTGGGGTTATCTGTCCATGCCGGAAAGTCTTCCGTCGGAGCATCGGGCCACGAGTCTGCGCGTATCGCAGATGAATCCCCTGGCGCAGTTCCGCGACCTGCTGAGCTTTCCGCAGCTGCGTCTGCTGCTGCTGAGTTATCTGCTGTTCTGGCCGGGTGTCATCGCGCTCTCGGCGAACTTGCCGACATTGCTCACGGATCTGGGCGGATGGGACACCGCCCGCATCGCCTCGGTGCTGGTGCTCTACGGAGTGCTGGTGGTGTCGGTACAACTGGTGGTGATCCCGCTGCTCGTGCGCTACATCCGCGAGATCCACCTGGCCATGGCCGGTGCCGCCCTGTCCGTCCTGGCCTTCATCCTCATCGCCCTGTTCACCCGAGCCGAGTCGGCGACCCTGATCTATCTGGCGGTGGGGCTCTTCGGTATCGGTCAACCACTGGTGCAGACCAGCCTGATCGCCACGATGTCCACGACCATGGACGCCGCGATCCAGGGGCGGGTGCAGGGAGCGGTGTCCGCCACCATGGCACTGGCCCAGGTGCTCGGCCCGCTCGCGGTCGGCTGGCTGTACCTGGCCGTCGCACCCGCAGCCCCCTATTGGGTGATCGCCATCCAGATCACGGCGGCCATCGCCTTGATGATGCTCGCCGTGGTCAGGGTTCCCGCAATCTCCGGCTCCGGCACCACGCCCGCCGTCGCCAAAGATGTTTGAGCACAACACTAATACGAGAGGCACCCGCATGATCACCGTCACCGCACCCACGGGCACCATCGGCGCCCAGGTCGTCGACCGACTCCTCGAGCAGGGGGCTCCGGTGCGCGTCGTCGTCCGCGACCCCGCCCGGCTGTCCCATCGCGTCCGCGCGGCCGTCGACGTCATCGAAGGGACGTCATCGAAGGGTCGCACGCCGATCCCGACGTGATCGCCGCCGCCTTCGCCGGTACCGAGGCGTTGTTCTGGCTGGTACCGCCGAATCCGCAGGCCGCCAGCGTCGAGGCCGCCTACGTCGACTTCGCCAAACCCGCCTGCGCAGCCCTGCCGGCCAGCGGCATCGCGCGGGTGGTGGGCATCTCGGCGCTGGGCCGCGGCACGCCGATGGCCGCCTACGCCGGGTTTGTCACCGCCACGCTGGCCGTCGACGACATGATGGCCGACACCGGGGTGCCCTACCGGGCGCTGGTCCTGCCGTCGTTCATGGACAACCTGCTGCGCCAGCGTGCCGCCATCGCCGAGCGGGGGATGTTCTTCGGCCCCATCAGCGGTGAGCGTGCGCTGCCCACCTGCGCCACCCGCGACATCGCCGCGGCGGCCGTGCGGCTGCTCACCGACTCGTCGTGGACCGGAGCCGGCAGCGTGCCGGTGCTGGGCCCGCAGGACCTCTCGTTCGAGGACATGGCGGCGGTGATGTCCGACGTGCTGGGCCGGCCGGTGCGGTACCAGCAGATCGACGGGGACGCCTACGCGGCGACCATGCGCAGTCACGGAATGTCGGCAGCCATGGCCCAGGGCATGCTCGACATGGCGGTCGCCAAAGACGGCGGGCTGGACAACGCCGAGCCGCGCACCCCGGAATCCTCGTCTGCGACCACATTTCGGCAATGGTGCCTCGACGTACTCGTCCCGGCCCTGAATCACTAGGAGTGCAACGATGAAGCTCGGAATTCACCTTCCCTTTTTGGACATCGATGGCGGCACCGCCGCCATCAGCGGTGAGCTGGCCCGCGTGGGGGCCGCCGTCGAGAACGCCGGCATCAGCTGGCTGTCCCTGATGGACCACTACTTCCAGATCGAGCCCACCGGGCTGCCGGCGGAGTCCACCATGCTCGAGGCCTACACCACCCTGAGCTACCTGGCCGCCCACACCAGCACCGTCGAACTGGGCGTGCTGGTCACCGGAGTCACCTACCGTCACCCCGGTCTGCTGGCCAAGATCGTGACGACCCTGGACGTGTTGTCCGGCGGCAGAGCGGCACTCGGACTCGGCGCTGCCTGGTACGAGCGTGAGCACCGCGGGCTCGGAGTGCCGTTCCCGCCGTTGGCCGAGCGCTTCGAACGGCTGGAGGAGACGCTGCAGATCTGCGCCCAGATGTGGGACCCTGACAACGACGGGCCGTTCAAGGGTACGCACTACCAACTGGCGGAGACGTTGTGCCGGCCGCAGCCGCTGCAGCGACCGCGGGTGCTGATCGGCGGTGGGGGAGAACGTAAGACACTGCGGCTGGTGGCCCGCTACGGCGATGCGTGCAACCTGTTCACCACCTCCGTGGAGGACGTCGCCCGCAAGATCGAGGTGCTGCGTCGACACTGCGACGACCTCGGCCGCGATCACACCGAGATCGACGTGACGGTGACGGCGGCGTTCCCGCGGCCCGAACCCGATCGCCGCGACGAATTCGTCTCCGCGATGGACGATTACGCGCGGTTGGGCGTGCACACGGTGATCGTCACTCCCACCTCGGGAACGCCCGCGGCGTGGATCGACGCCATGGCACCGGCTGTCCGGCAACTCGCCGAACTCGGCTGATCTCAGCCCGTTCGGCCGAAGAGGTTCGCGATCAGCGCGTCGATGTAACCGTCGTCCAGGGGCTCGCCGAACATCATCAGCTTGTGGTAGCACGCACCCCAGAGTTGGTCGGCCAGCGCCGGTAGGTCCAGATGCGCGGGAATCTGTCCGCGTTCACGGGCGAGCCGGAACATCCGCTGGGTCAACTCCCGGCGGGGCGTCGTGTAGTACGCGTGGAAGGCGTCGGCCAAGGTGGCGTCTCCGTGGGCGGCGCCGACGATCTCGGCGATCACCTGCCCGCGGGTGCGGGCTCCCGAGCCCGGGCGCTCCATCATGGCGCGGGCGAACGAGTGCAGCTGGGTGCGCAGATCGGTCTGGAAGTCACCGTTGTCCGGGAACGCCAGGCCCGGCATGACATCGGCATGGTATGCCTCGAACGCCAGCACCGCCGGGGTGGACCACCACTTGTACAAGGTGACCTTGCTGGCACCGGCGGCGGCGGCCACGCGCTCGAAGGTGACGGCCCTCAGTCCCTCGTCGTAGAGCAGACGCGCCGCAGCCTCGAGGACCGCCTGCCGTACCTCGGACGCGGGGCGACGGCCCCGTCCCGGCCGCACTGCCTTCTCGACCGTCGCACGTGGCCGCACGTCGCGTCCTCCTCCACACACGGAAATGAACGATTAGTATACATAGAGGTTGCTATTCGCGAACCACCATCACCGGGCACTGCGCCGCCTGCGCCACCGCCGACGACACCGACCCCAGCAATGTTCCGGCCAGCGCGCCGTGGCCGCGGCTGCCCACGACGATCAGCTGGGCCTCGTCGGACGCCTCCACCAAGTGGTGCGCCGGCTGGTCCTTGACCACCACCCGCCGCACCATCACATCGGGGTGCTGCGCACTGAACGGGGCCAGCTGGGCTGCCAGTTCCTCATCGATCTGCGCCTGCACGCTGTCCCAGTCCAGACCCGGCAGATCGTAGGCGCCGGGTGACCACCACGCATGCAGCACAACGAGTTCCACGCCTCGGCGAGCAGCCTCCTCGAACGCCAGGGCGGCGGCCTGACGAGAGAACCCCGAGCCGTCGAACCCCAGCAGCACCGGTTTGTCGCCGGGGACTGCCGGTTCGCGGACCACCACCACCGGGGCCTTCGCATGGTGCAGCAGCGCGGTACTGACCGAGCCCAGGACAGCGCGCGCGAGGGCCCCGCGACCGTTGCTGCCCACCACCACCAGCGCGGTGTCGCGGGACCGTTCGATCAGCGCCGCAGCGGGGCCCTGCGGCACCAACTCGGTGCTGACCGGGACGTCGGCACCTACTCGGGCCGTCGCGTCGCGCAGGACCTGCTCCCCGGCGTCACGTTGCAGGTCGGCCCACGCGGCCGGCAGGGCCGCCGACGAGGCCCAGGTGGCCACGGTGGCCGGGACGGCCGCATACAGCACCACCAGAGGTGCCCCGCGGAGTTTCGCTTCGGCAGCGGCCCAGCTCAGCGCGGCTTGCGAGCATGGCGAGCCGTCAACGCCCACAACGATTTCGGTACCCATACTCAGGAACGTACCCGTCAGGCCTGCCGGGCCACCAGCACCGGAACCGTGGCCGACTGCACCACCGCAGAGCTCACCGAGCCCAGCAGCATGCCCGCGAAGCCGCCGCGGCCATGGCTGCCGACCACCAGCAGCTGGGCGCGTTTGGCCTGCAGCAGCAGCTGTGGCACCGGGCGGTCGAAGGCGACGATCCGTTCGACGGCCACGTCGGGGTAGCGCTCCTGCCAGCCGGCCAGCCGCTCGGCGAGCACCTCGTTGGCGTCCTGCTCCAGCGGGGTGAAATCGAACCCGGGAAAGTCCATCACCCCCGCGTCGCTCCACGCGTGCACCGCGACCAGGCCCACACCGCGGCACGAAGCCTCATCGAACGCCATGGCCACGGCCCGCTCCGACGCCGGTGACCCGTCGATGCCCACCACCACGGGAGCATCGTCGGGCGCGGTGGCGTCGTGGACGACCGCCACCGGGCAGTGGGCGTGATGCACCATCGCGCGGCTCACCGAACCCAGCAAGGCGCGCCCGACAGCACCGAGCCCGCGGCAACCGACGACCATCATCTGAGCGTCCTTGCTGAGGTCGATGAGGGTCGCGACAGACGGTCCCGCGAGGGATTCGGTGGACACGTCGATGCCGGGGGCGGCCTCCTCGGCCAGCTGGCGTCCCTTGTCGAGGATCTCGCGCGCCCGGGTCTGCTGCCATTCGCCGTAGCCCGTCATGGCCAGAGGCTCCTGCCAGGCCACCATGTTCGGCGGTGTCACGACGTGCAGCAGCTTCAGAGGCGCGGCGTGCAACGCCGCTTCCCGCGCGGCCCAGCGGAGTGCGGCATCCGACGGGTCCGACCCGTCCACCCCGACAGCGATACCCAGCGTCATGGTCAGCGTCCCTTCTCCCACGCCCGGCGACATCGCCGACGCCACCCTCGACGCTACGAGGGCGACGGCGGCGGCACCAGGGCCGAAGGGCCCGGGTCGCGGGGTCTTGCGGCAGCAGCGGCGGCGTTGGACTGCCGTGCGGGAAATCCGTCCCGCGTGCAGCACGATGGACCACAATGATCGCGATCGACCGGTGGAGAAGGAGTGAGCCGATGGCCGGAGAACAGATCGTGGCCCCCACGTTGCCCGGTGGCGCGGTGCTGCCGTTCCCGCCGGTGCCGTCAGGCAGCGTGGCGGGGCGCACGCTGGGTGAGTCGAGCTACGCTCCCCGCGAAGCGCCACGCCGTCTGCATCCCGACACGCCCAACATCGTGATCGTGCTGATCGATGACGCGGGTCCCGGGCTGCCGACGACGTTCGGGGGTGAAGTGACAACGGCGACGCTGGACCGCATCGTTGCCGGGGGAGTTTCCTACAACCGGTTCCACACCACGGCGATGTGCTCGCCGACGCGGGCGTCCCTGCTGACCGGGCGCAATCACCACGAGATCGGCAACGGGCAGATCGCCGAACTGGCCAACGACTGGGACGGCTACTCGGGCAAGATCCCGCGCTCGAGCGCGACGGTGGCCGAGGTGCTCAAGCAGTACGGTTACGCGACATCGGCATTCGGCAAATGGCACAACACCCCTGCCGAGGAGACCACCGCAGCGGGGCCGTTCGAGAACTGGCCCACGGGGCTGGGATTCGAGTACTTCTATGGGTTCCTCGCCGGCGAGGCCTCACAGTACGAGCCGCATCTGGTGCGCAACACCACGGTGGTGCCCCCGCCGCGTACCCCGGAGCAGGGTTACCACCTGTCGGAGGATCTAGCCGACGACGCCATCGGCTGGCTGCGCCGCCACAAGGCATTCAACGCCGACAAGCCGTTCTTCATGTACTGGGCCAGCGGGTGCCTGCACGGGCCACACCACATCATGAAGGAGTGGGCGGACAAGTACGCCGGAAAGTTCGACGACGGCTGGGACGCCTACCGCCGGCGGGTTTTCGAGCGCGCCAAAGCCACCGGCTGGATTCCGCAGGATTGTGAGTTGACCGAGCGGGACGCGACACTGGCCGCCTGGGACGACATTCCCGACGACGAAAAGCCGTTCCAGCGCCGCCTGATGGAAGTGGCCGCCGGCTACGCCGAGCACGTCGACGTCCAGGTGGGCCGGATCGCCGACGAACTCGACGAGCTGGGATACGGGAACAACACGCTGTTCTTCTACATCTGGGGGGACAACGGGTCCTCAGGTGAGGGCCAGAACGGCACCATCGCAGAACTGTTGGCGCAGAACGGAATTCCCACCACGGTGCGCCAGCACATCGATGCCCTCGACCAACTCGGCGGCTTGGACGTGCTGGGTTCACCGCTGGTGGACAACCAATACCACGCCGGATGGGCCTGGGCCGGCTCGACGCCGTACAAAGGCATGAAGCTGCTGGCGTCACACCTCGGCGGCACGCGCAATCCGATGGCGGTGCGTTGGCCTGCGAAGATCACCGCCGACACCACTCCGCGCGACGTATTCCTGCACTGCAACGACGTGGTCCCGACCATCTACGACATCGTGGGCATCGAGACGCCGCGCACGGTGTACGGCGAACCGCAGACCGCGCTCGCGGGAGCCAGTTTCGCGCGCACCCTGGTGGACCGGTCGGCCCCCGGCGGCAAGCAGACGCAGTACTTCGAGATCATGGGCAGCCGGGGCATCTACCACGACGGCTGGTTGGCCTGCGCCCGCGGGCCACGCTTGCCGTGGGTGCCGGGACAGCCCGAGGGCATCGCGACCTGGACCCCCGACCACGACACCTGGGAGCTCTATCACCTCGACCGGGACTGGTCGCAGGCCCACGATCTCGCCGCCGCAGAACCCGACAAACTCGGGCAGATGCGGGAAATGTTCGCCATCGAGGCGGCGCGTAACGCGGTGCTGCCCATCGGAGGTGGCTTGTGGGTGCCGGTGTACCACCCGGAACTGCGCATCACCCCGCCCTACCGGGAATGGACGTTTGCCGGGGACATGGTACGGATGCCGGAATTCTGCGCGCCCGCGCTGGGCAACAAGAACAACGTCGTCACCATCGATGTCGATATCCCGGCGCACGCCAGTGGAGTCCTGTACGCACTGGGCGGCGCTGCAGGCGGGCTGACGTGCTACTTCGACGGCGGCCACCTGGTGTACGAGTACAACCTGTTCATCTTGTCGCGCACCGTTGTGCGCTCGAGCGCCGAGATCGAGGCCGGGACAGCTCGGATCGAGGTACGAACCCAGTACGCCGACCCGCGACCGGCCGGGCCGCTGGACGTCACGGTGGCCGTCGACGGGCAGACCGTGGCATCGGGGCGGGTTCCGGTCAGTGCCCCGTTGCTGTTCACCGCCAACGACTGCCTCGACATCGGAACCTGCCTCGGCTCGCCCGTGTCACACGAGTACCGCGAACGCGCACCGTTCCCCTTCGAAGGCCACATCTCCAGGGTCCACGTCGCCTACACGTGACCGCCGCTCAGAGCGCGGCGATCTCGTATCCGCCGAGCTGGTCCACGAGCACGTGCAGCTGATCGTCGGCCGACCCCAGGGTCTGGTTGATGGCCGTGAGCCGGGCGGCGAAGTGCGCCACCGGATACTCGGCGGTGACGCCGATGCCACCGTGCAGCTGGATGGCCTCCTGGCTGATGTGGCGTCCCGAGCGGGCGACCTGCAGCTTGGCCCGTGCGGCGATGGTCGGGTCCAGCACACCGTCGGAGATCGACATCGCTGCGTACAGGGTCATGCTGCGGGCCAGCTCCAGCGACACGTACATGTCGGCGGCCCGCTGGGTCAGCGTCTGGAATGCGTTGAGCGTGACACCGAACTGCTTGCGGCTCTTCAGGTATTCCGAGGTCAGCCGCAGAGACTCTTCCATGGCGCCGAGCGCCTCCGCGCACAGGGCGGACTGGATGCGGACCAGGGCGCGCTCGATGGTGACCGTCGCGTCGTCGGCGGCGGATCCCAGCGCCACGGCGGGGGAGCCGTTGAGGTCGATCTGCGCACCACGCTGGCCGTCGAACGTGCGGTAGCCGGTCTTGGTGACAGCATCGCCGTCCACCAGGAACAGCCCGGTGCCGCCGTCGGGCAGCGCGGCGGTGACGACCAGTTTGTCTGCGGTGTCGCCGGCGAGCACCGGGTTCTTCTGGCCGCTGAGCATCCAGGCGTCGCCGTCCTGGCGGGCGGTGGTGGTCACGGCGGTAGCGGCTCCCCGCATGCCCGGTTCGAAGTGGGCGAATGCCAACAACAACCGGCCCTCGGCCACCTCGTCGAGCAGCTGCTTGTGCTCGTCGGTGCCGGCCTCGGCGATCACCAGGCCGGGCGCCAGTGCGGCGTGCAGCACCGGCTCGGGTGCCAGCCGGCGACCGAGTTCGGTGAGCACCAGCATGATCTCGATCTGCCCGGACTCCTCCGGGTCGAAGCCCAGACCGAGGATTCCGGTGTCGGCGAGCTGGCTCCACACCTCACGGCTCCAGCCCAGGTCGGTCTCGATGATCTTGTTGCGCCGCTCGGCGTCGTAGCTGTGGGCCAGCAGGTCGCGCGTGGTGTCGCGCAGCATCTCCTGCTCATCGCTGAGTTGAAAGTCCACTTCTTACCTCACAATCCGAGGATGGTCGAGGCGATGATGGTGCGCTGCACCTCATTGCTGCCGCCGTAGATGGAAGTCTTGCGGTAGTTCAGGTAGTGCGGCGCGCTGGCCTGTGCCCACTGCGGCGACAGGATGGCCGCTGCCTCGAACGGCAGGACGTCGGGTCCGGCGACATCCATCATCAGCTCGGTGGTGAGCTGCTGCAGCTGGCTGCCGCGCAGCTTGAGCACCGACGACGCCGGGTTCGGCTGGCCGTCCTTGGAGCCCGAGGCCACCCGCATCTGCGTCAGCTCCAAGGCCAGCAGATCGTTCTCGGCCTCGGCCAGACGCACGGCGAAGAACGGATCGGAGATCAGACCGGTCTTGGTGGCGTGCTTCTTGACCTCGGCGAGCGCCACCTTGGTGGCGCCGATGCGCGCGATACCGGTGCGCTCGTTGCCCAGCAGGAACTTCGCGTAGGTCCAGCCCTGGTTCTCCTGGCCCACCAGGTTCTCGGCGGGCACCCGGACGTCCTCGAAGAACACCTCGTTGACCTCGAAGCTGCCGTCGATCAGCTTGATCGGGCGCATGGTGATGCCGGGGGTGTCCAGGTCGATCAACAGGAACGAGATGCCGGCCTGCTTCTTCGGTGCCTGCGGATCGGTGCGCACCAGGCAGAAGATCCAGTCGGCGTACTGGCCCAGGGTGGTCCAGGTCTTCTGACCGTTGACCACGTAGGTGTCACCGTCGCGGATCGCGGTGGTGCGCAGCGACGCCAGGTCGGAGCCCGCCTCGGGCTCGGAGAACCCCTGGCACCAGAAAATGTCCAGCGCGGCCGTCGGCGGCAGGAAGCGTTCCTTGATCTCCTGGCTGCCGAACTCGGCGATCACGGGACCCACCATCTTGGCGTTGAACGTCAAGGGTTCGGGCACGCCCGCCAGCTGCATCTCGTCCAGCCAGATCTGGTGTTGGGTGGGCGTCCAGTCCTTGCCGCCCCACTCGACGGGCCAGTTCGGCACGGCGATGCCGTGCTCGTGCAGGATCTTGTGGGAGTTGACGATGTCGTCCTTGTTGAGGTGCGTTTCCGTCCGGCTCCGCTCCCGCATGTCCTCGGGGAACTTCGTGGTGTAGATGGTGCGGAGCTCGTCGCGGAACGCGGCTTCCTCCGGTGTCAACGCCAGCTGCATGAGCGGCCTCCCTGCTCGGTGTCGGAGATCTTGGACCGATGTTCAACAGGCTAGCCGACCAGTTGGTTGGGCGGCAGTAGGGGCGGGGGTCAGCCGGGCGGATGTGCAGCGATGGAGTGCAAGCCGAAGCAGCGGACCGGTCCGGCCACCGTTGCCGAGCACTGGGAGAACAACGGCTCGGAGACCACTTCGTCGAGCACCACCTCCAGGTTTCCGCGCTCGCGTGCCAGGACCACCCGGATCTGCCCCGTGCCGCCCTCCATGGCGACGGCGGGCAGAGCCTCGATCCGGTCATCGCCGTACGCCTGCCGCGCGAAATGCTGTGCGGCCTGCACGGCGTGCGGGACCGAGGTGCGGCCCCGCAGAAACCGGTCATCGAGGCGCCCGTCGAGATACAGCCGAACCAGTTCAGCGGCGTCGGTGCCGTCCACCCGGCCGTAACACAACCCCTCCGGCAGGATCAGCATCGTGGCAGCAAACCGGTCGCCGCCCAGATGTGAGCACTCCCAGACCAGCTCGGGATACTCGGCAGCGATGGCGCCGGCGGCGACCCGGCCGCGCACCGCGCAGCACTGGTCGTGCCGGCCGTGGGCGCAGACGGCCACCAGCGGTCCGGTGGCCCGGGTGCCGTCGTGTCCGTCCAGGTCGATGTCGAGGTACTCGGTGGCGGTGTCGACCTCACCGTGGAACAGCTGCGAGCGACCGACGTCGGCCCTGGCCACGAACCACCGCCAGCGCGGCGCCCCGGAGCGGCGACCATGCCGGCGGATCGCGGCGATGCGCATTCCGGCGGCCTCGGCGCGGCGCACGATCGCCCGCCCGAGGACCGGGTCGATACTGGTGGGCGACTGCAGGAACGCCGATGGTCCCCAGCCGCCTTCGACCTCCAGCAGCAGCCAGGCCGAGCCCGCCGACGCGGTGCCGTACATCGGCTCTTCGCGCGCCAGCGACTGGTCGCTGCACGGCGGCCGCCTCGGGGTTGTCACGACGCGGCCGACGAGGGCGCCAGGACGCCCTCCCGCAACAACCGTCGGACCACCACGGCGCCGTCAGCGGCGTCCAGACCGGGCAGGGCCGCAGGGTCGCTGTCGTGGCCGGCGGCCAGATGGGTCAGCGCGGCAAGGCATAACGCGGGGAATCTGATGGTCTTGGTGGGCAGGTGCACCGCCACCCGGTTGTCGCTGTCCTGCGTCAGGGTGGCGTGCAGGCCGCGGCGCCACCGCACCGGTCCCGCGGTGGGGTCTACAGCGGCGCGAAGTGCAGCCAGCGGACGCACGGCATCTGGGCGGGTGCGTGAAACATGCTGAGAGACAAGACGTTCGGTCGCCAGCGCGCTGAGCGTCTCGGCGTTGTCACGCAAGTGGGTGCTCAGCTGCGAGATCACCTTGGCGGCGGTGGCGGCCACGTCGTCATGATCGATCGGGTTCATGCCCAGCGGCAGTGGCGCGCGCAGCTGCTCGATCGCGCTGAGTTCCTCCAGCACAGCCCGGGCCACATCCAGGGGTGTCGTGGCCGCGACACCAACGGTCAGGTGAATGGAGGTGGTGTCCAGGGCTTGCGCGGCGTGTACCCAGCCGCGCGGAACATACAGTGCGTCGCCGTCGGACAGTTCGGCGTCGATCGCCGGTGTATCCCGGACCCGCTCGGCGATGGCCTCGCGGTGATCGGTCCACGGCTGCGACGGCAGCGGATGCGGATGCACCGGTTCGTGGACCATCCACCGCTTGGTTCCCGAGACCTGCAGGACGAAGACATCGTGCACGTCGTAGTGAAAGTCGAACCCGCGGTTGCCCGGCGGGGTGATGTAGGCGTTGACCTGGACCGGATGGCCGATGTCGTCGACTGCGTCGCGGGTGAAGTCGATCAGAGGCGGCCACAACCGGTGCAGACCCTGCAAGACCACCGTGGCACCCGAGGCGAGCTGCTCGAGCACCTTGGCGGAATCGACCTGATCGGTGACCTCCGCGCCGAAACCGGCCGGCCCCAGGTAGGAGTCCTTGGCCAGCAGCCGACCTTCTTTGGCCAGCCGGATGAACGGCGCGCGTACCCCGCGTTCGGCGATCAGCTCGTCCACCATGTCGGGGGAGAGCAGATCACCGAAATCGCGGGGTAGCGCACCGGCTGGGCTCAGCAGCGGCTTGCGTCCCCAGTACTCCGCGGCGAAGACGGACTGGTCGACGCTGATGCAGCGGCTGAGCACTATCGAACTCTAGGCCGTGCCGTCGGCGCCGCCGTCGTGGCCGTCGGGGTTGCTGCCGCCGTCGGCCGGGCCTTCGCCGCCTGCGGTGCCGTCGGCCCCGCCGTCGTGACCCTCGGGGTTGCTGCCGCCGTCGGCCGGGCCTTCGCCGCCTGCGGTGCCGTCCGCGCCACCGTCGTGGCCACCGGGGTTGCTGCCGCCGTCGGCCGGGCCTTCGCCGCCGCCTGCCGCGGAGGTGCTGATGTCATCGTCGTTGATCGCCATGGGGGCCTCTTTCACTGGTGCTGTCCGCTCCAGCCTGCACGGAGCGTGCGCGGGCTGCGCGCGTTTCGGGGATTGCCCCGCCCGCGGGCGGTCGAAACGCCAGGATTGGCTTACCTGCGGAAGCCGGCCCAGGCCTACCCGGAGCGTCTCGGGACGGGCCGGCGATACCCGGAAGCCGCCGACGATTCTGGGCGACGTCGGCGCAGCGGTGAAGTCGAGCTCGGGAATTGGGTGGTTCGTACGACAGGATCAGAGCTCGTTGAGGCTCAGGATCCCGTCTTCCACCGCCCGCGCCAGCAGGGCCGATTTGGTGGGCGCAGGACGGCCTACCGCGGCGTACTTGGCGCGGGCCCGTTGCAGGTGGGTGCGCACGGTGGTGGGCGCGATATAAAGTCTCTTGCCCACCAGTTCCTTGCTCTCGGTCTGAAACCACGCCCGCAGAACCTCGATCTCGCGCTCGGACAGCTTGATCCGGCCCGAGTTCCGGTCATGGGCCAGCGCTTTGGCCATCCTGGGGCCGATGTACGGCGTGCCGGATGCCGCCGAATGCAGGGCCTCGATCAGGTGTAAGCGTCCTTCCGATTTGACCAGGTAGGTCACGGCCCCGAGATCCAAGCTGCTGAGGATGATCTCATCGGCCGCCAGATGCGAGTAGACGACCACCCGTTGGCCTGCCTGGCTGAGCGTGCGCAGTATGTCGAAGTCCGGCCGGCTGCCCTCGATTTGCAGATCCAACAAGACGACGTCCACCTCGTGTGGGACGGCGGGAAAGGCCGTCAAGAACTCTTTCGGATGCAGGTAGTTGCCAACCAGATCGATGGGCGGGTCCGCGGCGGCACACCACGCCTCAACACCAGCGTGCACCACGTCTTGGTCGTCGATGACCGCAACTGTGACCCGTCGCTGCGCGCCTCCAGTGACCAATACTGGACCTCCCCCGACCCGCGATGCAGATACCGCAAATCCGCAACTTCAAGACGCCCTACCTTAATCGGACGTGTCGCGGATCGCGGCAAATACATCTTATTGCCGTGCCTGTATTCCGTCCGCCATTCGACTGGCAAATCCGAAATCTGACCCAAGTGAGGGGTCTGACTCGTCCTTGACAGCGACATCGACGCTTTTACAGCGTGATTCGGCAAAAATCGTCAAGCCGGGTATTTTTGCCAATTCAAGCAAAGTTGCTCTCGGGACAATGGCGCCGGGACTCATTGTCTCAGCGCAACGGCGTCGGTACACAATTCGACCGGGGCGGGGACACAGCAAATCGGAGTCGTCGGATAATGCCGTCTGGCGTATCGGGGACTTCTGCGGCGACCATTCGTGTACGCACGACAGCATCACGTGACTTGGGCGCGCTGGTAACCGCGCAGCGGTTACCAGCGCGCCGAAATCACGGGAGGTGGCGGCGCAGCAGGGCGGCCTGGCGGCGCAGGCGCGCGGCGGGCCCGGCCTGACCCACCGCGTCGTAACCGTCGACCTCGACGGCATAACCATGCACGTGCCCGGCCAGCACGGCATGGACTTCGTCGGCCGAGAGCTCGCGCCGGGCCACCTCAGTGGCCGTGACCCCCTCGGCATCAACACTTTCGGCGTTGTCGATGGCCGCGATCGCCGTGCGCAGGGCCGCCACGTGAACGGTGTCGCGGATTTTCATGGCGGCCAGCAGGTCGCGGCGCAGGGCGGCGCGCACGGCGTCGGCGTCTCGTGTCATGACGCGGCGTCCCGGATGAGCGCACTGACCATGGACAACAGTGCGGCGGCGTCATCGGCATCACCCACGGCGACGACCGTGAGGGTGCGCTGGACCGGTTCGTAGGACGTGTGCACCTGCAGTCGTGCGGCGCTCGCGCCGGCCAGCGCCAGGGTGGACACCCGGTCCATCAGTTCGCGGGTGATGTCGGCGATCCGCACGACGGTGGTGGTGTCCAGGCGCGGTGGCGCCGCCGCGGGCGCACCACCGGTGAACGCGCGCAGATCGACCTCGGAGATGCGGTACTGCTTTCCGATTCGCACGGCCGGCAGCCGTCCGTCGCGCACATAGTGGCGGATGGTCCGGACGTGCAGACCGAGCAGGTCGGCCACGTCATCTGGCGAGTACATCGTCGCAGACATGACAGAAACCTACCCTATACATCCCTACTGAAGGGCTTTTGCGTAACGATGGGGAAGGTGATGAACGTGGGTAGTGCTAGCCGGTAGTTCGAGAGTGGGGTCAGCACGGGCGACCACGGGCCGCTGCGGGACGAATATCAACCGCAGGAGTGAATACGGGTCCAGTCAGGGGAGCACAGCGATGGCACGGAATCTCGAGGCAGCAGACCACCACCCGGCCATTGCCGGCCGGGACGCCGCGCTGCGGCAGCGGTTCGAACGCGACGTCCTGCCCAGGCTGGACCAGCTCTACGGCGGCGCGCTGCGGATGACGCAGAACCGCGCCGACTGCGAAGATCTGTTGCAGGAGACGATGATCAACGCCTTTGTCGGCTTCCACAGCTTTCGCGACGGCACCAACCTGCTGGCGTGGCTGTACCGCATCATGACCAACACCTACATCAGCGGGTACCGCAAGCGCCGGGTCCGGCCGACGGAGTACGCCACCGACGAGATCACCGACTGGCAGCTGGCCGACGAAGCAGCGCACTCGTCCACGGGCCTGCGCTCCGCAGAGGTCGAGGCGTTGGAGGCGATGCCCGACGCGCGCATCGTCGCGGCGCTGCAGACACTTCCGGACGAGTTCCGCATGGTGGTGTACTACGTCGATGTCGAGGGCTTCGCCTACCGGGAGGTCGCCGAGATCATGGGCACCCCGCTGGGAACCGTGATGTCCCGGCTGCATCGCGGGCGCCGGCAGCTGCGCTCGCAGTTGGCCGAGGTGGCCCGCGACCGGGGCTATGCCGGTGCGGGCACCGCACTGGTGGCCTGAGCGACACTTTGCCCGAACAGTAGCGCGGAGATGTTTGCTGCGATATCTTCCTGAGCGTCAACTTGTGAATTCATGAATGTGATGCGGGCGCTCGGCGCCGCTGGGGAAGGTCAGGCGTGGTGCGTTCTTTCTGGCTGCCGTTGTTTGCGGCGACGATGGTGATCGCCGGCTGCGGCAGCTCCGAAGAGGCGCCCGCGCCGTCGGCGGAGCCGGAGACGACGGCGGTCGAGGCGGCGGACGCCGAGTCGGTGCCCGACGCCGGCGACATGATTCCCGAATACCAGGACGCCACCACCCCGGAGGCCATCCGCGGCAAGCAGATCTTCGAGGACGGCAAGATGCTCGAGGACATGGCCGAGGGCGCCACCGATCTGCTGAAGCTGCCCTTCGACATTCCGCTGGTGGGCGCCCAGTGCGACGAGCCCAACGCCTGGTGGAGCCCGTCCGAGCAGACCATGACCATGTGTTACGAGTACGTCGACTTCGCCGAGAGCATGTTCCTGGACGCGGGTGACACCCCGGAGGACGCGCTGAATTCGGCGGTCAATGCCACCTATGCCACCTTCTTCCACGAGATGGGCCACATGGTGATCGACATCTACGACCTGCCCACCACAGGACGCGAAGAAGATGTGGCAGACCAGCTTTCGGCCTTCATGCTGCTGGTGCCCGGCGACGACGACCAGCTGGACCCCGAGTCGGTGGACGTGCTGCGTGACAACGCCCGCTTCTTCGCCGCCTTCTCCGACTACGGCGAGTTGGACGAGGCGGCCTTCGCCGACGAACACTCGCTGGACCAGACCCGGATGTTCAACCTGCTGTGCTGGGCCTACGGCGCCGATCCCGAGATGAACGCCGACCTGGTGGACAACGAACTGCTGCCGCAGGAACGGGCCGGCCAGTGCGAGGACGAGTACGACCGGATGAGTTACGCCTGGTCGACACTGCTGGTGCCTTACATCAAAGAGTGACCTACCGGGTGTCGCGCAGTGTCACGCCGAAATGCATGACGCGGTAAGGCCAGTGCGCCCGGGTGTGCCACTGCGAGACCATCAGCCCGACCCCGCCGGGTACGCCGACGCGCGAATTCGGTAGCAGGTAGCCGCCGTAGAGCTGGGCGACGCGGTTGCGGGTGTGGTCTTCGTCGTCCCAACCACATCCCAGCACCGGCATCTGGACCTCGGTGGCGAACATGTTGGCCACCGGCGAGCTGATCACCCGGTAGCCCAGTGCATATTTCGACGACAGGAAGCCGCCCAGCACCCAGGTTCCGGCTGCCAGCCGGCGTAATGTCAGTTCACCCCAGGTCTCCCCGCCGGGGGTGATGGGTGTCGGCTCGTTGCCCCATCCCCAGACGCCGTGGCGGAACCCCCACCCCGAGTAGCGAGTGCGCTCGCCCAGATGCTCGGGGCGGACCCGGCGCAAGATGATGCCCTTATTGCGTTGAAAGCCGGTGGACACCACATAGACCCAGCCATCATCGGGGTCGAAGTCCCAGGACCACAGTTGGGCGTGGCCACCGTGCAGGGCGGCGGGGAACTTGGCACGCTCACCCAGGTGATGCCACGTCACGCCGCTGTCGCCCGAGCGCCAGATCTCCGTCCAGACCGCGTTTCCGAAGCCGCGGTTGACGATTGCGTGCAGATAGAGCGTGTCGCCGACCCGGAGCAGATCCGACGGGATCACCGTGCTGATACCGCCTTTGGTCCACCGCGGTGCGGTGTCATCGTGGATGTAGTGCCACAACTGACGGGCGTACCCGGCATCGGGTCCGCCGGCCTGGTGATAGCGCACCGGGCGACGGGCGTCACCGGTGCCGATCAGTACCACCGGAGAACGCCAGTCGCCGACGCCCACCCGGTCCCCGGAGAACGTGTCCCCGAAGACCGACACCAGGTTGCCGTCGGGCGCCTCGATGGAGGCGCCGAGGTCGGTGGCCGCGGCGCCCCAGCGGTCGGTCAGGCCGGGGCCGGTGACATCGGCGAGCTTGCCGGGGCTGCGAGGCGTGACTGCAGCGCGTGCGGTCGGTGACTGCCTGGTCGTCATCTGCCCCATGCTGGCACAGGGGCCGCGCGGTGAGCCGAGTAGTGCGCTACCTGCCCGCGGCGGCGCGGCCCAGGCGACGATGGGGGCATGGTGATGCGCCGGATCAGCGGGACAGTGGTGATGCCACCGGACGCCCCCGTCACCACGGCGGCGATGGTGCTGGAACTGCGTGACACCTCATGGGCCGACGCGCAGGCGCCGCAGATCGCCGTCGCCAGTTTTCCCGACACCGCGGTATCACCGGGCCGCCGTCAACACTTCGCGATGCAGGCGCCGGAAACCTCGTCCCACCAGCAGCTTTCGCTGCAGTGTCAGATCAGTCTGGCCGGCTCCCAGCAGCTCGGCGCGGGAGACCTGGTGTCCGTCGAGAGCATCCCCGTCGCCTCCGCCGGGGACGTGACCGGCCTGACCGTGCGCGTCGTCGCCGTGTGAACAGGTAGCCCGCTACGCACGACCACGTCTGCGTGACGGACCGATGCTGCACACGGCACATTCGCGGCACACGCGACTCAACCAGGAAGCAGGCAACCCATGACCACCATCGAGAACACCACCACCGAACACGACAGCGGCGAATTCCGGTCCGGAGGCACCACCGGCACCGGCTTCGTCGAGACCCCGGGCGGGGTCCGCACCGAGGTGACCTACAGCGACATCGACGGCCTGGCGCTGTTCGAGGGCGACATCGTGCTGGGGGAGACGGTGGGGCAGGAGGGCGTCATCGTCACCGGGGCCGGCCACCGATGGCCGGGCGCGGTGGTCCCGTTCGAGGTCGACCCCAATCTGCCCAATCCGCAACGGGTCACCGACGCGGTGGCGCACTACGGGGCGCTCACCCCGGTGCGTTTTGTGCCGCGCAACGGACAGTCCGATTACGTCCGCTTCATCCCTGACACCGGCAGCAGTTCCCGCGTGGGCCGCCAGGGCGGGCGTCAGGACATCCGCATCGCCGCGGGCGCACCCACCGGGACGGTGATCCACGAGATGGGGCATGCCATCGGGCTGTGGCACGAGCAGAGCCGGGAGGACCGCAACGCGCTGATCACCGTCAACTTCGCCAACATCGCCTCGGGGGATCAGCACAACTTCCAGCAACACATCAGCGACGGTGACGACACAGGCGGGTACGACTTCGGATCCATCATGCATTACCCCGCAACGGCTTTCAGTACCAACGGTCAACCCACCATCGTCCCCAAGGTGCCGTTGCCGCCGGGGGTGGTGATGGGTCAGCGGAACGGACTGTCGGTCGGGGACCGGCTGGCCATCCAGGCCATGTACGGCGGCTGGGCGCCGGACTGGTTCGCCCTGCCCGGCGGGCACATCTTCGACAACAAGAAGCAGAAGATCTCCGCCGTCTCCCGCGGACGCACCAACCTCGACCTGTTCGTCCTGGGCTTCGACAACAAGGCCTACACCCACTTCTGGAACGGCCGCTGGAACGGTGACTGGTTCGCGCTGCCGGGCCGGCACATCTTCGACCACGCCACCCAGAGGATCGCCGCGGTGTCGCGGGGCCCGAACAATCTGGACCTGTTCGTGATCGGGTTCGACAACAAGGTCTACACCCATTTCTGGAACGGGCAGTGGAACTCCGACTGGTTCGCGCTGCCGGGACAACACATCTTCAACAACCGTACCCAGCACATCGCCGCGGTCTCGCGCACACCGAACCACCTGGACCTGTTCGTCATCGGGTTCGACAACCGTGTCTACACCACGTTCTGGACCGCGCAGGGCGGCTGGAGCAGGGACTGGTTCCCACTGCCGGGCCGGCACACTTTCGATCACACCACCCAGAAGATCGCCGCGGTGTCCCGCGGCCCCAACAATCTGGACCTGTTCGTCATCGGGTTCGACAACAAGGTCTACACCCATTTCTGGAACGGCCAGTGGAACAGCGACTGGTTCGCACTGCCCGGGGGTCACACCTTCGACAACAAGACCCAGCACGTGGCCGCGGTCTCCCGCGGCGCCGGCAACCTGGACCTCTTCGTGCTCGGCTTCGACAACAAGGCGTACACGCATTTCTGGAACGGCCGGTGGAACAACGACTGGTTCCCGCTGCCCGGACGCCACGTCTTCGACAACAAGAAGCAGCGGCTCTCGGTGGTCTCGCGGGGCCCGAACAATCTGGACCTGTTCGTCATCGGCTTCGACAATCGCGGTTACACCCACTTCTGGAACGGCGCCTGGGCCGCCGACTGGTTCCCGCTGCCGGGCGGGCACATCTTCGACAACCAGACCCAGCAGATCGCCGCGGTGTCACGAGGGCCGAGCAACCTGGACCTGTTCGTGCTCGGCTTCGACAACCGGGGCTACACCCACTTCTGGAGCTGACGCGGTGCCGCACCGTCGGTGACCATGCCGCGGTGCATCACCCGGTCGCCGACCACCCCCTGGTGGTCGGCGCGGTGCATCACCACCCGGTTGTCCCACACCACCACGTCGCCGGGCAACCAGCTGTGCCGCAACACGTTGTCGTCACGGGTGGAATGCTCGAACAGATAACCCACCAATTCGCCGGCCTGCCGGTCGGTCAACCCGGACACCGACCGGCACCGCGGGGGAGTCGACAGGAACAGTGCGGTGCGGCCGCTGACCGGGTGGGTGCGCAACGCGGGGTGGGTGGCCTGCGCCTCGTCGCCGTCGCTCAGGCTGACCCCGGTGGCCACGTGGGTGATGGACCGCCGTGCAAGGTCCCGGCGGATGTGCTCGGGAAGGGTGTCGTGCGCGCGGTACTGGTTGCTGAACAGGGTCTGCCCACCGTGGGCCGGTATCCGCACCGCGCGCAGTGCCGTGTAGGCCGGCGGCTCCTGCACGTAACTGGTGTCGACATGAAAGCTGGAGCGCGGCGGCCGGGTTCGGCCGACATTGCTGATGATGTTCAGGTCGGGATGGCCGTCCACGGGGGTCTCACCCTGGGTGAAGACCACCCGGCCGAAACTGCGCAGGAAGTCCAGCAGCGCTTCGTCGTCGGCGTTCTGGTCACGCAGGATCACCACACCGTGCTCCGCGAGCTGGGTTCGCAACCACGACGCCTGACGCAGCCCCAGCGCACCGACGGGGACGCCGGTGATGAGCGCGCCAACGGGTTTCAGTGGCTCGGCGTGCACGTCTTGGCCTCCTGGTCCAGTTCGGTGAGCACGCCGGCGAAGAGCTCGCCGACGCCGGTGCCTGCGCCGGCCGCCATCACCGCGATCACGCTGCTCGGGGCGAACGAGCAATACAGTCCGGCTTCCAGGAACCACGGGTTGCCCTGCGGGTCGATGCGAAAGTCGAAGAGGCTGTAGTGCCGGCACCCCAGCGCCCGGTGGGCAGCCCGCGCCGCTGCCCGGACGCGGTCGGTGAGCGGATCGTCCTCGGGCACCAGCCAGGCGTGGGCCCGGTCTTTGGCCACCAGGTACAGCTGACCGTCGGCGCTGCGCGCGAGTTTGTCCGCGCTGTCGCGGATCGGTTTGGTCACCGGGTCCACGGCGTACTCCTCCAGCGGCAGCCCCACCAGGTCACCGTCGCGGGCGACGATGCCACAACGCACTTCGCGGCCCAGTTCTACGTACTGCTCCACCAGAGCGGTGTCGCCGTGGCAGAGCGCGGCATCGACGGCCACGGCGTACTGCCGGCGATCGTGGACCAGCGTGACGCCGACGGAGTTGTCGGTGGCGACCGGCTTGACCACGACCGGGAACGGGATGTCCACCGGCTGTTGATCGTTCACCACCCGTGCGGCGGGTACCGCGACCCCGGCGGCCGCGACGATGGCCCGAGTCTTGGCTTTGTCCGCGGCGATACCCATCACGGTCGCGGTGTTGCCGACGTACGGGATGCCGAGGATGTCGAACAGCGCGCGGTAGGCCGTCATCCCCGGGTGGCAGAACATCTGCGGCACCACGACATCCACCTCGAGCTGCTCGATGTGCGCCACCGCGTGTGACAGCGACATCGGGATGGCCGAGGACAGCGCCGCCGCTGAAAGGGCGCGCGGGAACCGCCAGGTGCCGCCGGGTTCGACGTGCGCCAGGTGCATCTCGTAGCGGTGCGGATCCTCGAGCGCCAGCAGGCAGCCCAGGGCGTACAACCGGGACAGTTCGGCGTGGAACTCATCGACCGGGGAGCCGATCAGGTGCAGGATGCGCCGCCGCGTCTCAATCCCCACCAGGCTCCACCAGCTTGCCGATGTTGAAGTCGATGCGGCTCCAGCCTTTTCGGGCGCGCAGGTTGCCCAGCAGCAGTGCCGGGATCTGCAGATGATGTAACCCGAAGTAGGGCAGCGGGTCCTGCCAGGAGAACACCGCGTCCGTTCCGGAGACGATGGTGCGCAGGCGGGCCAGCCGGCGCGGCTGGGTGAGCAGCCGCCACAGCTCGTGATAGATCCAGTACGTCGGTCGGGCCGAGGGATTGGGCACGATCATGGGGTGACCGTCCTCGAGATACGCCGCGGCCACGCCAGGGTGGTCGTAGAACATCGTGATGGCCGAATGGGTCCGCGGGTTGCACTCGATGGCGTACGGGTGACCGTCGGGACCCTCGATGAAGTCGAACGACACCTGACCGGTGATGCCTGTGCCTGCGGCGAAGCGCTGGACCCAGTTGTGGATCTCGGGCTTGTCCACCTGTGCGTAGTTGATCTGGAACGCCGATGACTCACAGCAGCCGTAGACCTGGACCCGGCCCTGGCGAACGGTGCTGTGGGTGCAGTACTCCTGTCCCGCGATGAACTCCTGCAGGATCCACGGATCGTCCTCGCTGATGTGCAGGCTGCGCGCGAAGGCGACGTTGCGCTCGGGTGTATCCGCCGACAGCCGGGTGAGGTCCATCCGGCCGACCGGGTTGTAGGCCACCCGCTTGAGGATGTAACTGCGCCCGGGTGGGAACGGGAAGTCCTGGATCTGGCGGGCGTCGGTGATCTGATGGGAGTCCGGGACTCGCAGCCCCAGAGTTGTTGCCGCGCGGGAGAACCGGACCTTGTCGTCGAGATTGCGGACCATGCGCGAGTCGACGTGGATGACCTCGCACACGCCGTCGAGTAGTGCCCGGGCGTCGGCGTCGTGCACGCTGGCGGCCGGGCTGGACACCGGGACGTACACGTCGACGTGTTCCCGGCGCACCACCTCCAGCAGCGCTTCGGCGTAGCCCGGTTCGTGGGGTTCGGGCACCACGTGGAAGCGGTCGACGGCCCGGGACAGGCGGTGTCCGGTGAAGCGGTACTTCGCCGACTCCACCAGGATCACCCGGTGCCCGGCGGCATGGAACGACCGCGCCAACGCCAGCGCCTTGGTCATCTTGGCGCCGCTGATCAGCACGGTCCGGGGACGTGGATGCGCCGCCGGCGTGGTGGGTCGCACGAACAGCAGCGCCAGACCCACCAGCGCGGCGTCCAGCGGCAGCGTGGCACCCAGGCCTGCCAGCGCCAGCAGAGTGCGTGCCGGAGCCGCTGCCACCGGCCGGCGGGTCACCTCCGCTGCCGGTGCGACCGTGGCGGTGGCGGTCACGCGGGCGTTCTCCGAATGAGCGTCAGCCCATCGCGCAACGGAATGAGCACCTGCTCGACCCGGGGGTCGTCGGCGATCGCCTGGTTGAACGTCGCGATGGCCGCCCCGTTGGCCGTCACGCCCGAGCCGGTGTAGGGCTGGCCCTGCATCAGCGTGTTGTCGACGGCGATGACGGCCTCTGGTCCCAGTAGCGGGCTGCTCAGCAGGAAGTCGACGTAGCCCAGGTAACCGGCTTTGTCTGCGTCGATGAACACGAAGTCGAAGGGCGGCTCGGTGTCGGGCAGCTGGTGCAGCGTCTCCAGTGCCGGGCCCACCGCGATGGTGATGCGGTCCCCGAACGGTGAGGCGTCGAAGCATTCCCGAGCGAAGCGGGCCACGTCCGGATCGATCTCGCAGGCCAGCACCGTTCCCCCGGCGGGCATGGCCTCGGCCATCGCGAGCGCCGAATAACCGGTGAACATCCCGATTTCCAGCACCCGGGTGCAGCGCGAGAGGTGCAGCAGGAACTGCAGCGCCTTGCCCTCCACGTGACCGGAGAGCATCTCCTGCTCGAGGAACACCGCACCGTCGGCGCGGGCGCTCCAGTCCGTGTGCGCGGTGCGTTCGCTCAGCCGGGCCAGCGCGGTCGATTCGGGGGAGGTGCACCGGTCCAGGTAGGGGTCCAGGCCCGCGGCCAGGGCGCCGGCCCGCTGCGCGCGGTCGAGCACCGCCGCCGGCAGACCGGCGACGGTGCCGAGTTCGCGGCACAACTCGGCGAGTTCGGCGGCCAGGATGCTGGTCGGGGTCACCGGCCTCGGGGTGAGGGCGGCACCGGTCACCGCGCGTCGTCCTCGGTGTCCACCGGGGTGAACATGTCCAACCCGTCGCCGCCACGGTCGAAGTCCAGGCACAGCTTCTTGTGCAGCGTCAAGGTGTCGGCCAGCTCGTCGACGGTGACGTCGTTGAGGAAGCGGCAGTGACCGATCGGGTCCGGCACCGCGGCGCGCAGCAGCCCGTCGCGGGTGCGCAGGATCGATTCGGTGGCCGACGCCAGCAGCTCCGGCGTCAGGTGTTCGCTGTCGAGTGCCAGGCCCAGGGAACTCATCACGCCCAGCACGCGGTCGCGATCGTTGGCACTGAGATGTCCCCGCTGCTCGGCGAGGGTGGTGGACAGCGCCATGTCGATGTTGATGGCGTGGCCGTGGAAGAACGGCCGCTCCGGAGTGAGTTCCAAAGTGGGACTCCAGGTGTGGCCGAACGCGATCACCCGGTCGAGATCGATCTCGTGCAGATTGGGCGCTTCGAGTTCGAGCATGGTGGCGATGGCCTGGTAGGTGAGCCGGTGGGCCACCTCCCGCAACTGCGGGGTGCCGTCGCGGTGGCCGAACCGGGTGCGCAGCAGTTCCGGACCGAAATCCTCCAGCAGCCCGAAGATCTCGCTGTTGCCGACGACGGCGATCTTGATCAGCTCGGCCATGCCGTTGCGTACCTGGTCCTCGGGCAGGGTGGCCAGGAAGGAGAAGTCCAGGAACACCGTCGATGACGCGTGGTAGGCGCCGAGGCGGTTCTTGTGCTTGCCGTGGTTGACAGCCACCTTGATCGAGACGCTGGCGTCGATGAGGCCGATCAAGGTGGTGGGGATGCGGATGTAGGGCGTGTTGCGCCGGTAGCTGGCGCAGGCGAATCCGGCCACGTCGGTGGTCAGCCCGCCGCCGACCACCAGCACCGGTTCGGTGCGCACCAGCCCGAAGGTGTCGAACTCTCCGACGATGCGCTCGAAGGTCTCCAGCGACTTGGCCGTCTCGCGGATCTGGATGGGCACCACGGTCAACGTGATTCCGTGGTGATCGAAGTAGGCGTGGATCTGCCGGCTGTAGAGCGCGTAGACCGACTCGTCCACCACCATCAGTGCGCGGCCGTAGGGGCGGTAGCAGTCGGCCAGAGCGGTCTGTCCGACGTCGAACACGCCGTCGACATAGACCAGGTCGTAGGAGATGGTCTCGTGTCCGACGACGTGAAAAGCCTTGTCGTCCTGGGTGACTGTGGCAGCCATGGTGCTCATCGAGCCTCCTTGATGAGGGCGAGGACGGTTTCGGCGTCCAGCGTGTCGACGGTGGTGGTGGCGGCGGAGAAATCACCGTCGGCGGTGTTCTCGTTGGGGAAGGCCACGCAGCTGATGCCGGCGGCGGAGGCGGCCTGCACGCCGCCCTGGTTGTCCTCGATGGCGACGACGGTGCCGGCGTCCTCACCGAGCTGCTCGAGGGCGTACAGATACACCGCCGGGTCGGGTTTGACGTCCGAGACCGACGTCTTGTCGACCACGATGTCGAAGCTGTCGGTGCTGAGGTCCGGGGACAGCGCGGACAGCAGAGCCGCGACGTTCTCCGGTGAGGTGGTGGTGACGAAACCGAGCGAAACACCTTGCTGCCTGGCTTCTTTCACAGTGTCCAGGACGCCGGCCCGCGGCGACACCCCGACCGAGCCGAGCAGTTCCTGGAAGATCGAGGATTTGGTGGCGTGCACCTCGGCGGCGTCGACGTCGACGCCCTTGGCCGAGGCGTAGTCGGCGATGCGGTTCTGGCCGCCGTTGGAGCCGAGCATCGACGCATAGTCGTCGCGCGACCAGTTCCAGTCCAGGCCGTGCGCCTGGAAGGCCTCGTTGAAGGCGCGACGTTGCAGCTCGGAGGTATCAGCCAGAGTGCTGATCGAACCGAACAGGATTGCGGACATGGGTTTCCTTCCCTGGAGCCACGGTCCTCACATGAGGTGGCTGGGCGCTGTCGCTCAACTGCCCGCCTCGGAGATGAATTGCCAGTACAGTAGTGGTCAAACCGTTCATCTCTGTATTTGTCTACCAGTATTGGACGGAAAGTTCATCAAGTAACTTCTGTCCGATCGGTGAACGACGACATCGGTGAGGAGGTGATGAGGTGACACCGGCGGAACGCTCCGTGTCGGAGACCGGCCAGGATGCCCGGGTGGCGCGCACCCGCACCGATGTGTCACGCGCCGCGCTTCATGTGCTCACCACCGAAGGCGCCGAAGCGCTGACCCACGCCCACGTCGCCGAGATCGCCGGTTACTCCAAAACCACGCTCTACACCCACTGGCCGTCGCGACTCGAACTGATCATGATGGCTCTCGACGCCTTGGGGGACATGCCCCACCTGAGTCCCACCGGCGATCTGCGCACCGACCTGATCGCCGAATTGCAGGTGTTCCGCAGCGCCATGGACGACCTGCGCCTCGATCAGATCCTGGCGGTCATGACGCAGTGGGCATCCGCCGATGAGATGGCACAACTGCGCGACAGGATCAACAGCGACGGTCAGCGCCCGTTGCGCACCATGCTCGCCGAGATCACCGAAGGCCCGCGGCTCGAGGCGTCGGTGTCCATGCTCTCCGGGGTGGTGGCCTGTCCGAGCCTGATGTTCGGCACCCGGCCCTCGGACGCGGTGATCGAGGCCGCCGTCGATCTGGTGCTGGCCGGCCTCGGCACCTGAGCTACACCCCGGCGGGCACCTGCGCCGCCGCCGTCATCTCCCGGCGCAGCGTGGTGAAGTCGGAGATGGTCTTGGTCGCCACAGTCGCGACCGGGCGGGCATTGCGGCCGGTGGCCTCCTTTTTGGACACCATCACCACACTGTCGATGTAGGGCTGGATGGTGGTGGCGTTCTGCACCGTCGCCACGATCACCAGCTGGAAGCCGAACTTGCGGAACGCCTGCAGCGCCTGCTGCGCGAACTGCGGGTCGGACTTGCTGAACGCCTCGTCGAGCATCAGCTGCGCGAACACCGGCTTGTTGTCGCCGGCATCAGGGCTGGCGAGGTTGAAGCTGAGCGCGCCCGCCAGACAGAAGGCCATCAGCTTCTCCTGCTCGCCGCCGGAGTTGTCGCCGGCATTGCTGTGCGTGCGGATCAATTCCTCGGTCCGCACATCCCATTCGGCACAGTCGAAGGTGAACCGGTTGCGCACATCGAGTGCGTCGCGCGTCCAGGCCTTGTCCTCCGGCGCCGTCGACGCCAACCGGTTGCGCAGCCGCAGGATGTCGGCGTACTGGTCCAGGATGGCCTGCTTGTCGCCCAGCCCCACCTCGGCGATGCGCCGCGAGATGGCCTTGACGATGTCAGTGAGCTCGGCCACGGCGGTCAGGTGGCGCGGAGTGGCCCGCAGTGTCAGCCGGGTGCCGCGGTTGAACTCGACGGCGCCGAGGCCGGTGTTGACGCGGGTGATCTGCTCACTGATGCGCCGGGTCTCCTGCTCGGCCACCCGGTGCAGCGTCAGGATGGCGTCCGGTGCCTGCTCGGTGACCAGGCGCATCATCCGCTCGTAGGCCTCGGGCAGCTCGCGTTCGTCGATGTGCCGGCACAGCGCCACGTAGTCGTGCACCCGCTCGTCGAACACGTCGCTGTCGTTGGGGATCGCGTCGGGGAACGCCGTGTCGAATGTGTTGAGGATACGGGCCAGCTCGTCATAGGAGCGTCTGCGGCTCTCCCGCAGCTGCTCGCGCTCACGGCGGATGGTGGTGAACACCGCTTCGCGGTGCGGTTCGGGGTTGAGCAACTCCAGCGCCACCGGCACGTCGTCGGCGTAGCGGTGCAGCAGTTCGGTCAGCGGCTCGGAGACGAAGGCCGGCTGCAGACGCTCGGACAGCTCGAGCAGCTGGGTCCGCCGGCGATCCAGGTCGTCGCGGCGGGTCTGGATGGCGCCGCGGCGCGTCATCAGCGTCTGGATCTCGGCCCAGCACTCCTCGGAGCGGGCTGAGAGTGCCTCGATGTCCGGATGATCGGCCAGCAGGATCTCGAACTGTTCGCGCAGTCGGTCGTGGTGCTTGTCGGCGGTCTCGGTGTCGATGTGGTTCCACTGTGGAAACTGTTCGCAGATGGCCTTGTTGGCGGCCGCGCGGTCACGCATCTGCTGGCGTTCGGCCGCGATGTCGTCCGCAGCGCGGCGGGCTTTCTGGTAGGCCTCCTCGGCGGCGGCGAGATCCACGGTGAGCGCATCGATCTTGGCCCGCACGTCACCCTGGTAGATGTAGTCGGACTGTTTGAGCGGACGTCGGTCGTCCTTGACGGCCAGTCGGTCGGAATCCTTGAACAGGCCGGTGTCGGTGACCGCACGCCGGAACCGGGGGAACACGTCGGGGGTGTCGACGCAGATGTGATCACCGGCGGCGGCCACCACATCGGCGGCCTCGGCCGCGCACGGATGGGTGGGATCGACGACGAACAGCTTGCCGGCCAACGTGTTCGGCTCGGCGTCGTCAGGTTCCTTGCCGACCAGCGAGGCCCGCACGTGGTGCAGCTGCAGGCGTCCGCGCATGTTGGTCTCGTTCACGAAGCGCAGCACCGCGCCGTAGTGGCGGTCGGGCACCAGCAGGCGCAGGCCGACACCGCGCAGCACCTTCTCCACTGCCACCCGCCACCGGTTGTGCTCGGGTCGCAGATCCATCAGCTCGGCGATGTAGGGCAGTTCTGTGGCGTCCAGACCGAGTGCCGTGCAGATGAGTTCGCGCATGGTGATGGCTGACTCAGGCAGGGCGGAACCGACGTGCTCGACACGTTTGAGTTCCTTGGCGGCGTCATCGCGGGCCATCCGCGCCACCTTCTGGCCGTACTCGGCGTCGGTGGACGCCTCCCGGCTGCGGTCCAGTTTGGCCATCAGTTCGGTGGCCGCGGTGGTGAGTTCCTCGCGTAGGTTCCAGAAGTCGTCGGCACTGTCCGGTGGCCGGATGTCCTGAGCTTCCAGCAGTGACTCGTAGGCGTTGCGGCGTCGCGAGACTTCCTCGGCCTGGGCCTCGGCGGCCTGCACCTGCGACTGCAGCGGACCGATGCTGGCGCTGGACCCACTGATCTGGGCGTTGAGCGAATCCGCCTCGGCCTTGGCCAGATTCAGCGACCGGGTGACGTCTTCGTACTCGTTGCCCAACTGATCGATGGTGTTGTCCAGCGACTCGATCTGCGCCGGGCACTGCTGCAGTCGGATGTGATCGGTGTAGGCGCGCACCATCGGGGCATCCACCAGGTCGATGATGCCCAGGTCGGAGGATTCGGAGGCGTAGCGCTGCTGGATCTTCTCGATGTCGCCGAGGATCTTGCGCTTGCGCTGCGCGACGGCCAACAGTTCGCGGGCCTCCACCAGGGGGTCGATCTGCTTGAGGGCCTCGGGCAGCCGGGCCAGGCTGTCGGGCTCGTCGAGCATGAACTCGCGGACGAACTGCTCCAGCCCGCCGACGCTCTTGAGCGACTTGGCCTTGCCGAGCAGCTGCTGGGCGGCGTCGGAGGCGCGGATGCCGATGGTGGCGTACAGCTGGGCCAGGTACTGCGACTCGACCTTGGTGGAGAAGCGCCAGTTGTCGTCCTTGAAGACACCGGTGTCGAAACGGCCTGCCGCCCAGCGGTTGCAGACGTCCTCGATGTCTCGGTCGCCGTCGGCGAGGACGAAGCGGCTGGAGGAGTCCGAGCGGGATTCACCGGTCAGCCACTTGAGCACCAGGCCGGTGACGGTGCGCCCGGTGTTGCTGGTGTAGGTCACCGCGATGGCCGACCACGCGGTGCCGTCACCGCGCAGGTACATCACCTTGGAGGTGCCGCCGTCACTGCGCTGGCCCCAGGCGCCGCGCACGTACTTGTCGACGGTGCGCCTGCCCGCGCTGGAGCCGGCCGCGGAGTTGTCGCCGGAGGCGTTGAAGTTGCGGCGGTTGAAGGGCAGGAAGCCCAGTGAGATCGCGTCCAGCAGTGAGGATTTGCCGCTGCCGGAGGCTCCGGCGATCAGTGCGCCGCCCTCGCTGAACGGAATGGAGTGGTAGCCGTCGAACACCCCCCAGTTGATGACCTGCAGGCGGGACAGGTGGAACTGCTCAGGCATCGAGCACTACTTCCTCTTGAGGGGCGCCGCCGCGCAGCAGCACCTCGAACTGCTGCTGAAGCTCGGCGATCACCGATGCCGTCATGACGGCGGTGATGACGGGGCTGACGGTGTAGCTGTCCTCGTCGTCGCGGCTGCGGCGCAGGATGTCCAGGCCGGCCAACCGGGCGATCGCGGCGTCGATGCGGGCGGTGAAGGTCACGGTGTCGCGGTCGACGTCGTTGAGCACCCCGGCGAACAGGCCGTGCACCTCGTCGCGGCTGATCAACACTGTGCTGTCGCCCGAAGCGCGCATCATCTGGGCCAGGTGCAGGGCCAGGATGGAGTCATAGGTGCCCAGTGGTTCGCGGCGCAACAGCTTGGCGCCCCTGGCGGATTCGTAGCGGGCCTGCTCGACGAACGCGACTTCGACGCCCTCCACAATGCGCAGCAGCAGGTCCAGTTCCGAGAGCCGGACAGTGAGGTCCTTACGGTACTCCAGCACCCAGCTGTAGAGGTCGCGGTCGGCCTCGGCGCTGATGTAGCGGCGGGTGAGCAGCTGCTGCAGTGCCCAGCAGGCACGGTCGGGCAGCTCGCTGACATCACCGTCGAAGCGCGGGCGCTTCGCGTGCGGGGTGCGGGTGTTCTGGTCGACCTGCGGCAGCGAGGAGAAGTCGATGTCGGCATCTGTCATTGCAGTGCTCCTGCGGCGTTGGAGACGGGTTCGGTGAACATCAGGTGCGGGACCTCCATCTCGCGGTCACGGCCGTCGAGCGACCGGAACCGCACCGTGTGGGATTCGGGCACCTCGCCGTGGTTCGGTTGAACGAGTGCGTGCGGTTGTTTGAGCGCCCAGGACCACAGCACGATGACGTGACCGAGGTAGGCCGAGTCCAGCCGGTCCACGGCGTCGGGCAGAGACAGCGGCCCGGTCTCGAGAGCGGTGTTGATCATGTCCGACATCGCGGGGGCGTCCACCTGGGTGGTCAGCGCCGCGAAACTGGACAGGTCCAGTTCACTGCCCGCGGGGTGGGCGGGTTTCGGATTGGACAGGTCGCCGATCCGGAAGCTCAGTGCGCCAACGGAACTGATGGAATGGCGGGCCAGCGGCAGCTCGATGTCCAGGCGGGAATCGGTCAGCGACGCCTTGAGCAGGTTGCGGGCGGCACCGATGGCCTCACTGAGTTGGCGGGCCACGCCCCGGCTCTGCTCCAGGGTGCCGAAGGCGGTGAAGCGTTTGACGCGCTGGGCGCAGCGCTGCTGGATGCGTTCCACCTCGTCGATCTGGTGGCCGACGAGTTCGAAGAACCCGGCCATCACCTTACGCAGCTGCGGGTCCAGCGCGGGCAGCGCCTCGGCGACCGCGGCCACGTCGGCCTCGAACTCCGCGCGCTGGTCGGGATCGTTGACCATGCGCAGGAAGGCGCGGTGGGAGTCGCGGCCCTGGGAGTCCCAGGCGGCCTGGTAGTCGGCGTACATCTGGCGTTGCCGGTCGCGGTACTCGACGTTGCTGTCGATGGGTTCGTCGAGCGCGGCGGTGGCCTGCTCGATCATGGTGCCGTACTGGCCGATGTCGGTGATCAGTCGTTCCATCTGCAGGGCGATGGCGCGCGCCTCGTCATAGGAGTCGGTGAGGTCGGGCTCGGCACGCTCGATCTCACCCGAGGCCAGTCCGTCGAGCTCGTCGTGCAGCGCCTGGATCTCGGCTTCGATGCTGCGGCGGATCCGCTCGGGATCGGTGTCCACCCGCAGCGCCACCTGCTTGAGCCGGGATGCGATGCCATTGATCGATCCGCCGGTGGCGATGGTGTCCTGGCGGCGCATGCCCCGTACGAAGTCCAGGGCGCGGCGCGCCTCCTGGGTCAGATAGCAGAGGTTGCGCTCGTGGCCGGAACGCGTGTCGGCCACCCGGTGCAGCCAGCCCTGGCTGGCCCAGGACTTGATCAGGCCCAGTCCGGACTGGGTGTCGCCGTCGGCGAGGCCGGCCAGGTCGCGTTCCAAGGCCACCACCAGCTCGGTCTCGGGCATCACGCCGCCGCTGAGGTGGCGTTCCATCAACGTCGCGTACAGCCCCAGGTTCGTGGTGGCCAGCAGGCGCAGCGTGGGCGAGCTCTGGATGTCCCGATTGAGCGTGAGCAGTTCGGCGGCCGGCACGGCTGTGTCGTCGTCCACCTACCCACCCCTTGTCGTTCTCGTGACCGTCGTCGTGATGGTCACCGGAGGGTCCAAGATAGGCGACCCGAGCGCTGCGCTGCCCCCGCGGGGCGGCGTGTTGGGGATGGAACTCAGGGTGTCCGTGCCCTGGGTCGCAACAGGCGTGTCTTGCGTTGACTGGCGTCTCTCACGCCGCTTTCGCCCCACCGACGCGGCGGGGCACCAGGCGGTGGACCGTGATCATGACCACCTCCTGTTCGCGAACGTGATGACGGCTTTCATGTGTTTGCTATGAGCTGCACAACCGCGGGAATATTTCGCCGGTGCCGTGCCAGTGAATTCTCTCTCGAGCGGTGTTACATAAAAATCCTGCCAATCAACAACAAATTCCTGCCACGGGAAATCAAATGGCGTGAACTGCTGGTTTGAACTGTCAGATCGGCCAGTTCCCCTCCTGCGCCGGCTGGAAGCGCGATTCGGCAGTGTTGCGATCGCACCCGAACCAGATAATGAGAGAAGACGGATCATGAAGAACCTCGGATTTGCTACCCTCGCCGCCACCGCCCTCACCGCCGGTGCCCTCGGCCTCGCCGCGCCGGCGCTGGCCGCCCCCAGCGGCAACGGCGACGCTCTGGAGACCATCTCCTCCCTGGAGGACCAGGGGTACAAGGTGGTGGTGAACCGCCAGTCCACCGCCGCGCTGGCCGACGCGAACGTCGTCTCCGTCGGCGAAGGCCCGTCCTTCAGCCACAACGTCGCGGCCGACGGCAGCAGCAGCGACTACATGGTGCCTGTCACCACGCGCACCATCTACGTCAACGTGAAGTAGACGCACCCACCCACGACAGGCGCCCCCGATGCACTCGGGGGCGCCTTCGTCTGTTCGCAGAGTCGGCCCGTCGTGGCATCCGGGTTTTGCTCCCCGCGATGAGTACCGTTCGCTGCAACAGCGACGGGAAGGGTGCCGATGGCGAGGCTGGTGGCGGACGTGATCGTGGTCGGTCACGGTCTGGCCGGCCTGGTGGCGACCCACGAGATCGCTGCGGCGGGCAAGACGGTGCTGCTCATCGACCAGCAGGGGCCCCAGGACTTCGGCGGCCAGGCGTACTGGTCCTTCGGCGGCCTGTTCATGGTCGGTACCCCCGAGCAACGGCTCTGCGGCATTCGGGACTCCCGGGAACTGGCCTGGCAGGACTGGCTGGGGTCTGCGCAGTTCACCGACGACGACCACTGGCCCCGGCAGTGGGCGAGCAGCTACGTCGACTTCGCCGCGGGGGAGAAGCGGCGCTGGCTGCGCGGCCTGGGCTGGCGCGCGTTCCCGATCCCCGGCTGGCCCGAACGGGGCGGGCGCGGGGCGCTGGGCTCCGGCAACAGCGTGCCCCGGTTCCACATCACCTGGGGCACCGGACCCGGGCTGGTCGAGGTGTTCGCCCGCCGGGTGACCGACGCCGAGTCGCGTGGACTGGTGCGGCGGCTGTTCCGGCACCGGGTCACCGGGCTCGACCGTACCGGCGGCGTCGTCACCGGTGTGCACGGCCGGGTCCTGGAACCCGCCGACCATCCGCGCGGGGCGCCGTCCCCGAACGGCGAAGTGGACGACTTCTGCGCCCGGGCCGGTGCTGTTGTCCTGGCCACCGGCGGTGTCGGCGGCAGCCCGACCATGGTCGAAGAGCTGTTCACCCAGAGCTTCGGCCGGTATCCCGACGGAATGCTCTGCGGAAACCCGGCATACGTCGACGGCGCCATGATCGCCATCGCGCGCGAGGCGGGCGCCAAGATCGCCAATGCCAACCGGCTCTGGTTCTATCCGGACGGCGTCGCCAACATCGACCCCATCTGGCCCGGCCACGGAATCCACGTCACGGCAGGACCGTCTGCGCTGTGGCTCGACGCCGCGGGTCGGCGACTGCCGGCACCGCTGTTCCCCAACTTCGACACCGTGGGTGCGGTCAGATACGTGATGGATTCCGGGTATTCACACTCGTGGTTGGTGATGAATGCCGACATCTTCCGCCGGGAGTTCGCGATGTCGGGTCAGGAGCTGAACCCGGCGATCACCGGGCGCCACCCGTGGGCGGTGCTCCGAGGTCTGCTGCGGCCGAGAATCGGCGGCGCCAACCGACAGTTCCTGGAGCGTGGAGCCGACTTCGTGTCTGCCACGACGGTGGGCGCCCTGGCGAAGGCCATGTCGGTCCCCGAGGCGACCCTGCAGCGCGAGATCGCCGCGCGGGATTCCCAGGCGCGCAACCACTACAGCAAGGACCCGCAGTTCGCCGCCATCGCCAACGCCCGGCGCTACTGGCCGGACCGGTTCAAGGTCGCCAGGCCCGGACCCATCCTCGACCCCGGCGCCGGTCCGCTGATCGCCGTCAAACTGCACATCACCACCCGAAAGACGTTGGGCGGGGTGCAAACTGATCTGCAGGGCCGGGTACTCACCGAGTCCGGAGACGCGCTCGCGGGCCTGTACGCCGCCGGCGAGGTGTCCGGGTTCGGGGGTGGCGGCATCCATGGGCACCGGTCCCTGGAGGGCACGTTCGTCGGAGGTTGTCTGTTCACCGGCCGCACCGTCGGCCGCAGCATCGTCAGGAGTGGCTTGTGTTGATCGGTGAGTTCCTGTTACGCCGGCTGGCCGAGATCGGAACCACCCACGTCTTCGGTGTGCCCGGCGACTACAACATGGCCTTCCTCGAGCAACTCGAAGCCCACCGCGGCATCGACTGGGTGGGCAACTGCAACGAACTCAACGCGGCCTACGCCGCCGACGGACATGCCCGATCCGGGCGGCCGGGTGTCCTGCTGACCACCTACGGCGTGGGTTGCCTCAGCGCGCTCAACGGCGTCGCCGGTGCCTACTGTGAGCACATCCCCCTCATCCACATCTCCGGTGCACCACCGGAACACGCTGTGCGCGACCGTGTTCCGCTACATCACAGCCTGCTCGACGGCGGGTACCGCAACGTGCACCGGGCCTTCGCCGAGTTCATCGAGTACGGCGCCACCATCTCGGCCGCCAACGCCGTCGAGGTGATCGACCATGCCCTGCTGGCGGCGCACCGTTCGCGGCGGCCGGTACGCCTGGAGCTGCCATCGGACCTGGCGACCGTCGAGATCACCGTGCCCGGCCCAGTGCTGACAGTCCGCGACGAAGCGTCTGCCGGCCCGCAGCTCGCCGATGCCGCAGCCGCTGTGGCGCAGGTAGTGGCCGCGGCGGCGCGGCCGCTGGTGGTGTTCGACACGCAAGCTGTGCGCTGGGGCGCCCTGGCCGCCATCGAGGAGTTCTGCACTGCGACGGATCTGCCGTACTTCTGCACGCTGCCCGCGGTGCACCACGCCGACCCCGCCCGCCCGCAGTTCCAGGGCATGCTGCCCAGCCGGGACCGCCAGCACCTGTTCGACGAGGCCGACCTGATCATCGCCTGCGGGCTCACCGTCTCCGATGTGACCACCGGCGGCTTTTCGATCGACTACGCCGACACAGTGCGGTTGGACCCGACCTCGGCGCGGGTGGGCTCGGCGGTGTACTACGGCGTGGGCATTGCCGAGCTGCTTGCCGCCGTCGGTGGGAAACTCGTTGAGCGGCAACGCTGGTGGACCGTGCCGGCACCAGTCGCCGCGCCGGCAGTGGATGCGGCGACGCTGACCGAGGAGCTGTTCTTCTCCCGGCTGCAGGAATTCCTGTGCGCCGGGGACGTGCTGATCGCCGAGACCGGGACCTCGGCGCAGAACACCGTCGGGATGACGCTGCCCGCCGGAACCCGGTACATCAACCAGTCCAGTTGGGGCTCAATAGGTTACGCACTGCCCGCCCTTCTGGGTTCGCTGGTGGCCGAACCGGACCGCCGCCACGTGCTGTGCACCGGCGACGGCTCGTTCCAGGTGACCGCCCAAGAGCTGTCCACCGTCATCCGCCGCGGCCATCGCCCGGTGATCTTTCTGCTCAACAACCGCGGCTACACCATCGAACGGGCCATCCTGGGCGCGCACTCGGCGTACAACGATGTGGCCAATTGGGCGTACCACGACATACCGAGGGTGTTCGGCATCGCCGAGGACCAGCTACTGAGCCGGGTCTGCACCACCGTGGCCGAACTGGATGCCGCACTGGCCGAGGCGGCGAACGCACCACGCCTGTGTTTCATCGAGGTCGCGCTGCAACCACTGGACATGACCGCGGCCACCCGGTTCGTCGGCGAGGGCACCCGGGTCTACGACTACGGCATATACGGTCCGCAGAATCCGCTCAGCTGATCTCACCGGTGCGAGGCCAGCTGGGCGAACGAGGGATGGACCTGCCCGCGGCTGACCAACCGGATGTCGAGCCCGGCGTCGGACACCACCGCAAGCGCGCGCTCCAGAGCGTCGTCGATCCATGTGTCGTCATTGCCGAACGCTCCGCCCCCCACCCGGGTCAGCAGCACCGGGGCGCCGGGGCGCTCGGCGGCCGCCAGCAGCGTCGCCTCGTAGCAGGCCTCCAGCACCAGGCGGGCCAGCGGTTCCCAGTGCGGGCTGCGCACTCCGTAGGACACCGGCAACGCCGAGCAGAACACCTGCGTCACCCGGTGCCCGTCGCGCATGTCGGTGACCTCCACGTCACGGTGCACACCCACCGCAAGCATCGACCGCAGCCGGTCGCGGTCGGGTTCGGACATCCCCGACAGCAGCTCCGACACCGCGGTCAGCCCGTCCTCGGTGCACAACGCGTATCCGTTCTGCATGGTCCACAGCTGGGCGACCGGGCGGTCCAGCAGCGCGGCCAGCTCGGTGCCCAGGTGGGCGAGGGTGTCGAGCTGGCGGTCGCTGCGCTGACCCACCTGATCCCCGACGGGCGCGAAGTAGTTGCGGTAGATGGTTGCCGCGCCCGCAGCGACCGCGCACGCCGGGCCCTGCGTGGGGTCGGACTCATAGCGGGTCACGCCGTGCTCGGGAGTGACGAACGGACCCGTCATCTCCAGGACATTGAACTGCGAGGCGACCTGGAACGTGGCGCCGGCGAACTCCGGATCGGAATGCAACGCCCGGGCGTCCCCGACCAGTGTGCTGATGGTGCTGCGCGTGCCGCGGGCCGGCTGCACGCCGTCGCGCAGCTGCGCGAGGGTGGGCAGTGACAGCGCGCCGATCCCGGCCCGGCTGCCGTCGACCAGCGACACGAGCTCGTCACCCTCGACAGCCAGTCTGCGCTGCGTGTCGGTGTACTCGCCCTCGTGAAAGCCGGTGATGCGGTGGAACCACGACGATGCCATGCAGCGATGGTGGCACGGCCCCGGTGCAGGACTCGTCGATCCGGGCAACGCCGCAGGTCACCTATACGATGTTCGGATGCCCAGCGTCGCCCCCGTGACCCCGCAACGCCGCACGCGGCCCAAGGACCGCAAGGAGCAGATCGCCCGTGCGTCAGCGGAGGCGTTCAGTGAACTGGGCTACCACGGCGTCAGCATGGAGGACATCGCCCGCCGGGTGGGGGTGACAGCGGCCTCGCTGTATCGCCACTACGCCGGCAAATACGACCTGTTCCGTGCCGCGGTACTCGGGATGGGGGAGCACCTGATCGAACTGACTGCCTACATGGAGGATGCCCCCGACGCCGACGCCGCGGCCACCTGGGACCGCGCCGTCGCCTCGTTGACGGATTCGGCGCTGCGCAACCGCACCAGCGGACCGTTGTATCGCTGGGAAGGCCGGTTCCTCCAGCCGGACGACCAGCAGGTGCTCGACGCGCACATGGCGCTGGTGAACAGACGGCTGCAGCGGCCCATCGCGGTGCTGCGCCCCGACCTGTCATGCCGGCACCGGACGCTGCTGACGTCGGCCGTGCTCAGCGTCATCGGCAGCATCACCGACCACCACGCCCGCCTGGCCACGGACCGGGTGCAGGCCACCATGGGTCGCATCGCCCGCGATCTGCGCGACACCGAACTGCCTGCGGTCACCGCCGCCGAACCGCGCCGCCGTGCGGTGGGCGCGGCGGCCGGCGAGTACGAGCAGATCCTGCAGGCCGCGCTGGTGCTCTTCAACGAGCGTGGGTTCCGTGACACCGGCGTCGACGACATCGCGACCGCCGTCGAGATGTCACCGCCGTCCATCTACCGGTTCTTTCCCAGCAAGGGTGCGATTCTCGCGGCGGTGTTCCGACGGGGGGCCGACCGGGTGTCCGGGGACGTCGCCGACGTGCTGGCCGTCGCGGCGGACCCGCGCGAGGCGGTGATCGGCCTCGTGGACGCCTACGTGCAGCGCTCCATCGCGAGCCCGGAGCTGGCCTACGTCTACTACGCCGAGCGGGCCAACGTGCCCGCCGAGGACCGCGCCGTGCTCCACAACATGCAACGCGCCACCGTGGAAGCCTGGTCCAGTCAGGTCGCCGCGGCGCGGACCGAGTTCGCCCCGGATGAAGCGCGGTTCGCTGTGCACGCCGCGCTGGCCCTGGCCGTCGACGT
Organism: Mycolicibacterium tokaiense; assembly: GCF_010725885.1. Lineage (NCBI taxonomy): Bacteria > Bacillati > Actinomycetota > Actinomycetes > Mycobacteriales > Mycobacteriaceae > Mycobacterium > Mycolicibacterium tokaiense. Next base: position 5,886,928 of record NZ_AP022600.1, on the reverse strand, counting down.
CGGCCGGCTGGTCAGCGACGACCCGGCCCTGGCGCGCGCGACCCTGCGCCATCTGATGCTGACCGTCCTGCTGGGGTGATGACCGGTGTCTGTCGACAGCCCGGCCACCGGGGTGGTCCTCCTGCACGCCGCGACACCGGAGCAGCTGAGCGCCTGGCAGCAGCGGGTGAGCGCCTCGGCGGCAGCGATGCCGGGATTCATGGCGGTGCGGCTGTCCACTCGGGGTCCGCATCTGGCCAGTGCGGCGGCGGTGACCTTCGACAGCGGTGAACACCTCACCGCGTGGCTCGATTCACCGGCCTACCGCGAGGCGTTGACCGACGACGTGCTCGGCAGGTCGTCGGTTCTGCTGTTCGGCGACGGGCACCGCCTGCCGCCGGGCACCGCCGTGTTCCATCACGACGTCATTCCCGGGCGCACCGACGGGTTCATGGCCGCCGAAGAGTCGATCGCGGCGGCCACCGCGGGCTTTCCCGGGTTCGTCTCGCTGGTGCTGTTGCCGCCGCTGCCCGGGCAGCACCAGTGGGTGTCGATCCTGAGCTTCCACACCGACGACCAGTTGTCGGCGTGGCTCGCATCGCAGGACCGGGCCGCCCGGGTGCCCCACCTGCGGGCCAACCTGACCCGCGACTTCTCGATCGACGCCCCCTTCGGATCCATCCTGCGGTTCCAGGACGGCCGTCCCCGGGTGACGCAGAAGTGGCGGACCGCGATGTTGATCGTCTTGGTGCTCTACCCCACAGCGATGCTGGTGACCCGTTTCCTGGCACCGCTGTGGATCGGGTGGGGAGCCCACCCGTGGTTGTCGACGTGGTTGACGCAGGTGGTGTGCGTGGGCGCGATGACCTACGGGCTGATGCCGGTGGCCACCCGACTGTTCGCGCGCTGGCTCGATCCGGTGGCGGGGGCGACGGTGCGGGTGTCGGTGGCCGGGGCCGCGATCGTCGCTGCGGTGTACCTCGGTTGGCTGCTGCTCTTCGGTACCGTGCCGTGGCTTCAATACTGGAACCACCCCTGATGTGTTGGGGCTCACATGAATCCGTGTCACGGGTTTTGTGCGCGTGGAATTAAACGTGTGAACACGGGGTTAACTCTGACGACCGGTATGCCCCTCGGCGCCGGCCGGTCGACGGATGAGTAACAGAGAGAAGCACGACAAATGAAGAGGTTCGTCATCGCCACCGCGGGTGCGTCCGCGCTGACCGCAGGGTTCATGGGTCTGGCCGCGCCGGCAGTTGCCGCGCCCAGCGCCAACACCAACGCCCAGGCCACCATCACCTCGCTCGAAGAGCAGGGGTTCCACGTGGTGGTCAACCGCCTGTCCGAACGCCCGCTCTCGGAAGCCAATGTGGTGTCACTGGGCGAAGGAGCCAGCGTGACTCACGCCGCCGGTACTGCCGACAGCAGTGCTGCCCTGCAGTTCGGGCCGGTCACCACGTCCACGGTTTATGTGAACGTCCGCTGACCCTTACCCACAGCACACAAAAGGGGCGCCCTCCACGAGGGCGCCCCTTTCTGCTTGTGTCGGGCTCAGAACTGCACGCCGCGGGTGAGCGCGCCGTCGACCAGCAGATTGGTCCCGGTGATGAAGCTGGCGGCCGCGCTGGACAGGAACACCACGGCGTTGGCCACCTCCTGCGCCGTCGCCATCCGGCCGGTGGGGTTCAGACCCAGTGCGCTGGCGAACAATTCGGGATCGCTCTGTTCGATCGTAGGCCACACACCGCCGGGGAAGTAGGTGTTGCCGGGGCTGACGGTGTTGGCGCGTACGCCTTTGCCGGCCAGTTGGTAGGCCAGCCCCTGGGTGTAGTGGATGATCGCGGCTTTGAAGGTGCCGTAGGGCCCCGCGGCGAAGTCGATCTCGCGACCGGAGACGCTGGCGATGGTGACGATGGAGCCCCGGCTCTCGAGCAGATGCGGCAGCGCGGCATCCACCAGTCCGACGGTACCCATCAGATCGACCTCGAAGCTGCTGCGCCAGTTGTCCGGGTTCTCCGGGATGGCCAGCGCGCTGACGTTGGCCACCACACCGTCGATGCCGCCGAGAGTGTTTGCGGCGGTGCTGACCCAGCTCGAAAGTGCTTCATTGTCACCAACATCTACCGCGGTACCGGTGGCCCCGGCGATCGCGCTCGGATCCTCGACGGTACGCGCGCAGTAAGCCACCGTCGCGCCCTCGGCGAGCAGCCCCTCGACGATCGCCCGGCCGATGCCGCGGGTGCCGCCGGTGACCAGGAACCGCTTGCCTGCCAAACCCAGATCCATGTGTGCCTGTCTCCTAGTAGTTGATCGATCCGAGAGAACGTGCTGCAGAACGTAATTCGGTGTGTACGCCACCGAAAGCCACCGCCGGGGGCAGCAGCCTCTTGTCGATCTTCGTGACCGCACTGTAGTTGGTGTCCACCACATTCGCGATCGGTACCTGCGAGATCTGGGTCAGCAGCTGGTAGGCATCCAGGCGATCCAGACCATAGAGCTCGCCCATCCAGGTGATCATCTCGACCTGGCCGGCTCGCCACGCCTCCTCCAGAGGGCGACCCGAACCGATGGTCATCAGGTGGGTGTCGGTTTCCAGCCTCGGCCAGGCCGGGGCACCGCCTTTGATCAGTTCGACGATCGCGGTGACGTGCATGGCGCCTTCGACGGCCGTACCGCAGGATTCGCCTTCGCCCTGGCGGTAGTGGCCATCACCGAGGGAGAACAGGGCGCCGGGCACGTTGACACCGAGGTAGCAGGTGGCGCCGGCGGTCATCTCCGGGGTGTCCATGTTGCCCCCGAACGAGTCGGGCACCAGGGAGCTGCGGACCTCGCGGCGCCCGGGTGCCACGCCGACGGTGCCCAGCATCGGATTGGCCGGCAGCGCCACCTCGAACTCGCTGCGCTGGGCGGAGAACGTCACCGTGCGCCGGGTGGAGTCGTAGTCGTAGATCCACGTCTGCTCGGGCAGTGCCGGTTGCAGGGTGGGGCTGGCAGGCACACTGGTCAGCCCACCGAAGAACGGGATGAGCGTCGAGGCGCCCCAGGTGCGCGCCGGTGTCAGGTCCACCAGGTGCACGGCCAGCGTGTCACCGGGTTCGGCGCCCTCGATGAAGAACGGCCCCGTCTGCGGGTTCAGGTCCTCGGTGTCCAGCGCCACGCTGGCCACGTCGTCGCGACTGGTGATCCGTCCGCCGTAGGCGTCCTCGGTCCACAGGGTCAGTACGGTGCCCGGCTTTATCCGCATCACCGGCGCGGCGCCGCCGAAGGTGTAGTTGAGCTGATCGACGGTCGGGATGAAGGTGACATGCTCCATGACGACCATCCTGGTGGTTGCCCTACCGGATGGCCAGTCCGGTCAACGCGCGGGAGATCACCACGCGCTGGATCTCGCTGGTGCCCTCGAAAATGGTGAAGATCTTGGCGTCGCGGTGCATGCGCTCCACGGGGTAGTCACGGGTGTAGCCGTTGCCGCCGAGGATCTGGATGGCCTCATCGGTGACGTACACCGCGGTCTCGCTGGCGACCAGTTTGGCCATCGATCCCTCGGCGGCGTCGAACGCCACGTTGTTGCGTGCCATCCAGCCGGCCCGCCACACCAGCATCCGGGCGGCGTCGATGCGGCTCTTCATGTCGGCGAGCTTGAACGCGACAGCCTGGAACTCGCCGATCTTGCGACCGAATTGCTCGCGCTGGCAGGCGTATTCGAGTGCGTACTCGTAGGCGGCCCGGGCCACCCCGATGGCCATGGCCCCCACTGTGGGCCGGGTCCGTTCGAAGGTCTTCATGGCGGCCTGCCCGCCGGTGGACGCCCCGGACTTCACCCGCGCGATGCGCTCCTCGAACTTCTCCCGGCCACCGAGGATGAGGTCCTCGGACAGGCGCACGTTGTCGAGCACCACCTCGGCGGTGTGCGAGGCGCGGATGCCGTGCTTCTTGAACTTCTGCCCCTGGCTCAGACCGTGGGTGCCGGGCGGGATGATGAACGTGGCCTGGCCCCGTGACCCGAGTTCTGGGTGCACCGAGGCCACCACGATGTGGACGTCGGCAATGCCGCCGTTGGTGGCCCAGGTCTTGGTGCCGTTGAGTACCCATTCATGTGCAGCCTGGTCGAAGCGGGCACGGGTGCGGATGGCCCCCACGTCGGACCCGGCGTCGGGCTCCGAGGAACAGAACGCGCCCAGCTTGGGTTCCTCGGCCGTGCCGAACATCGGCTGCAGCCACTGACCCAGCTGTTCGGGAGTTCCGTTGCCCGCCAACGCCGCTGCCGCCAGTCCGGTGCCCAGGATGGACAACGCGATCCCCGCGTCACCCCAGAACAGCTCCTCGAACACCGTCAGCATGCCGAGGCCGGATTCCTCGACGGCCTGCTGGGCGAACAGTTCGGGGGAGTACAGCCCGATCTTGGCGGCCTCCTGGATCACCGGCCACGGGGTCTCCTCCCGCTCGTCCCACTCGGCGGCCGCGGGTCGCACCACCTCGGCGGCGAACTCGTGGACCCAATCACGGACGGCGATCACATCGTCGCTGAGCTGCAGTGAGAACGACATGGGGTGAGCCTACCCACCGGGGATTCAGGCCACCCGACCGGCGCGCACCATGTCCTCCCGGGCCACCACCTTGATCCGTTCGCGGCCCGAGCCCTGACCCAGCGACATCTCGTGGGCGTCGAGGCGTTCCCATTCCTGCCAGGTGGTGAAGTCCACGCCGGTGCTCGCCAGGTGCGCCAGGATGGCGTCCGGATCGGAGATCTCCGGCGGCCGGATACCCGGAAGATCTGTCAGTAGATTCGAGATGGTCTCGGCAGCATCGGATTTGGTGTGCCCGATCAGGCCGACGGGTCCGCGCTTGATCCAGCCGGTGACGTAGGTGGCGTTCATCTCCACGCCGTCCATCTCGAGCACGCGGCCGCCGGCGTTGGGACCACTGCCTCGAAGTGGTCGAACGGGAGATCGGCCAGATGCGTGGACAGGTAGCCGACTGCGCGGTACACCGCGTCCACCGGCCAGTCGAAGTATTCGCCTGTGCGGCGGGCGGTTCCGTCGCCGGTCAGTTCGGTGCGCTCAGTGCGCAGTCCCTCCACGCGCGTGGTGCCCAGGATCGCCACCGGCGCCTGGCACAGGTGGAGGTGGATGCGGTGTGGCGCGCCGGTCGGCTCACGCTCCATGTACTTCAGCATGGTGTCCACCACCAGGCGGGTGGACTTGCTGGTGTTGATGGCCTGTTGGCTGGCCTCGTCGATCTCGAACCCTTCGGGATGCACGATGACGTCCACGGCGGGGGAGTGCGACAGCTCGCGGAACTCCATGGGAGTGAACTTGATCTGCGCCGGGCCGCGTCGGGCGAAGACGTGGATGTCGGTGGCCTGGTTGCGTTTCAGGCCCTGGTAGACGTTGTCGGGGATCTCGGTGGTGAGTTGCTCGTCGGCCGGTTTGGCGAGCACCCTGGCGATGTCGAGGGCCACGTTGCCCGCGCCGAGCACCGCGACCTGCCTGGCGTCCAGCGGCCAGTCCCTGGGCACATCGGGATGCCCGTCGTACCAGGACACGAAATCGGCGGCGCCGTGGCTGCCGGGCAGGTCGATGCCGGGGATGTCGAGCGTGCGGTCGGCGCGGGCGCCGGTGGAGAAGATCACCGCGTCGTAGTGTCTACGCAGGTCGGACAGCTTCAGATCGGTGCCGTAGTGCACGTTGCCGATGAAGCGAATCTCGTCGCGGGAGAGCACCCGGCGCAGCGCCTTGATGATCTCCTTGATGCGCGGATGGTCGGGGGCCACGCCGTAGCGCACCAAGCCGTAGGGGGCCGGCAGCCGATCGAAGAGATCGACGCGGGCGCCCTCGTGCTCCTTGGTCAGGATGTCCGAGGCGTAGATGCCTGCCGGGCCTGCGCCGATCACGGCCACACGGATATTCCGCATACACCTTCCTTTCATAGGTGAGGCTAGCCTAAGTAAAGAGGCGGGCTGCGCAAGGCCTACGTCCGTTGACACTGCGGTGGCCGCGAGGAAGTTCGAGTGGGAGTCGCGGTGGACGCAGTGTCGACGGCGTTACTTAGAATCGCGGCGATCGTTTGGGTGGTCTGCAGAGTTCGTGTACGGCACGCTGGCGTCGATATGACCGAATCACTGTCGACCGACGTCCTGGTGATCGGCGGCGGCCCAGCCGGAACGTGGGCTGCGATCAGGGCCGCCGAGTCCGGGGTCGGCGTCATCCTCGCTGACAAGGGCTACACCGGCACTAGCGGTGCCACCGCATCGGCGGGCACCGGGGTCTGGTATGTCGAGCCGGCCCGGCGCGAGGCGGCCATCGCCAAGCGCGAGCACCTGGGCGCCGGGCTGACCGACCGCACCTGGATGCTCCGGGTGCTCGACGAGACCTACGCCCGGATGGACGAGCTGGCCCGGGTGCAGCGCTACCCGTTCCCCGTCGACGCCGACGGGCGGCGTATCATCGACGACCTGCAGGGCCCGGAATACATGAAACGCCAACGGTTGCGGGTTCAGCGCCTCGGTGTGCAGATCCTCGATCACACACCGGCATTGCACCTATTGGTCGACGATTCCGGTGTGGTGTCCGGAGCCGTTGCGGTGCAGCGCAAGTCAGGCAAGACCGTGCGGGTCGAGGCTGCCGCAGTGGTGCTGGCTACCGGGGGCTGCGCGTTCCAGTCCAAGACACTGGGTTGCGACGTCGACACCGGTGACGGCACTCTGATGGCCGTGGAGGCCGGGGCCGTGCTGTCCGGGATGGAGTTCTCCAACTCCTATGCCATCGCACCGGTGGGTACCGCGGTGACCAAGAACGCCTTCTACAACTGGGCGACGTTCTACCGCGCCGACGGCTCGGTGTTCGAGGTGCCGAAGTCCAAAGACCGCACTCTGATGGCATCGGTGATGTTGCAGGAACCGGTGCTGGCCAGTCTGGACCGTGCCACCGCCGCCGAGCGGACTCAGATGCGGCTGGCGCAACCCAACTTCTTCCTCTCCTTCGATCGCCTCGGCATCGATCCGTTCACCGAACGGTTCGAGATCACCCTGGTCACCGAGGGCACCGTCCGCGGCACCGGGGGTGTGCGGATCGCCGATACCGACTGTGGGACGGACATTTCCGGGCTCTATGCCGCCGGCGACACTGCCACCCGGGAACTGATCGCCGGCGCCTGGACCGGCGGTGGCGCTCACAACGCATCCTGGGCGGCGTGCTCGGGCGGCTGGGCCGGCACGGGTGCTGCAGCGTTCGCGCTGCAGCGGGGTCGGCCATCGGGTCGCACACACGCCGTCGGTGAGCCCGGTGCTACAGGCCACCGCGACGTGGTGTCCCGGGTACGGCAACTGGTACTGCCGTACGAGATCAACTATTTGCGGCATGAGTCCCGGCTGACGCCCGCGCTGCAGGAGCTGCACCAGCTGTGGGATGCCCGCGGTGGTGAGCACGCGGTGGGGGAGGATCAGTTCCGAGCGCGCGAGGCGACGGCGATGCTGGCGCACGCCCGGTGGATGTACCACGCCGCGCTGGAGCGCACGGAGAGCCGCGGCATGCACCGCCGCTTCGACTACACCGACCTGGACCCGGCCCAGGAGCACCGGCTGATCACCGGCGGCCTGGACACTCTGTGGAGTCGCCCTGAGCCGCTGTGGCTTTCAGAGGGCCGCGCCGCATGATCGAGATCGTCTCCGCGCAACGCTGCATCGCCTGCGACATGTGCATCGACGTGTGCCCGACCCGGGTTTTCGACCGGGGGGAGGACGGGGTGCCGGTGATCGCGCGCCACGACAGCTGCCAGACCTGCTTCCAGTGTGAGGCCTACTGCCCGACCGACGCGTTGTTCGTGGCGCCGACGGTGCAGCCCGAGCCCGAGGGCTCGAAGTTCCGCGATCTGGACCATGTCATCGAAACGGGCCTACTGGGCTCCTACCGCGCCGCGCTGGGCTGGGGCAAAGGCCGCACACTCGGGGCCCGGCTGGCCGTCCAGCCCGAGATGCCCTGACACCCGCGCGTCGAGACCGACGTTATGCCCGATTCTTCTCGGACACATGGGCCCGTGTGTCGGGTTCGGCGGGGAAGGGTCAGGGTTCGGGGTGGTCGCGGTCGTAGTGGGCGAAAGACGGGACGCGGCGGGCCAGCAGCCAGATCACGAGCAGTATCGCGACGCCGCCGGCCACCAGCGGGCTCCAAATGGCCAGCATGCTGGCGACCGCGCCGGTGACCACATCACCCACCCGAGGACCGCCGGTGACGATGATGGAGAAGATGCTCTGCACGCGGCCACGGAGCTCGTCGGGCACCGCTGCCTGCAGAATGGCGCCCCGGAAGATCGCCGAGATCCCGTCGGCTGCGCCCGCGGCGGCAAGTGTCAGGGCCAGGGCGACAATCGCGATGGTGTGGGTACCGTCGACCGGCCAGATGACCGCCAGCAGCACCACCACACCGGCCACCGCGATACCGGCGGCGTAGAGGTAGGACACCACGAGGATCGCCAGACCTTGACGTCGCACCGAACCCGTCCACCCCGAGAACAGTGCACTGAGCATTGCACCGGCGGCGAACGCCGCCGACAAGACTCCGACCGTGGTGACCCCGCCACCGAGCGTGACGGCGCCCAGCGCGGGGTAGAGCACCCGCGGCTGGGCCAACGCCATGGCCACCAGGTCCACGGTGAGTGCGAACCGGATGTTGTTGGCCCGCCGGAGATACGCCAGGCCCTCGCGCACGGAGCGCAGCACACCCACACCTCGGGTCTCGGCCAACGGCCGCAGTGCCGGGAGGCTCCAGACACCCAGGAACGCCGCGGTGTGCAGCACGGTGTCCACCAGATAGGCGGCCTCGAACCCGCCGATGCCCACCGCCGCGGCAGCAAGCAAGGGACCCACCGTGGCCATCAGCCCCGCGTTGATGCCGTTGAGCGCCCCGGCCGCGGGCAACAGTTCGCGTGGCAGCAGCCGGGGAATGATGGCGCGGCGGGTGATGCTGCCGACGGTGTTGGCCGCCGCGTTGACGGTGGCCGCGATGTACAGCAGCCACAGGGACGTGCCGCCGAGCCAGGCGTGCACCGTCAACACGATGATCGCCCCCCAGGAGATGACCGAGGCGGACATCGCCACCCAGCGGCGGTCGAACCGATCGGCCAGGGTGCCACCGTAGAGACCCATGATCACAATGGGCCCCAATGCGATTCCGGCGATCAGGGACACGGCGAACGTCGAGGACGTGAGGGCATACACCTGCAGGGCCACCGTGACGACGGTCATCTCCTGGCCGATGCTGCCCAGTGCGGTGCCCAGCCACAATCGTCCGAAGGCGCGACTGCGCCGGAACGGGGTGAGATCGAGAAAGAGACTCTTGGCCGGTGCGCTCACCGCTCGAGCACGCGTGTGGGATCGGCCGTCCACTCCGACGCCGAGCCGACGTAGAGCCGGGCGCGGATACCGAGCACGGCGAGCACGAAGACCTCGAGCGCGGCTGACACCCCGGTGCCGCAGTAGGCGGCCGGTTCGCTGCCCGCACCCACCCCGATGCCGGCGAACCGGTGGCGCAGTTGCTCGTCAGGCAGTAAAAAGCCGCTGTCGTCGAATGATTCGGCCACCGGCGCGCTGCGTGCGCCGGGAATGTGACCGGCCTCGGGATCGGCGGGGTTGGAGAACTTGACCGCCGGGCGTGCGTCGAGGAGCAGACCCCGGCCGGCGAAGGCCGGCACCTCGTCGACGAGGACGACAGGAAGGCCACCGGGTTCGATCACGAAGTCACTCTCGACGGGAATGTCGGCTGCACCCGGCTGCACTGTGCCGCCTGCAGCGGCCCAGGCGTGTAGCCCACCGTCGAGCAGGCGCACCGACCGCACCCCGGCCCACCGCAGCAGCCACCACGCCCGCGCCGGTGCGGGTGAGGCGGGGGCCCCGTACACCACCACGGGGGTGTCGACCGAAATGCCCCAGCTGCGCACCGTCTTCTGGAACTCCTCGGCTCCGGGCAGCGGGCGCCTGCCGTTGGTGCCGGTGCTGGGTCCCGCCAGGTCGGCATCCAGGTCAGCGAACAGCGCCCCGGGCAGGTGAGCGTCCAGATACGCCCGGTGGTCGGGACGATCGCCCGCCTGCCGGACGTCGAGCAGGACGGTACCGGGCAATTGTGCAGTCAGTTCGTCCACGCTGATCAGGTTGGCCGCGCGCGGTGTGTCATCCAATGGGGTCCCCTCTGTTCCTCCGTCGATGTTTCACGGCACATATCAGCCAACCTGCTACCACAAACAATCGGCGTGAGCTGAATGCAGAGCGTGCGGCGAAAACACCTGTATGGCAGCCAAATTAGCAGCTCTATCCGTGTCGGCTGACTAATAAACTCACGTGTGAATAAATCTAGACACATGTTGTGGGCGCCAATAATGTTTTCACGTGATGCCAGTTATGTATCAAATATGGCGTGAAACAAAAGGATTGATTCGATGCCTTTGATAACCCGTGCCGTCGTCTCCGTGGAGGAGATCGTCGCGGATCTGCACAACCCGCGTCTGGCGGTCATCGAGGTGCACGCCACGACCCCGACCGCCCCGGTGATCCCGGGTGCGCGCGCGGTGTTCTGGAAAGACCTGGCCTGGCATCCGCTGGAACGTGAACTCGCCGGCGGTGAACTGCTGTCGCAGCGGCTGTTCGATCTGGGCGCCGGCGCCGGGTCGCGGATCGTGCTGGCCGGCGAGCCGACGCAGTTCGCGGCGTATGTGCTGTGGACGCTGCGGGTACGCGGCTTCACCGACATCGCCTACCTGGACGGGGGCATCGAGGCCTGGACGGCGGCAGGAGCACCGACCGGCCGGGAGAGCGTCGAGCGGGAACCGGCCGCCGCTGCGCTCCCGGTGCCGGAGCCCACTGCGGAGCAGGAACAGTTGCGCATCGGCCGCGACGACGTGCGGGCGTTGCTCGGTGACGACGACGTGGTGCTGCTGGACTACCGCACCCCGCAGGAGTACGCAGGCGAGCGGGTCAGCGGCCCCACTGCCGCCATCGACCACGGCGCCGAACGGCATGGCCGGATCCCCGGCGCCAGACCGCTGTTCTTCCGGCAGCTGCTCGACGAGCATGGCCGGCTCAGATCCAAAGATGATCTGCAGGAACTGGTTTCGGACGCGATCCAGGGCGATCCCCGGTTGATCGTCAACTACTGCCGGCTCTCGCATCGATCCACCCTGGGGTGGATCGCTCTGCACGAGGTGCTTGGCTACGACAACGTTCGGGTCTACGACGGTTCCTGGACCGAGTGGGGCTCCATCGTCGGCTTTCCCATCGAGAAATGAGGACCGTCATGACCACAAAATCGATCACCCTCAACCTCAACCTGATTCCCGGTGGAGTGTTCCCCGGAGCGTGGCGTGCCGGCAGCGGCGACGCCCGCCAGTACAGCAGCCTCGAGCACTACATCGAGGTGGCCAAGATCGCGGAGCGGGGCAAATTCGACGCCGTGTTCCTGGCCGACACCCCGGTGTGGCGCTACCGCGGTGAGTACCGGCCGTTCCGCGGCCTGGATCCCACCCTGGCGTTCGCCGCGATCGCCCAGCACACCAGTCACATCGGGCTGGTCGCCACCGGTTCGAGTTCCTACAACTCCGCCTACAATCTGGCGCGGCGCATCTCCACCCTCGACCACATCTCGAACGGCCGGGCCGCCTGGAACATCGTCGCCACCAACGGCGATGACGTGGCCCGCAACTTCGGGCGTGAACACGGCCTCGATCATGACGAAAGATACCGCCGAGCGCACGAATTCGTCGCCGCTGTGCGTGCACTGTGGGACGGCTGGGCTGACGACGCCTGGGTGGCCGACCGCAAGACGGGCACCTATGTCGAGGAGAGCCGGATCCGTTCGGTCGATGTCACCGGAGAGTTCGTCAACACGGCGGGCCCGCTGCCGTTGCCGCGGTCGCCGCAGGGACATCCGGTGCTGGTGCAGGCCGGATCGTCACCCGATGGCATCGGGCTGGCCTCGCGGTTCGCCGATGCCGTCTACACCGTGCAGTCCACCATCGAATCGGCGATCGCGTTCCGCAACACCGTGCGTGAACAGGCGCAGGGCTGGGGCCGCGACCCCGAGACCATCCGGGTGCTGCCCGGTCTGATCACGCTGGTGGCGCCCACCGAGGCCGAGGCGCGGGCCCGGGAGATCGAACTGCGCGAACTGCACACCGAGAAGTTCGCCATCAACGCGCTGGCGCTGCAGATCGGGGTGCCGGTGGAAGCGCTGGACCTGGACCGGGAACTGCCGTGGGACCTGGTGCCCGGCGACGGCGAATTGGGTGCTCAGGGTGGTCATTTCGCCGCTCTGATCGCCACTGCGCGCCGCGAGAAGTACACCGTCAAGCAGATCCTGGCCCGCCAGGGCGGAGGTCTCACCCACGTCACCGCCATCGGGTCCCCTGAGCAGGTGGCCGACCAGATCGAAACCTGGGTCAAGGCCGGCGCCGCCGACGGCTTCAACATCATGAGTGCGCAGCTGCCCGATGTCGCCACCGCCTTCGTGGATCACGTGGTGCCGCTGCTGCAGCGCAAGGGCATCTTCCGCACCGAGTACCCGGGAACCACGCTGCGCGACACCCTGGGTCTGGAGCGCCCCGGTGACGGTTTCGAGAACTACGTGCCGCCTGTGCAGAGCCGTCACAAAGTGGGGGAGGCCGCGTTCGGCTGAGGCCGTACGCATTCATCATGACGATCCTGGAGAGTTCGCCCACCAGCGGCGCTGACGTCGTGGGTGCACCGAAACCCGGCCGCCCCTCGGCGAACCGGCATGACAGCCGGTGGACCGGCATCGCCTTCCAGGCCCGCTACATCGGCGAGAAGATCCTCGCGGCGGTGGTGGTGCTCTGGCTGGCAGCCACCGCGGCTTTCCTGGCCGTGCACTTCTCACCCGGCGATCCGGTGACCCTGCTGATGGGGGAGTTCGACACCCCGGAGCTGCGCGCCGCCATCGAAGCCCAATGGGGACTGGACAAGTCGCTGCCCGTGCAGTATCTCGACTTCCTCATCCGCCTGGTGCACGGTGACTTCGGCATGTCCTACGTGCAGCGCCAACCTGTCGCCGACATCCTGTTCAGCCACCGCCTGGTGGCCAGTGCGCAGCTGACCGCGGCCGCCACGCTGGTCGCCGTGACCGTGGCGCTGGTGGTGTCGGTGGTGACAGCAGGCCGCCGCGGAATCGGCACCCGGATCACGTATCTGGGTGAGCTGACCTTCGCGTCCATCCCGACCTTCTGGTTGGGCATCGTGTTCATCACCGTGCTGTCGTTCCAGCTGGGGCTGCTGCCGGTGGTCGGCGGCAGCACACTCGAGAATCTGATCCTGCCCAGCCTCACCCTCGGGTTGCCCTTGGCGGCGGTGCTGTCCCAGGTGCTGCGTGAAGGTATCGAGAAAGCACTCGAACAGCCCTACGCCGTCACAGCGCTGGCCCGCGGCATCTCACCGTGGCAGCTGAAGCTGCGCCACGGTCTGCGCCACGCGCTCATCCCGGCGGCCACCCTGGCCGGCTGGTCGGTGGGCGGCATGCTCACCGGAACCGTGATCGTCGAGCAGGTGTTCGGCCGGCCCGGCATCGGACAGGCCACCGTCGTCGCCGTCACCCGGCAGGACGTCCCCACGGTGCTGGGCATCACCCTGCTGGCCGTGGCGCTGTACGTGGCCGTCAACACCCTCGTCGACATCCTCTATCTCTGGATCGATCCCCGGCTGCGGGTGCGTTGACATGGCAACAACATTCGCCTTTCCCGGCCGGTCGCTGTCCTCGGGACTGACCCGCTTCCGCAGCACCGGCCTGGTGATCGCCGCGGCCATCCTGGTGCTGCTGATGGTCGCCGTCGTGTTCCCCGGGCTCTACACCAGCCGCGACCCCCTGGCCAGCGACATGGCCAACGCCCTGGCCGCACCCAGCCTCGAACACGTCTTCGGCACCGACCATCTCGGCCGCGACGTCTGGTCTCGCGTCATCCACGGCGCCCGATACTCGATTCTTATCGGCGTGGCATCCACCGCGCTGGCCGTCGTCCTCGGTGTGCTGTTCGGACTGATCGCCGGCGTGGCGCACCGCCGGGTGGACGAGGGCATCTCGCGCGTCTTCGACGCCCTGGGGGCCTTCCCGGACCTGCTGTTCGCACTCATGCTCATCACTCTCACCGGCCCCGGCACCGGAAACGTCATCGCGGCTCTGGCGATCGCCTCGGCGCCGCGCTACGGCCGCGTGGTCCGGGCCGAGACTCTGCGGGTCCGCGAATCCGACTACGTGGCGCAGTCGCGGTTGGCGATCGCGTCGGCGGCCACCCGCACGGTGCGCCATGTCCTGCCGAATGCGTTGGGCACCGTTCCGGTGCTGGCCACCCTGGGCATCGGCACCGCCATCATCGGTGCCGCCGGGTTGAGTTTCCTGGGCTTCGGCCCGACCCCGCCGCTACCGGAATGGGGCGCGATGCTCTCCGATGCGCGCCAGGATCTGCGGATCGCCTGGTGGGTGGGATTCTTCCCGGGTCTGTTCATCACCGTCACGGTCATCAGCGTGTCGATCGTGGGACGGAACCTGCAGCGCCGCTTCGAGAGGCGGGCCGTGTCGTGAGCGAAGTCCTGGTGGACATCAAGGGCCTCACGGTGTCCTTCGACTCGGTGCGCGCCGAGGACGGCAGCGCGCTGGAGGTGGTCAGCGATGTCGACCTGACCATCCGGCGGGGGCGCATCCTGGCCATTGTGGGGGAGTCCGGTTCCGGAAAGTCGGTGACGGCACGCACCCTGATCGGGCTGGCCGGGGACGGAAGCCGGGTACAGGCCGAGACGTTCGATGTGCTGGGTGCCGACATCCGGGGGTTCACCGAAAAGCAGTGGCGCAAGGTCCGCGGCGCGCAGATCGGTTTTGTGCTGCAGGACGCGTTGACCTCGCTGGACCCCCTGCGCACCGTGCAGGCCGAGGTGTCCGAAGCTCTTCGGGTGCCCCGGCGGCAGCGTGCCGCGGCGGTGGAGGAACTGCTGGACTCGGTGGGGATCCCGGAGCCGGCCTACCGGCGCCGCAACTACCCGCATCAGCTTTCCGGCGGACTGCGGCAGCGCGCCCTGATCGCCTCGGCGCTGGCCGGACACCCCGACGTGCTGGTGGCCGACGAACCCACGACAGCTCTCGACGTCACCGTGCAGGCCCGCATCCTGCAGTTGCTGCGCACCTTGGCCGACGACGGCCGTGGGGTGCTGCTGATCAGCCACGATCTGGCTGTGGTATCCCGGGTGGCCGATGACGTTGTGGTGATGCACAAGGGGCGGGTGGTCGAGCGCGGTTCGGTGGACGAGGTGATCCACCACCCCCAGCACGACTACACCCGCAGGCTGGTGGCCGCCGTTCCGGGCCGCGAAACCCGCGGGCGCCGACTCAGCGACCTGGAATCCCCTGCGCTGCCGACGTTCTCGGTGGGCGCGGAGGTGGTCGCTGACGTCGCAGGTGTGAGCAAGTACTACCGGCAAGGCCGGCGTCAGCGGTTCACCGCGGCCGAGAACGTCACGTTCTCCATCCGGCGGGGGGAGGTGGTCGGCCTGGTGGGGGAGTCCGGGTCCGGGAAGTCGACGGTGGCACGCATCGTCACCGGCCTGCTGGCTCCCGATGAGGGCTACGTCGCGGTCAACGACACCCGGTGGGACGGGCGAACGGCACCTCGGCTGGGGGCCGTCCAGCTCGTGGCGCAGGATTCCGTGGGTTCCTTCGATCCGCGGTACACGGTGCGCGAGATCATCGCCGAGACCGTGGCACTCGGTCATGCGAAGGGCGCGCGGGAAGGCCGGATCCGGGAGCTGTTGGACCTGGTGCACCTGCCGCTCGGCGTCATCGACCGGCATCCGCGTTCGCTGTCGGGTGGGCAGCGCCAACGCGTGTCGATCGCCCGCGCGCTGGGTTCGGACCCCGAACTGCTGGTGTGTGACGAGGCGGTCTCTGCCCTGGACGTGTCGATCCAGGCGCAGATCCTGGACCTGCTGCTGGAGATCCGCGCCGACCGAAATACCGGTCTGCTGTTCATTTCTCACGACATCGGAGTGGTGCACCACGTCGCCGACCGGGTGCTGGTGATGCACCGCGGCCGCGTCGTCGAGGAGGGCACCGCCGACGAGGTGTTCGACAACCCCCGCGACGAATACACCCAGACGCTTCTCCAAGCAGTCCCCACGCTCTGAAACCAGCGATTTGTGGAGTCTCACCGGCGCTCAGCGCCGGTGGAACCCCACAAATCCCACGAAAGGAACCCACGAAGTGAAGAGACGATTGAGGCTGGCGGCCCTGGGGGCCGCCGCGATGCTGGCGCTGACTGCGTGCGGCGGCAGCGATAGTGGCGGTGACGCCGGCGGCGAGCCGGTCAGCGGCGGCACCTTGACCGTGGCGCAGGCCGACTACCCCGAAGAGGGGATGAACCCCCAGGTGCGTGGCTGCTGCTCGGAGGTGCAGGTGATGCGCAACGTCTACGACAGCCTGGTGGCCATCGACTACGACGAGTCCATCCACCCGTGGCTGGCCACGAGTTGGGAGCGCTCCGACGACGGCCTGACCTACACCTTCACGCTGCGTGACGACGTGAAGTTCAGCGACGGAGAACCGTTCAACGCCGCGGCCGTCAAGGCGAACTTCGACAAGATCATCACCGACACCGAGTATGCACCGTCGGTGGCCAAGAGCACCTTTCAGAACCTGGCCGCCACCGAGGTGGTGGACGACTACACGGTGCGGACGGTGCTCAAAGAGCCCACCGCCAACTGGCTGAACACCCTGGCCTCGCTGCAGGGCGGGCAGATCTCACCCAAATCACTGGAGAACCCGGATGCTGCTGCCGGCGGCGTGGGCATCGCCGGTACCGGGCCCTTCATCCTCGACGAGGTGGTCGAAGGTTCCGAGCTGCGATTCACGCGCAACGAGGACTACAACTGGCCCTCGGCGCTGGCGTCCCACGAGGGTAAGGCCTACCTCGACGAGCTCGTGGTCAAGATCGTGCCGGAACCAAACGTGCGGGCGGGCCTGCTGACCTCCGGTGAGGTGGATGCCATCGCCCAGGTGGCGCCTGCCGATATCGCGACCTTCGACGGCGTGGAGGGCTTCCAATTCGAGTGGAAGCCGTCCAATGTCTCGCCCTATTCGCTGTATTTCAACGTCACCGGTGACAACACCAAGGACGTCCGCGTCCGTCGGGCGTTGCGGGAAGCGGTTGACCTGAACCCGATCATCGACACCGTGCTGCAGGGCAGCTCGGATCGGGCCTGGAGCATCGTCGGACCGCAGAGCCCGTTCTACGACGCCAAATACGAGAACTCCTATGGCGGGAACATCGATGAGGCCAACCGGCTGCTCGACGAGGCCGGCTGGACGGGTCCCCGCGACAGCGACGGGTACCGCACCAACGCCGCGGGCCAGCGCCTCACCATCCGCTTGATCGCCACCGAGCCCAAGCCCCCGCTGTCGACCGTGCTCGAGGCGTATCAGGCCGAGGCCCGCACCAACGCCGGCATCGACGTGGATCTGCAGTTCCGTGACGAAGGCACCGTGGACGTGGTGCGCGAGACCAACACCTATGAGGCGTTCCCCCGCGCGGTCGGCGGCGTCGACATCGGTGTGGTGTTGGAGAAGATCTACGAGACCGGCGGTGCCATCAACGGGCCCAAACTGGAGGATCCGCAGGTGGACGGTTGGCTTGCAGACGGACGCACCGCGCTCGACGACGACGCCCGCAGGGCTGCGTACGACAGGGTGGCTCAGTACGCGCTGGTGGATCAGGTGACGACACTGCCGCTGTACACGGAGCGTTACAACGTGGCCGCCAGCAGCGCGGTGCACGAGATCGAGCGGTGGCTGGACCCGCCGCGCGGGATGACCAACTTCTGGGCCTACGACACCTGGAAGAGCTGACATGACGCGACCCACCCTGCCGGATTTCGGGATCTTCTTCCGCCTCAACGACACCGAGGCCGACCCGGTACGTCAGTACCACGACGGACTCGAGCTCATCGCCTACGCCGAAGAGCTCGGACTCTCGACAGCGTGGGTCACTTCCCACCACTTCCGTTCCGACAAGGGCACCATCGCCTCACCGCTGGTGTTCCTGGCCGCGGCGAGCCAGCGCACGAGCCGCATCCGGCTCGGCGCCGGTGTCGTCGTCATCACCTTGGAGAACCCGATCCGGGTGGCCGAGGATGCCGTGATCGCCGATGCGCTGTCCGGCGGTCGACTGCAACTCGGACTCGGCTCGGGGCTCGAGGATTGGGCGTTCGGTCCGTTCGGTGTCGACTGGGACGACCGACTGCGGGTGTACACGGAGAAGGCGGCCACCCTGCGCCGGGTGCTCGACGGGGATGACCTCGGCGGCGGCAAGCGGCTGTACCCACCGGCGGGAAATCTACGTCAGCGCCTGTGGCGGGTGGCCAGCGACCCGGCGCACGCCGCCGAGATCGGGGCGATCGGGGACAACCTGCTGTTGCGGTCGTCGAAAGCGCTGGACTACGAGGGCAATCTGCACCGGCACAGTGAGGCCATCGACGGATTCCGGGCGCACGCCGGGCCACAACAGCGGATCGCGGCTTCCCGCACGGTGATCGTCGCCGAGACGACCGCGCAGGCGCGCGCCATTGCGGGGGAGCGTGCCATCGCGCTGCACCGCAAGAATGGCAACGGTGACCCCTGGTACGGCGACCCCGAGCTGGTGCGCACCGCCCTGCGCAACGACCCGGAGCTGCATCTGGTGGACGAGGTGCTGCTCCAGGTGGCACCAGCCAAACTCACGCTGGCGCAGTGGAAGTCCAGCCTGGAGCTCACCGTGTCCGAGGTGCTGGCGCCGCTGCGGGAGGTGGTCCATGTCGCGACGGCCTGACGAGGGACTGATTCTCAACCTCAACCTGCTGCCGGGGGGCACCGCCAAGGGTTCGTGGCGGCTCGACGAGCACGATCCGTCCTGGTTCGTCACGCACCACCACTACGTCGAACTGGCGAAGATCGCCGAACGGGGCAAACTGCAGGCGGTGTTCCTGGCGGACACGCCGGCTTTCGACGGCGCCTACTGGCATCACCCCTGGCGGGCGTTGACCCCGTTCATCGCTCTGACTGCCGTCGCGGGCGCCACCCGGCGGATCGGACTCATCGGCACGGCATCCACGTCCTACAACGACCCGTACAACCTGGCGCGCCAGGTGTCGTCGCTCGATCTGGTCAGCGGTGGCCGTGCGGCGTGGAACTACGTCGTGACCGCGGGAGACAAAGCGGCACGCAACTTCTCGGCGCCGAATGCCCTGGCCAAGACGGATCGGTACGCCCGTGCCAACGAGTTCGTCGACGCCGTGGTCGCGTTGTGGGAGGCGTGGGAGCCCGACCCGATCGCCGGTGACCGTGCCAGCGGCGACTACCTGCGGCCCGGCGCCCTGCGGCCCGCGGCGTTCGCCGGCGAACGCATCCAGGTGGCCGGGGAGCCACTGGTACCGCCGTCGCCGCAAGGCCGGCCGCTGCTGGTCCAGGCGGGGGCGTCCGAGCACGGCATCGTACTGGCGGCGCGCACCGCCGATGCGGTCTACACCCACCAGACCGAACTGGGCGACGGGGTGACCTATCGTAACCTGTTGCGCAGCAGGGCGGCCGACGCCGGACGTGATCCGGATGCCATGAAGGTACTACCGGGGTTCTTCGTGGTGATCGGTGACACCGAGGCCGCTGCCCGAGCCCGGCAGCGGGAGCTGGACGAGGCCACCCCGGACGCCACCCGGGTCTCGTTCTTCGCCCGCCAGCTCGGCATCCCGGCCGACGCGTTGGACATGGACCGGACCTTGCCGTTCGATCTGCTGGCGAATGCCGAGATCAGCCGTACCGCGGCCAGTGAACTCGACGGGCTGCTGGACCGGGCAGCGAAGGACAACCTCACGTTGCGGGAGGTATTCCGGCTGCGCCGCAACGGCACCCAGCATGTCTCGGTGATCGGCACCCCAGAGCAGGTAGCCGACACCATCACCGACTGGTACCTGGCCGAGGCAGCCGACGGTTTCAACCTGCACATGGCCAGCTCACCGAGTGTGCTGATCGACTTCGTCGACCACGTGGTCCCCCTGCTGCAGGCCCGCGGGGTATTCCACTCCGACTACCAGGGCAGCACGTTGCGGCAGCACTACGGGTTGGCGCCGCACCGCCTGGGTTCCGGCGCGCTCGCATGACGGGCTTGCCGTCGGTGGCGCCCCGAAGCGCCGCGACCGGCCAGGTCGAGGCGGAATGGCTGGCGCAGCGGCTACCGGGCACCAGCGCCAAGGCGCTCGGTTCCGGACTGACCCGGTTGATCGATGCGGGCGAGTTGGCCCCGGGCGCGCAGCTGCCGACCATCCGCGACTTCGCCCGAGCCGCGGGCGTGAGCCCGGGTACGGTCATGACGGCGTGGAGCCGGGTGCGGGACACCGGACGCCTGGCGACCCGTCGCCGCGGCGGGACTGTGGTGGTGGACCTGCATGCCGCTGCACCCCGGGTGCTGGACTGGTCAGAGATTGAAATGTCGACGGTGACACCGGATCCGGCGTTGCAGCCTGATCTGGCGGCGGCACTCGTGCGGGCGCTCGACACTCCGGACCTGCATGCCGCGCAGCGGGCCTACATCACGCCGCGGCTGTTGCGCAGCGTGGCCGGTGAGTGGCCGTTCGAGGCGCAGGCGTGGAACTGCGTGGGTGGCGGCACCGAGGCGGTGGTGCTTGCCACCGCGGCAGCGGCAGGTGGCGGTCCGGTGGCAGTGGAGGAGCCCGTCAGTCCTGGATATCTGGAGATCCTGCGCGGTCTCGGGATCGAGCCGGTGGCGGTGCGTGCCGACGCCGAGGGCCCCACCATCGCCTCGGTGAGCGCCGCGCTGGACGCCGGGGTGACCGCGGTGGTGCTGCAACCCAGCGGCGCTTATGCGGTGTCCGGTGCGCTCAGCGAGCAGCGCGCGACGCGCCTGGCTGCACTGATGGCCGACCGCGCGCCGCACACCTGGATTGTGGAGGACGACAGCGCAGGCCCGCTGACAGACGGGGAGCCCGCGACACTGGGGACTTGCCTCCCGGGGCAGGTGCTGCGAATCCGAAGTTACTGCAAGGCATTCGGCATCGATCTGCGGACTGCGGTGATGGGCGGCAGCGCCGAGCTGATCGAAAGGACCATCCGGTTGCGCAGCTTCGGCATGGCGTCCAACAGCCGGATCCTCCAGAATGCTCTGGCTGCTCTGATCGAGGATCAGCAGACTGCCGACACGCTGCTCCGGGCCCGCGCTGTGTATCGGCGCCGTCGGCAGGCTGCCCTGGCCGCGTTCGCCCGGTCCGGGTTGACCGCCACCGGGAGTCCGGACGGGTTCGTGGTGTGGGTGCAGGTGCCCGATGAGACTACGACGCTGGTGAATCTGGCGCGGCAGGGGCTGGTGGTCGCGGCTGGGTCGACGTCGTTCGTCAACCCGCCGGGTGGGCTGCTGCGGGTGTCGGTGCTGCAGTTGCCCGATGACTGCGATCGGATCGACGAATTGGCGGAGGCGGTGCGGGCTGCAGTGCACTCGGCTGAGCGGGAGTACTTCGACTGACTGCGCCTCGCCACGACACCGAGACCGACAAGATGCCGCCAGCTACTCGGACTTTGGGGCCCGTGTGTCGGTTTCGGGCGTTCGGTGACCACGCCAGGCGCGCCAGCCGCGGTGGGCGGCGAAGGCGCCGATGACGGCGGTGACGCACCAGACCCCGATGGCGGTATAGGCCAGCGGAGCGGAGAACTCCCCGATGGAGGCGCCGAGGGCGGTGTAGACGAACGCCCGCGGCGCCGAGCCGATGAATGCGCCGACGGCCATCTGCCACAACGGAACCCCGAACGCGCCGAAGACGTACGAGGCCAGCGCATCCGAGATGCCCGGCACGAACCGCTGCCCGACCACGGCCCACAGACCGCGGCGCGCGATCTGCGCGTCGAGGCGGTCGGCCCGGTCCGCGCCGAGCAGTCCGCGGGCGCTCTCGCGGCCGGCGCGACGACCGACCAGGCTGGTGATGGTCGCGGTGCCGACGGTGGCACCCAGCGTCGCGAAGGTCCCGATCACCGGCCCGAACAGGAACCCACTGGCCGCGGCGAGCAGGGGCCCGGGCACGAACACCGCCCCCAGCGCCGCCGACACCACCACATACACCAACGGCGCGGCCGGGCCGGCCGCGCTGATGACGCCGCGGACGGCGTCGACGTCGATCACCCGCGCGACGGCCACGAGATAGAACAGCACCGCCAGGAACCCGGCGAACACGCCCAGGCGCAGAATGTGGCTCCGGCGGCTGGGCTGGGCCGGGCTCGCGTTGTCGGTCATCCTGACGCCATCCTGCCCGATTACCATCGGCGCATGCTCCACGACTCCGTGGTCGCCTGGCTGTTGGACTCCGACCCGGCCCTGCGCTGGCAGGTCGAACGTGATGTGCTGCACGCACCGCCCGAGGTGTGGCAGGCCACCCGGGCACGTGTGGCCGTCGAAGGCTTCGGCGCCCGCCTGCTCGCCCAGCAGGACGCGGATGGCCAGTGGGCCGGCGGTGCGTTCTTTCCCGCCGACTTCGACGAGGCCCGGGAAGCGCAGCCGTGGACGGCAACCACCTGGGCGCTCAAGGATCTGCGGGAGTGGGGTGTGGACGCCGCGGTGCTGGGCGACACGGCGCAGCGACTGGCCGCCCACAGCCGCTGGGAGTACGACGACCTGCCGTTCTGGGGCGGCGAGGTGGACTGCTGCATCAACGCGTGGACGCTGGCCAGCGGCGTGTGGCTGGGCGTGGACGTCTCCGGGATCACCGACTGGTTCGTCGATCACCAGCTACCCGACGGCGGGTGGAACTGCGAATGGGTGAACGGGTCCACCCGGTCGTCATTCCATTCGACGCTGAATGCACTGAAGGGCCTGGCCGCCTGTGACGGAGACGCCGCAGTTCGCCGCAGCGGCGAGGAGTACCTGTTGCAGCGCAGCCTCATCAACCGCCTGTCCACCGGCGAGCCGGTGGCGCCGTGGGTGGGGGAGTTCAGCTTCCCGTTCCGTTGGTGCTACAGCGTGCTCAATGCCGCGGACTACTTTCGGGCAGTCGGGCGCCCCGATCCACGGCTGGCCGACGCCATCACCATGATCCGGGACGCCCGTGCACCGGATGGCACCTGGCACAATGCCGGCCGCCATCGCGGCCGAGTCTGGTTCCACGTCGACGTGCCGGCCGGGCAGCCCTCCAAGTGGCTCACGCTGATCGCGTTGCGAGTCCTGGACTGGTGGGATGCTAGCGCGCGAAGTTCGCGCTGATCCGCTGCTGCAGATAGTCTTTGGCGCTGATCTCCGGATACTTGGCGCTCGGCCCGGCGATGGTGACCTCACTGTTGGCCTGGGCGAAAAACGCGATGCTGTAGCGCGCTCCGCGGTGGTCGTCCGGGCCCGGGCTCTTCACGCGATGGAAGTTCGACGGCAGCAGGTCGTCACTCCAGCGCATCAGCATGTCACCGATGTTGCAGGTGATGGCGTCCTCGGACGGTCGTACCGAGGTCCACTGCTGCGCGTCGCGCTCCTTGCCCGGGCACACCTGCAATCCGCCCTGGCCTTCCCGCTGGAACAGCAGGGTCAGGCAGTCGAAGTCGGTGTGCGCACCCGCGCGCCACACTCCGGTGAGGTCAGCATCTGCGGGCAGCGCGAAGTAGTGCAGCAGCCGCAGCGTGCTCTGGTAGGTCGACGACGACGGGTCGTGGGCCCGGGTGAAGAAGTCACGGTCGAAGCCCAGCTTGTCGGCGAACAACGACAGCAGTTCCATGGCCAGCTCCCAGCAGCGGTGCTCGAAATCCAGCATGGTCGAGGTGAACCCCGCCAGTTCCGCGTCGGTGGGCCAGAGGCCGTCCATGTTCGACAGCGTGACCTGATAGGACTCCTTCTGATCGGGGACGCCGACCGACGGCCGGATCTGGGTCAACTGCTCCCACCCGGAGTTGTACCGTTTCGGCCACCGCGCCTTGACCTCATCGGGTAGGGCGAAGAACTTCTCGGCCATGGCGAACGCCGCCCGGACCTCCGCGAGGTCGATGCCATGATCGACCACTTGGAAGAAGCCGATATCGGTTGCTGCGCTCCAGATTTCGTCGGCGATTTCTGAGCGCCGGGTCGCCAGACCGGCCAGCGAGATGCGTCGCACCTCGCGGTCACTCTCGGTGCCCAGCGCGCCCATGGCGCGTTCGCGTTGCAGTTCGGTCAGCTCTGTCATCGTGAGTCCTGTCCTGCTAGTTGGTGGCGATCGAGGGATCGCTGAAACGGTTGGTGAACAGCGTGTCCCCGGTCATCTCGGCGGGAACCACATTGCCGCTCCCGGCCAGCACACCGCGCAGATCCTCAACGTTGCGGGCGGTGCGGGCCGGGTCGTAGACGCCGAAGGAACCGTCGTCCTCGGCGGCCAGCAGGCCCTTGTCCACCAGAAGATCGGCGCTGAAGGCAGCTTCGCCCTCGGAGTAGGGCGAGTACGTGCTGTCCTGGGACACCACGTCGACGATCACCTTGTTGACGGCCTCGGGTGCGGCGGCGTAGTCCACCCCCGACTGCTGGATGATGGGCACCAGCTTCTCCAGACACGGTGCGAGTTCGTCGAGTTTGTCGGCGCGCACCGACATGTTGGAGGCGTAGATGTCATAGCCCACATCCTTGATCAGCCCGTAGCCCACGGGCTTGTCCCAGGACGGGGTGTCGTGCTCGTAGGTGTAGGGCTCGGAGTTGGCGAAACCCTGCTGCGCGATGGAGGGGTCGCCGACGAAGCGGGCCGGTGCGCCGTCGTAGCTGGTGTCGATCTGCGACTGCTGCAGCATCCCCTTGCCCACCATCCACTGCGGGAAGATCTGGTCCTTGGACACCACCACGGTGGCGTCGGTGGTGCCGATATCGGCGACCGTCTGCCAGTCGGGGTGACTGGCCGGATCCCACATCAGAATGGCGGGGCTGTATTTCAGCAGCGGAGTGACGCCGATGACGGGCTGGTCGGCGGCCGCGGCGATCAGCTGGTCCCCGTGCACGATGCCCATCACCAGGGTGTCGTCCACGTAGAGCTGCGACGGGACGGACTGAAAACCGATGGCGGGCCCACCGGACTTCAGCGTCAGATCGACACCGGTGTCCTTACCGGCCGCCACCAGCGGGCCCGTCACCGACTTGTCCTCGGTGTCCACCTGGTAGCCGGGGCCGAGCAATCCGAAGACGGCGCCCATGTCCGACTGCGGCTGCCACTGCAATTGGATGCCGACGTTCGCCGGGCACACATCAGCCAATGACTGTGCCTCAGGCGCTGTTTCGACACTGGTTTTCTGGGGGGTCTCTTCGCTGCTGTAGGCGCACGCCGACAGCGTGACGGCGACGCAGGCGGCGACGGCGCCTCCGGTGAGGCGGGATCGGGGCATGGTGGCTCCTGACGGGGCGGGACGGGGCGGGACGGTTTCGGCGCATCAACGGGACCGGTAATTACATGCAATCATGACCAGTGTTGCCGTTGGGTAAAACCTCGGCGGCATCGGCGGAAGTACCGGCATTAACTGCACGTTTATCGGATCTTCTTACATCGGGTTCACCTCGGGAAACGCGACCGTAATACATGTAATCAACCCTGAAAGAGACCAAAGCAATGTCAAGTGCATGCAGACTGATCAGGAGTCGCCGTGGAGTCAGCCCCCTCCTCGTCCCCGTCACTGCTGGAACCGTCGCCCGGCAGCCGGCCCGGGATCGAATTCAGTGCGGTGACCAAACGATTCGACACGGGGACCGTGGCCGTCGAACGGGCCGATCTGGCGATCGGACGCGGTGAGTTCGTCGCGGTCGTCGGCCCCTCCGGCTGCGGCAAGTCCACCCTGCTGCGCATGGCCGCCGGGCTGGAGTCGCCGAGCACCGGTGAGGTCCGGCTGGACACCACCTCGGTCGGGTTCATCTTCCAGGAACCCACGCTGCTGCCGTGGCGGTCGGTGCGAGACAACGTGGCACTGTGTGCCGAACTCGGCAAGGCCGACCGTGCGCAGAGCAGACAGCGTGCCGCGGAGGCGATTTCGGCGGTCGGGCTGGACCAGTTCGCCGACCAGCTTCCCAACACCCTGTCCGGCGGCATGAAGATGCGGGTGTCACTGGCCCGCGCCCTCACGTTGTCCCCGGACATCCTGTTGCTCGACGAGCCGTTCGGAGCTCTGGACGAGATGACCAGACTCGACATGCAGGTCGAACTGCAACGGCTCTACACCCAGCGTGGCTTCACCTCGATGTTCGTGACGCACTCCGTCTCAGAAGCGGTGTACCTGGCCAATCGGGTGGTGGTCATGACATCACGGCCCGGCCGGATCGCCGGCGTGGTCGACATCGACTTCGCCTATCCGCGGTCAGCAGAACTCCGCTTCGAGAACCGGTTCACCGATCTCGTCGCCGCGGTGTCGGCGCTGCTGCACGGGAGGCACTCATGACGGTTCTCGACACGCCCGCGCGCCTACTGGCGCGGGCCACTGCCCGCGCGGTGGATGCGGAACCCACCCGGTCCGCCCGGTTGCGGGCCGCGGTGGGATACCCGGTGCTGGCACTGGGCGCCGGACTGGTGATCTGGTCCGCCGTCAGCTACCTGTTACTGGAACCGCACCGCCGGTTCATGCTGCCGCCGCCGGTGGACGTGCTACGCAACTCTCTGCTGGACTGGTCGCACCTGCAGCCCATGCTGGCGGCGTTGTCGGTCACCGCCCAGGTGACCGCCGTCGGTTTCGCGGTCGCAGTGGCGGCCGGGATCGCGACGGGTGTGCTGATGTGTCAGGCACGTTGGCTGGAAAAGCTGATCTACCCGTACGCCGTGGTGATCCAGGTGATTCCGATTCTGGCGATCGTCCCGCTGATCGGACTGTGGCTGGGCTACGGCATGGCGGCGCGCACCCTGGTGTGCGTCCTGATCGCGGTGTTCCCGATCATCACCAACACGCACTTCGGGATCCGTTCGGTGGACCGCGGCATGCACGAGCTGTTCACGATCTCCGGCGCCTCCCGCTGGGACCGGTTGGTGAAACTCGAACTACGGGCGGCGCTTCCGGCCATCCTCACCGGAGTGCGCACCGCTGCCGGACTGGTGGTGGTGGGCGCCATCATCGGCGACATGTTCTTCGCCAAGGGCCAGCCCGGTATCGGCACCCTGCTCGACGTCTACCGCGGCCGCCTGCAGTCCGAGGATCTGATCGCCGCGATAGTGCTGGCATCGGTTTTCGGTGTGCTGGTGTTCGCTGCGATGGGCGTGGTGACCCGGCTGGCCGTCGGGCGCTGGCACGAATCGGGACGTCAACTGTGAAGGGAGAGAATGTGTTCGAAGTACCTGTGCTGGATGTCAGCGGATACGTGGCCGGCGGAGACGCCGCCACGGATCAGACCTGCGCGGCGGTGGCGGTCGCGTTGGACCGGGCCTGCCGCAGCGTCGGCTTCATCCAGATCGTCGGGCACGGTGTCAGCCCCGCTGCTGTTGCCGGCCTCACCGACGCCCTCGACGAGTTCTTCGCGCTGCCACTGGAGGTGAAGAAACAGTACCGGCGCGACCCGGCGACGAACCGGGGCTACTCACCGCCGAAAAGCGAATCGCTGAGCATGAGCCTCGGAATTTCCGCCAACCAGATGAACGACTACTACGAGGCGTTCACCGTGGGTACCCAGGCCGCCGACTTCGATGTGGAGCTGCCGGAATCCAGTTATGCGCCCAACAACTGGCCGGCCGACACGCCGGGCTTCCAGCCGAAGATCGAGGCCTACTTCCGGGAAACGCAGCGGCTGGCCCGGATCTTGATGGTCGCGTTCACCGATGTCCTCGGCCTACCCGCGGGGTACTTCGAGCCGATGATCGACCATTCGATCGAGGTCCTCAAGATGAACAACTTCGCACTGCCCGAGGGTGATGCGGAGATCGGCGCGGAGCTGCAGGGGATGGGGGCGCACACCGACTTCGGCATCGTCACCATCCTGTGGGCCGACCAAGTGCCGGGGCTGCAGGTGCTCGACCGCGACGGTGCCTGGCATGACGTGCAGCCCGCGGACGGGGCGCTGTTGATCAACCTCGGTGACGCCATGGCGCGCTGGACCAACGACCGGTGGTTGTCGACGGTGCACCGGGTGTGCCCACCCGTCTGCGACGGGCGCATCCAGCGCCGGCGTTCGGCGGCGTTCTTCTTCGACGGCAACTACGACGCGGTCCTCGAGGCGCTGCCCGGGACGCTGGCCCAGGGGGAGGTGGGCTACCCACCGATTACCGTTGCCGAGAACATCGCGATGAAGGTGGCCGGGCTGCGCACCGGTGTCGCCCCTGCGCAGCCGCTGCGGGAGGCGGCCCGGGTATCGGCCGCCGGGAACTAGGAGGGCAGCCATGCCAGCGTCCAACGGAGCCCTGCTCACCGAATCGGTGCACAACTCGCTGCAGGAGATGATCTTCACCGGCGAGCTGGCCCCGGGCAGTCCGCTGTCGGTGCCGGCACTCGCGGCCCGGCTGAACGTCAGCCGAACCCCGGTGCGGGAGGCGGTGCAGCAGCTGATCTTCGAGGGTCTGGCGACCCATACCCGCAATGCCGGGGCGCGGGTGACCCTGCTCGACGACGAGGCGGTCAAGGCGGTGTTCGACGTCCGTGAGGTACTCGACGGCCTGGCCGCCCACCATGCGACCCTGATCGCCGGCAATGCGGTGGTGGAGCAACTGCGCAAGATGGTGCAGGTTCAGCGCGAACTCCTCGAGGAGACGGCCGACCGGCAGCGGGACGCGAAGTTGGACCTGGAGTTCCACACGCTCATCCGTGACACCGCCGGCAACCGCCCGCTCTCGGACGCACTGGCCCGCCTCGACGGGCAGTCGCATCTCTACCGGGCCGACATGTGGGGGACCGAACTCAACCGGCGCTTGGCCGTGGGCGAGCACGAACGCATTGTTGCGGCCATCGAGGCCGGCGACGCCGAAGAGGCGCGGTCGGCGGCCTGTGCCCACGTGGCGGGGCTCTACGTGCGCACCCGGCGGACCTGACCGGTGACCGCACAGCCGATTTCGTTGCTGCGGGGTGCCACCTTGATCGACGGTGCGGTGGTGGACGTCCGTATCGCCGGGGGCATCATCACCTCCGTGACCCCCGCCGACCCGGCGGCTCAGGACGGGATAGACCTGCAGGGTCATCTGCTGATGACCGCCCCGGCAGAGCCCCATGCGCATCTGGACAAGGCGTTGTCCTGGGACGCTTTGCAGCCTCCGTTGGGCGATCTGAACGACGCCATCGCCGCATGGAAGGCGGGGTCGGTGCGCTTCGACGAGGCGAACTTCCGCGGCCGGGCCCGCGAAGCGGCTCTGGCTGCACTGCGCAACGGCACCACCGCGGTGCGCACCCATGTCGACGTGCTCGCCGGGGACGACCCGCTGCGCGGAATCCGCGCCGTGGATGCCGTACGTCGCGAACTCGCCGAGGTGATGGATATCGAGATCGTGGCCCTCATCAAGGCCTACTCCGACACCGGATTGCTCTATGCCGCACTTGATGCCGGGGCCGATCTGGTGGGCGGCTCGCCACACAACGCTCCGGATCCAGCGGCAGAGCTGCATCGGTTGCTCGGAGTTGCCGAGGACAGGGGAGTCGGCGCGGACCTGCACACCGACGAGTTCCTCTTCGGTGACCACATCACCATCGCCGATTACGCACAGCGCGCCGGCCGGTGGCCGCAGGGGCGCACCCGGACAGCCAGCCACTGCACCCGCCTGGGCACCATGTCCGCGGATGAACTCGCGGTGCTACTGCCGCAGCTCGCCGCGGCCGGGCTGGGGGTGGTGACCAACCCCATCACCAATCTCTATCTGCAGGGCCGTGACACACCGGTCGCTACGCCACGCGGCATCACCGCGATCGCCGCTCTGCAGCATGCAGGTGTACCGGTGGCCGCGGGCGCGGACAATGTCCGTGATCCGTTCAACCCCCTCGGTCGCAGTGACGCGCTGGAAACCGCGATGCTCGCGGTGACCGCCGGTCACGTCCATCCCGAGGTCGCCTTGGACATGGTGACCGACCGGGCGCGGGTGGTGATGGGCCTGCCGCAGGCCGGGCCACACGTGGGTGCTCGCGCCGATCTGCTCGCGGTGCGCGGTACCAGCGCTGCCGAGGTTATCGGGACGGCTCCCGCTGACCGCGTGGTGATCCATCGCGGAATGATGGTCGCCCGCAGTCAGACGTCGCACTGGCAGGCCTGGTCTGAACACGCAAATGCCGGTGTGCCACTGGCACACCGGCATTGAACGTGGCTGGCTTACACCGAGAGCAGGCGATCGAAGAAGTCCCGGTACCGCTTCAGGGCGACACGCAGGTCCTCGGTTGAGGCATCTTCGCCCCGCGACCACTGCTCCTCGAGCTGCGCGCGGGTATGGCTGAAGTTGGCGGTCAGTTGGTCCACCGCCGACGACACCAGGCTGTCGGCTTTCTGGACGCACGCGCGGGGATCGTCGACGAATGCGGCCTGCACATCGTTCCACCGGGCCCGCAGCTCGGACAGATCATTGTCGGCGAACAGCGCGTCGCCGGTGGGAGCCTCCGACGCAGTTGCAGACGTGGACCGATCATGCTGCTGCGCCGACGGATCCGTGCGTGCAGTGGTGTCACTGAATCCGGCTGCCTGGGGTTCGATCGGCGAATCCTGGCGACCCGAATACGGGTCAGCGTCCTGTTGGCCGGCGTAGGGGTCCGCGCCCTGCTGGGTGGGGTAGGCCTCCGCTCCCGGGTGGGCGGGGTAGGCGTCGCCGCCCTGCTGTTGGGGCGGGTACTGATCGGCGTTCGGCTGGTCGGGATACGCGTCGGTGTGCTGGCGCGGTGTGGTCATGCTCGGGCCTCCTCGGGGGTGTCATGCTGCAACAAGGTTTCGAACAGCGCGCGGTAGTGCACAAAGGCCTCACGCTGCGTCTCGGTGGGTATCTGCCCCTTCTGCTGGGACAGGTAGATGCCGTGTGCGGCACGATAATCCGACACCACACCCGGGTGGTCGACGGAGATGTCGGCCGCCCGCTGCTCGAAATCGTCCACCGGGTAGCCGCGCTCGCGCATCACCTGGTTGACCAGGAGGTCAGCATCCTTGACCGCGGTGGTCGGGTTGTCGACGAAACCGGTTTGAACCAGCCGCCATTGTTCGGCGTACATGGTGCGCGCTTGGGGCGACAAGCCTTTGATGTCGAGCTTCTTGTGCTGCTTCTCCCGCTCGAGCAGGAGGGCCTGGGCGGACTTCTCGTCGCCCGCCGTGTCGACCGCCCTGTCGTACTCGGGTCCGTAATGCTGCTTGAGTCGTTCGGTGCGTTTTCCGCCGCTCTTCGAGCGGGTTGCCATGATCGCGACCACCGCCAGGATGACGACGACGACCGCGATCAGAATCCAGCCCCAACTAGGCATGTGTGACCTCCTCGTCCGCAGGGCAGAAGTACCCGGACCCCTGCCTACAGAAACGTCAATTCCTCGGCGTGGCGCGCCACCGTGCTGACAACACACGAGGTCAAGGAGGGATCTGTGAGCCTGCTCGCCGCGACTTCCGGAGTTCGCTGGAGGGTGCGCGGCGCCGGTGCGGCGCGGCCGCGGTGGCCGCCGCGTTTGTGTGCCAGAGCGCCCGCGGGTGGATGCCGGCGCGGGCGGAGATGGTGCACGTGGGGCCGCCACCACATCCTTTGGCTGTCCCGAGCCGCGGTGGTCCTGAGCTGGCGAGATGCATGCAACATCGGACGTGCATCAGGCGCACCCGGCGCACCTGTGTCACCATCGATGTATGGGTTTGTCAGCTCATCTAACTCGTGTTTGCAGCGCAACCGTTCTGGCGCCGGTTTTGGTGCTGGGTGTGGGGGTGCCCCTTGCGGGTGCCGAGCCCGCGCCGCCGCCACCGCCGGTGCCCGCTCCCGTGCCGCTGGGTCCCGCCCCGGGTCCGGCGCCCGACGTGCTCCCCGTTCCGGTGCCGGCCCCTGCGGCGGCGCCGCCCGTGGCGTCGATGCCGGTCGATCCGGCGGCGCCTCCGCCGGCCCTGCCGGTGGCCGCTCCCGCCCCGCCGGGGTGTCCCGATGTCCAGGTGGTGTTCGCGCGCGGGACCACCGAGCCCCCGGGCGTGGGTGCCATGGGGCAGGCCTTCGTCGACGATCTGCGGGCCAGGGTGGCCGGTAAGTCCGTCGGGGTGTACCCCGTCGACTATCCGGCCAGCCCGGATTTCCCCACCGGTGTCCAGGGTGTCGTCGATGCCAGCACCCATGTGCAGGAGATCGCCATGAACTGCCCCGACACCCAGATGGTGCTCGGCGGCTTCTCCCAGGGCGCCGCTGTCATGGGCTTCGTGACCAATGAGATTGTGCCGGAAGGCGTTACGGCATCAGAGGTGCCCGCGCCGATGCCCGCGGACGTCGCCGATCACGTGGCGGCCGTCGCGCTGCTGGGAACACCGTCGGACCGGTTCATGAACATGATCCAGCAGCCGTCGGTCAGCATCGGCCCCCTGTACCAGCCGAAGACCATCGAGTTGTGTGTGCCCAACGACTTCGTGTGCTCCGAAGGCGGCGACCTCGGAGCCCATGGCCGCTACATCTCCGACGGCATGGTGGTGCAGGCCGCCGACTTTGCGGCCGCCAAACTCGCCGAGGAGCCCAGTACGAGCTGACATGGAGTAGTGAGCTACTCACACCCCCCGTCGCCTTCTGCGGCAGCATCGGTCACATTCGACCGTCGGGGGACACCATGCACCTCATCGTCAGGACCATCTCGCTCGTGATCATCGGCGTGTGCGCCTTCTGGGCCGGCGCATGCGCCCAAGCCGGCGATCCGCCTGCCCTGCCGCCGGATCCGACGACCATGACGTTGCCCTCAACCAAGGGTTCGACGGCTGTATCCAACTCGACGGTCCGAACTTGGGCGGAAATTCCGCCTGGCACCACATCCGGGGCCTTCTATCCGTCGACATCGCCACCACCCACCACGACGCTCCCCGCCCCGACCGTCACGACGCTGCCCGCCCTCACCACCGCGGTGGTGCCGAGCTCGGCGGTGCCGGACACGACGACTGCGGTGGTGTCACCCGATGAGTGATGACAACAGATCGTTGCTGCAAACTGCGCAGCACCTGCTCAGCCTGGCCGGGATCTTTGTCGCGCCAGCCACATTGATCACCGGGCTCTGCTATTTCTTCGGTGCAGTGTCGCTGCGAACGCGGTTGCAGTACTTCGGAATCGATCCGCAAACTCTGAACCTGACCACCCGCGACTACGTAGTGGAGACGCTCGGGGTGCTCTTCTTTGCCGCACTGTTGTTCCTTGGCGCCGTCGCCGCGGTGGTCGCGATCGCAACGATGCTACGCGGTCTGGCGTTGAGGGGACGTCACACCGGTCTGCTGCGCGTCCTTGCCTGGCTGATGCAGATGTCAGGGTTTGTATGCGCGCTGGCCGGGTTCACCTGGCTGGTACTGGAACGCGTGCCCAATGTGCAGACCACGCCCAGGCAGGTGGCTTGGCTGATCTTCTGCAGTCCGGCATTACTGATCGCGGGCAACTGGTTGCTGCGCATCACCCGCGGTGCCGCACACGGCGCCGACACCACGCCTGCGTGTCGGGTGCTGGGCGCTCTCGGTGTGGCAGTGATGGTGCTGGCCTTGTTCTGGGTCACCGCTATCCACGCGGTGGAGGAAGGTGAGAGCCGCGCAACCTACGCCGCCGAACACCTGTGGTCTGACGAGGTGGGTGTGATTGTGGATTCTGCTGTCCCGCTAGGTATCCCGGGTCGGATGGTCCGGGAGTCGATTCTGCCCGGCGCCCATCCGCAACAACCGCCGATGTCGCGGTATGAATGCCTGCGTGCGGTCAAGGTGGTCGGCGACGAATGGGTTCTGGTGCCGGCGGGGTGGACCAGTGGCGATGGCTACACGGTAACGGTACTGCCCGGGGATGCGACTCGCTTGTCCACCGTCGTCCATCACGGACTCTATGAACGGATAGGCCATGGGCAGAACGTCACTCGGTTCTGGCAGTGTCCCGAGATCGTGCCTGTCTTCGGGACTGAACAGCTTGATGCGATGCTGCTCAGTCCCGAGGACCAGCGACGGATCCTCGGTGGTGGTGTGACCGACGTCCCCGAGATCGGGGTGGGCGGCGGTGTGGTCCTAAGCACGGCCGGGGGTGACACCTGTGGGCGCGAGGTGGCGATTCCCCCGGACGTGCGGACACGGGAGAGCGCTGCGGGCTCATTATGGATGCGTCAGCAGGTGTCGCGTTGGGAGCACCCGATGGCTGCTGCGGACTACATACGAAGTGTTCATCAGATGTGGGCGCAATGTCATGGTCGGATGGTGACTCTGCCGTATCGCGGCGACTTCGCACCGCGACTACTCGGCATGTACGGAATGTTCGACGACATCTTGACGGTGCCCGATTCGGTGACTTCAGACGCCCGGCCGGAATGCGCGCAATCTGTGGCCGCCAAATCCAACCTCGTGATCGAGGTGCGCGTTTGCACCGACGGCGATCCCGCGATCTCCGGTCGTGTGGTCGAGGCAATTCGCGATTCGATCGCGAACACACCCTCGTGACCCTACGAACTGCCGGACCCAGGCAGCCGACCGTCGCTCGTAGTGGGGAAAACCCCCGCAAACCCGTCAGGACAACACCGCAGACCCCCGCCCACCCGGCGACCAGGATGAAAGACATCCACACAGAGATGGGAGTCGGGGATGACACAGCTGCGTAGATCTATCGACGATGACGAGCTGGCAGAGCGCTTCGAACGGGATGCCTTGCCGCTGCTGGACCAGCTCTACGGCGGGGCACTGCGGATGACCCGCGACCCCTACGCCGCCGAGGATCTGGTCCAGGACACGATGATCAAGGCCTACACCGGCTTTCGCACTTTTCAAGCCGGAACCAACCTCAAGGCCTGGTTGTACCGGATTCTGACCAACACCTACATCAACGCCTACCGCAAAAAGCAGCGGCGGGTCGATGAATACGGCGTCGACTTCTCCCAGTGGGAGGACCGTGCCGTCCCGGCCACGACCATGCTGCGCTCGGCAGAGGTGGAAGCGCTGGAGGCCATGGCCGACAGCGAGATCGCCGACGCCCTGGCGGCGCTACCCGAGGACTACCGGATGGCGGTGTACTACGCCGATGTCGAGGGTTTCCCGTACCGGGCGATCGCCGAGATCATGGGCACCCCGCTGGGCACCGTCATGTCCCGGCTGCATCGCGGCCGGCGGCAGCTGCGTGAGCTGCTCGCCGGCGTCGCGATGAGCCGCGGGTACGCCGTCGCCGTCTGAGAACGGTCAGATGTCGACGTTCATCGGGGTGACGTTCCAGATGTCGTCGCAGTACTGCTCGATGGCCCGGTCCGACGAGAACTTGCCGCTGCGTGCGGAATTCAGGATCGACATCCGGGTCCAGGTGTTACCGTCCCGCCAGGCAGCGCTCACCCGGTCCTGGCAATCGATGTACGAGCGGTAGTCGGCCAGCACCATGAACGGGTCATCGTGGATGAGGTTGTCCAGCACGGGCTTGAGCACCTCGGTGTCGCCGTGGGTGAAGCGTCCTTCGCGGATCAACTCGAGCACCGCCGCCAGTTCAGGATCCCGGTCCACATGGTCCAGCGGCCGGTATCCGCCGGCCTTCACATTCTCCACCTCGTCCTCGGTGAGGCCGAACAGGAAGAAGTTCTCCGCCCCGGCCTCCTCACGGATCTCGACGTTGGCACCGTCGAGCGTGCCGATGGTCAGGGCGCCGTTGATCATGAACTTCATGTTGCCGGTACCGGAGGCTTCCTTGCCGGCTGTGGAGATCTGCTCGCTGAGGTTGGCAGCCGGATAGATCAGATGGGCGTTCTGCACGTTGAAGTTCGGCAGGAACACCACCTTCATGAATCGGTTGACGTCCGGATCGGCGTTGACCACGTCACCGATCGCGGTGATCAGTTTGATGATCCGCTTGGCCAGGTAGTACCCCGGTGCTGCCTTGCCGCCGAAGATGAAGGCCCGTGGCGGCATGGTGTAACCGGGAATGGTCTTGAGCCGGTGGTACTGGGTGATGATGTGCAGCGCGTTGAGATGCTGGCGCTTGTACTCGTGGATGCGCTTGACCTGCACGTCGAACATCCACATCGGGTCGAGCTCGATGCCGGTGGCGGAGTGCACGTATTCGGCCAGACGTCCCTTGTTGGCGCGCTTGACTTCTCGCCACCGCTCCCGGAAGGACGGGTCGTCGACGAAGTTCTCCAGTTCGCGCAGCCGGTACAGGTCGGTGAGCCACCCGTCGCCGATCTTCTCGTCGAGCAACTGGCGCAGGCCGGGATTGGACAGCGCCAGGAACCGCCGCGGCGTGACCCCGTTGGTGACGTTGCCGAAGCGCTCGGGCCACAGTTCGTAGAAATCTTTGAGCACACTGTCTTTCAGCAGCTCCGAGTGCAGCGCGGCCACGCCGTTGACGTAGTGGCTGCCGACGGTGGCCAGGTGCGCCATCCGGACCGTCTTGCCCCCGTCTTCGCCGATGAGCGACATCCGGCGCACCCGGTCTTCGTCGTCACCGAACTTGGCCCGCACCTCCTCGAGGAACCGTTCGTTGATCTCGTAGATCAGCTCCAGGTGCCGCGGCAGGCAGTCGCCGAACAGTCCGAGTGACCACTTTTCCAGCGCTTCCGGCAACAGGGTGTGGTTGGTGTAGCCGAAGGTGGCGACGGTGATCCGCCAGGCCTCGTCCCAGTCCATGTGGTGCTCGTCGATCAGCAGACGCATCAACTCGGCCACCGCTATGGACGGGTGGGTGTCGTTGAGCTGAATGGCCCACTTGTCCGGCAGCGCGCTCAGCGGCAGCCCCACCCGCTCGGTGTGGATCTGGATGATGTCCTGCAGCGAGCACGTCACGAAGAAGTACTGCTGCTGCAGGCGCAGCCGCTTACCCGCCTCCGGCTCGTCATTGGGGTAGAGGACCTTGGACACCTTTTCCGAGAGGACCTCGTCCTCGACGGCCTTGTAGAAATCACCGGTGTTGAAGGCGTCCAGGGCGAACTGCGTGACCGAACGCGCGCTCCACAGCGTCAGGGTGTTGCAGGTGTTGGTGTTGTAGCCCTGGATGGGCGTGTCGTAGGAGATGCCCTGCAGGACGCGGCGGGGGATCCAGCGCACCCGCAGGTTCCCGGCGATGTCGGTGTACTGCTCGGTCTTGCCGCCCCAGCAGACGAAGTAGCTGGCGTCCGGCTTGCCGATCTCCCAGGGATTTCCGCCCACCAGCCAGTTGTCGGTTTTCTCGGCCTGCCAGCCGTCGTGGATCTCCTGGTCGAAGATGCCGAACTCGTAGCGGATGCCGTAGCCGATCGACGGACGCTCCAGGGTGGCCAACGAATCCAGATAGCAGGCGGCCAACCGGCCCAGTCCACCGTTACCCAGACCGGGCTCCTCTTCGCAGTCGATGACCTCGTCGAGGTCCTGGCCCAGCTCGGCCAACGCCGCCCGGGCCTCGTCCTCGATACCCAGGTTCAGCAGGTTGTTGCCCAGCTGCGGGCCCATCAGGAACTCCGCCGACAGGTAGCAGGTCACCTTGTTGGACAGGTCCAGCCAGTCCTGGGTGGTGGCCATCCAGCGCTGCTGCATCCGGTCCCGTACGGCCAGGGAGAGCGCCTGGTAGTAGTGCGCGGTGGTGATGGCGGCCGCCGGCCGGCCGATCGAGTACACGAGGTGGTCGGAGATCGCGCGGCGCAGGGCCTCAGCCGACATTCCCGTGCGGGAGTGTTCGTGCCGGGCCGGCTGGCCGTCGAAGGCGGACAACTCTGACGAGGACTGTGCTGTGTCGGTCACTACCTACTCCTGATACCTGGGGTGAGGACGGGTCAGTCTGTCACCTCTGTGTTACAGCAAATGCACCGCCGGCGTCACGTGGGTGAACAGCACCCGGCTGGCACCATGGTGGCCGTGATCGAACTGCCGCCGGGAGTCTCTGCGATGGCGACTCGCGGTCCGCAGTGGCAGAGCTGGGTGAACGGACTGCCCACGCTGCTGGAACGCCAGCTGGACCACTGGAACATCACGCCCGACGGTGGCCCGCTGCACGGGTGGGCGTCGTTGGTGGTGCCGGTGCGTACCGACGCCGGCGCCCCCGCGATGCTCAAGCTGGGATTCCCCGACCCTGAGACGCAACACGAGCATTTGGCGCTGCGTAGGTGGGCCGGCGCGGGCGCGGTGCGGCTGCTCAGTGCCGACCCGCCGCACCGCGCCCTGCTGCTCGAGCGGCTGCATTCCCGGGACCTCAACGACCTGTGGGACGTCGAGGCCTGCGAGGTGATCGCCGGACTCTACGGGCGACTGCACGTACCTGCCCTGCCGCAGCTGGACCGCCTCGCCGACGCCATCACGAAGTACAGCGCCGAGCTCGACGCGCTGCCGCGCAACGCACCGCTGCCGCGCCGGCTGGTGGAGCAGGCGCAGGCCCACAGTCGCGACCTCACCGCCGACGCCGGCGCGACGAGCGTGCTGCTGCACACCGACCTGCACTACGACAACGTCCTGGCCGCCGACCGGGAGCCGTGGCTGGCCATCGACCCGATCCCGCTGAGCGGCGACCCGCACTACGAAGTGGCGCCGCTGCTGTGGAACCGGTGGGAGGAACTGGCCGGCGATGTCCGCGGCGGCGTGCGCCGGCGCTTCTACGCCGCGGTCGAGGCCGCCGGGTTCGACGAGGACCGCGCCCGGGCCTGGGTGGTGGTCCGGATGGTGCACAACGCGATGTGGGCACTGACAGACCCCGGCCCGCTGGACCGCACCTGGCTCACCACCTGTATCGCGGTGGCCAAGGCCGTGCAGGACTGAATGCGCTAACGCGCCCGGGTGGTTCCCTCCGGCGGACGGTGAGTCGCGATGAAGGTGCAGAGCTGTTGTGCTGCCGAGGAATTCTTGCGATCACGGCGCCAGGCCAGCACGGTGTGCCGGATCGCGCCCGGTTCGGTGAACCGCAGCACGTCGATGCCCTCGGTGCCGGTGAGGCGTACGGCCAGCTCGCTGAGCACGCCGACGCCGAGTCCGGACCGCACCATCGACACCAGGGTGTGCGGACTGGCCACGCGGCGTGCGGAGGCGACGGTGACGCCCGCCTCACCGAGCAGGGCGGCGACTTCGGGGGACAGCCCGCGGGCGCCGTCGCCGCTGCCCGGGGTGATCACCGTTTCGCCCGTCAGCGCCGATACGGCCACCCCGTCGGAGCCCGACAACCGGTGGGCGGGATGCACCAGCAGCCGCAGTGGCTCGTCCCACAGTGAAATGTATTGCAGTTCCGGATCATTGAGGACGTAGGCGAGCGGTACCACGGCCAGGTCCGCGTCGCGGCGGTGCAGCACCTCCGGCAGGGTGGCGGTGGGGCCCTCCAGGACGTTGACCTCGATGTTGTGTTCCACCCGGCTGAATCGGTCGATGAGTCGGGGCACGAAAGCTCCGGCCACACTGGACATGCAGGCCAGGCGCACGGTGCCGTACGTGGATCCGCTGAGCGCCAGCGCTTCGGCACGAGCGGTGTCGAGCGTGGCCAGCACGTCCTGGGCGTGGCCCAGGAACAGCTCACCGGCCACAGTCAGGCGC
The DNA here is from genome assembly GCF_010725885.1 of Mycolicibacterium tokaiense. Classification (NCBI taxonomy): domain Bacteria; kingdom Bacillati; phylum Actinomycetota; class Actinomycetes; order Mycobacteriales; family Mycobacteriaceae; genus Mycobacterium; species Mycolicibacterium tokaiense. The sequence goes on along the minus strand of NZ_AP022600.1, from coordinate 5,847,400 downwards.
ACCGGCCGCACCGCCCGGTCCACCAGCACGACCCCCAGGTCGGCCTCGAGCTTGGCCACCTGGTCGCTGATGCGCGACTGTGCCCGCCCCAACGACTGGGCCGCCTGGAGGAAGCCGCCCTTCTCGGCGACGGCGACAAACGCCTTGATCCAATCCAGATGCACCGGCTGACAATATCTGGAAATCGGATTCTGCGTATCCGATTGTGGCGGGTTGAATGGAGACGAACAGCTCTTACGCTCCACGGGCACGTGATCCGACTCACACCCAGGAGAAGCCATGTCCGCCTCGATCGCCGGGACCACCCACGACCGCACCCGCTACCGCAACGCCATGGGACCGCGCGGTGTCATCGGGATCATGACGCCCGGCCCGAACGTCGTCGTCGAGAACGAGATGATGGATCTGCGCCCTGAGGGGGTGATCAACGCGGTCGACCGCTACTACGTCCCGAACCAGTCGATCGCCGAGGACGAGGACTGGTCGATCATCATGCGGCATGTCGCCGCCAACCTCGACGAGTCGGTGCACCGACTCAACGAAGCGCTGATCGACCACCTGGTGCTCGGTATGTCCTCACAGAGCTTCATGGGCGGAGTCGAAGGCAGCTTCGCGCTGCTCGACCACCTGCGGAAGGTGTCGGGGGTCGACGTCTCCCAGGGCGCCCAGGCGTCCGAGGCTGCACTGCACGAAGTCGGGGCCCGCCGAATCGCCCTGGTGACCCCGTACTACCCGGTGATCGAGAAAAATGCCGTCGCCTATTTCGAAGGCCGCGGATTCGACGTGGTGGGCGTGGAGGGGCTCAAGTGCCGCAGCATCATCGAAGTCGCCTCGCAGACCGAGGACCGGCTGCGCGAGGCGGTGCGGGTGGCCGACTCCCACCGGCCGGACGCCATCATCCAACTCGGCACCAACCTGCGTTTCGGCCGGCTGGCGCCCGTGCTGGAGGAAGAACTCGGAAAACCGGTCTGGGCGGTGGGCACGGTGATCTACTGGCATGCGCTGCGCGCCATGGGCATCGGTGACCAGTTCGACGGATTCGGCGCCTTGATCGCCAAGCACTGAGACGAAGAGTAGGCCATCATGTCGCTTCAATTGCTCTCCATCGCCATGCTCGTCGGGGTCTTCGTGATCGCGACCTTTCTCAACGTCCACATGGGCGCCCTGGCGTTCGTGGCCACGTTCGTCGTCGGATTCGGCATGGCCGGGATGTCGGAGAAGGAGATCCTCAGCGGATTCCCCGCCGGTCTGTTCGTCATCCTCGTCGGCGTCACGTTTCTGTTCGCGATCGCCAAAGTCAACGGCACCATCGACTGGCTGGTCGACGGTGCGGTGAGCCTGGTGCACGGCCGGGTCTGGGCGTTCCCCTGGATCATGTTCCTGATCGCCGCCGGTCTGGCCGGAATCGGTGCGGTGCCACCGGCAGCCGTCGCGATCATCGCCCCCACCGCCATGCGCATCGCGCAGCGCTACCAGATCAGCCCGCTGCTGATGGGTCTCATGGTGGCCAACGGGGTCAGCGCCGGCGAGTTCTCACCGATCGGCCTGTTCGGCATCATCGTCAACGACATCGCCGTCGAGAACGGTGTGCAGTCGTCGCCCGTACTGTTGTTCCTCAGCTGCTTCGTGGTCAACGCGGTGCTCTGTTACATCCTGTTTGTGGTGATCACGACGCGGGCACGCCGGCGCGCAGTCTCGGACGTCGCCGACTCCGACGGCGGCAGCGGGGGAGCGGCGACCAGACCGACGGGTGGCCAGCTGGTCGCCGAACGCACCGCAGTCGAAGCGCCGGTGCGCCCTGCGATGACCCGCCAGATCGCCGTGACGTTGGCCGGGCTGGCGGCCATGGTGGGCATCGTCATGTTCACCGATCTCGACATCGGTTTTGTGGCAATGACTCTGGCGGTGGTCCTGAGCATGCTCACACCGGCGGTGGCCAAGGAGGCACTGCCCCGGATCGCCTGGCCTTCGGTGTTCCTGATCGTCGGGATCGTCACGTATGTGAACCTGCTCCAAGAGCTCGGGACCGTCACCTACGTCTCTGACGCTGTGGCACATCTGGATTCGCCGCTGGTGATCGCGCTGCTGATCTGCGTCATCGGCGCGGTGGTGTCGGCGTTTGCGTCCACCACCGGAATCCTGGGCGCCCTGGTGCCGCTGGCGGTTCCGTTCCTGCTGGCCGGCGAGGTCAACGCAGTGGCGATGCTCATCGCCTTGAGCTTGGCGTCATCGATCGTCGACGCCTCGCCCTTCTCGACCACCGGCGCGCTGATCGTGGCCAATGCCGCAGAGGAGGACCGGGATCGGGTGATGGGCCAGTTGCTGCGGTGGGGCCTGGCGATGATCGTGGCCGCACCGGTACTGGCGTGGGGCATCTTCGTCCTGCCGGGCTGGTAACGGGATTCGGGCGCGTTTTCAACCGGTCAGCGGTTGAAAACGCGCCCAGATCGCTATATTGCGGGGGTGCCGAACTTGGATCGCCGCAGCCTGCTGATGCTGACCGGGCTCGGTCTGTTGGCCGGGACCGCTCAAATGCCCGGTGCCGCTGCCGAACCCCCGTTCCCCGGCGCCGAAATCCTGGCGCCGCCGGTGTTCTCCGACGAGTTCGACGGACCCCCGGGCGCGCCACCGGATTACAACAAATGGTTCGTGGTGCCCGCCCGGGAGACCATTCGCAACCCGGCGTTCTGGGACCGCCCGGAGAACATGGGGCAATACCGCGACGACCGGCAGAACCTCTACCTCGACGGCATGGGCAACCTGGTCATCCGGGCCACCCGGGAGGGCGACAGGTACTTCGGCGCCAAGATCCAGGGCAGGCAGTGGATCGGCATCGGGCACACCTGGGAGGCCAGGATCAAACTGGAATGCCTCACCCCCGGCGCGTGGCCGGCGTTCTGGATGCTCAACGACCGGCTCGGCCAAGGCGGCGAGATCGACGTGCTCGAGTGGTTCGGCAACGGCGGCTGGGGTCCCGGATCCACCGTGCACACCCGGTTGGACGGCACCACGGCCGCCAACCATCCCATCGTCGTCGACCCCGAATGGCATGTGTGGCGTTGCCAATGGGACGCCGCGGGCATCCGGTTCTGGAAAGACCCGGTGCCCGGCATGCCGCCCTATTTCGACGTCCCCGCCGGGTCGATGGCGAACTGGCGGTTCAACGACCCCGGCTTCCAGATGTTCCCGGTGCTGAACCTGGCGGTCAGCGGCTCCGGTGGCGGCGACCCCAGCGCCGGCATCTACCCGGCGCAGATGCTGGTCGACTACATCCGCGTCTGGTAACTCGGTCAGGCCCCCACCAGGGTGTCGATCCAGCCGCGGCCGAAGTACAGCAGGAAGCCGGCGGCCACCACCCACAACAGGGGACTGATCTCCTTGGCCTTGCCCGAGGCGCTGCGCAGCACCACCCAGGAGATGAAGCCGACGCCGATGCCGTTGGCGATCGAGTAGCTCAGCGGCATCACCGTCACGGTCAGCACAACGGGCAGCGCCACCGAGAAGTCGGCGTAGTCGATCTCCTTGAGGTTGGCGGCCATCATGGCACCGACGATGACCAGCGCGGCCGCTGCCACCTCGGTGGGCACGATGGCGGCCAGCGGCGTGAGAAACATCGCCGCCAGGAACAATCCGCCGGTGACCAAGCTGGCCAGTCCGGTGCGGGCGCCCTCACCGATGCCTGCGCCGGACTCGATGAAGACGGTGTTCGACGATGCCGACACCGACCCGCCGACCACCGCGCCGGCACCCTCGACCACGAGTGCCGACTGCAGGCGCGGGAAGTTGCCGTGCTGGTCGGCCAGGCCGGCCTGCTTCGACAGTCCGGTGAAGGTGCCCATGGCGTCGAAGAAGTTGGTGAACACCAACGTGAAGACCAGCATCACGGCGGCCAGGATGCCGATCCGGCCGAAGCTGTCCAGGCTGAACGCGCCCACCAGCGACAGGTCGGGCACGGCGAACGGGGAGCCCGACAGCGTCGGGACGGACAGACCCCAGCCGCCGGGATTCTCGGTACCGGGACCGAGGTGCCATACAGCTTCCACGATCACCGCGACCACGGTGCCGGTGATGAGACCGATGAGGATGCCGCCGCGCACCTTGCGGGCGACCAGGATGCCGGTCACCAGCAAGGTGAACACGAAGATCACGGTGGGGATGGTCGCGATGGAGCCGCCACCCTCTTTGCCCAGGCCCAATGGTGGCGATGCGAATCCGGTGGCTCCGACAAAACCGGAATCCACCAGACCGATGAACAGGATGAACAGCCCGATGCCCGCGGTGATGGCGAGCTTGAGCTGCATCGGCACCGCATCGAAAATCAACCGCCGCAACCCCGTGACCGCCAGGGCCACGATGATCAGGCCGTTGATCACCACCAGACCCATGGCTTCGGCCCAGGTCAGGTCTCCCACGATGGAGCTGGCCAGGAACGAGTTGATGCCGAGCCCCGCCGCAAACGCAAACGGCAGCCGGGCGACCACCCCGAACACGATGGTCATCACACCGGCCGCCAGCGAGGTGACGGCGGAGACTTGGGTGAAGCCCAGTTCTGCTCCGTCGACGTCCGGCGTCCCCGACAAGATGATCGGGTTCAGCACGATGATGTACGCCATCGCGATGAAGGTGACGACTCCGCCGCGCAGCTCGGTGGCGATGGTGGAGCCGCGCGCGGAGATCTCGAAGAAGCGGTCGAGGCGAGTCACGGTTGCACCCTAAGGGGATTGCCCGCCCACCGTGGTGTTGGAGGCCGGTTGCCCCGGCCGTGTCCTGAGAATTACCCGCCCGCACGGGTGGGTCAGGACTGCTTGCGACTCTGCTTCTCGGCGTCTGCGAGGTCCTCCACCTGGTCTGCCCGGGTGCGCAGCGACGCAGCGGCACCGGCCTTCTCACGCGCCTGATCCTGTTGCTCCTCGGCGTCGGCGACCACGGCGTGCTCGGCACTCGAGATGGCGTCCTGCTCCGCGCGTTTCTTCGCCTCGGCGGCGTCGACCCGCTTGCGCGCCGTCTCGTCGGCGCGCCGCTGAGCTGCAGATTTGGCCGCGTCAGCGTTGGCAGCTGCTGTCCGCTTGCGTTCGGCGGCATCCGCTTTGGCTCCGGCCACGGCGCGTTCGCGATTCTGGCGGGCCTTCTCCTGGGTGGCCCGCGCGTCCTCGACCTGCTCCTCGACTGCGCTTTCGGCCGCCTCCTCGGTGGCCTCGGCCCTGGCTTCCAGGTCGACGGCCTCTGCCAGCGTCTCGCTGCGCACCTTCATGGTGGTGCCCCGGTCGGTGAGCGTCGGGTCACCCAGCAACTGGCCGACGGTGGCGTCCAGGGCGCCCAGCGACCGTTCGAAGATCAGCCGGACCGGGGCGTCCTCGTCGACGCGAGCGCGGATCTGCTGGTCGATCACCCCCAGCGGAAAACGGACTAGCTGATACTGCAGGCGCAGGACGGCCTTCGGCACAGTGGTGATGTTCATCGTGAACTCCTGATGGTCAGTGGTCGTCGGTCATGGCGTCGGCCTGCTGGCGCAGGCTCTTGGCGGCAGCCCGGTCCGCCTCGGCAGCCAGGGTGCGCTCGTCGTACTCCTCGGCTGCCTCGACCACCTGCTCGGTGGCCTCCCGCCGCTGCGCCTGCTCCTTGGCCGTGGCCTGGGCCACGGCCGAGCCGGCCTCCTGATCGGCTCGCACAGCCGCGGCCGCCTTCTGCTGAGCGGCAGCCCGCTCGGCCTGGCGCTTCTGCTCGGCCTCCTGAGCGCGTACGGCGTCCTCGGTGGCCGCCGTCTGGGCGCTCACCACGGCGCGTTCCTGGGCCGCCTCGACCTGCGCGTCGACCTTCTGCTCCCGAGCCTCGGCGGCTTCGGCGTCCGCCACGGCGTCCAGTGCATTGGCGTCTTTACGCTGCTGGGCCTGGGCCTGCTCGAGTTGCCCCTCGGCGGTCAGGGAATCGTTGTTGGTCACCGCACCCGCGATTTCCTTCGCCTTTCCCTTGACGGTGTCGATCAGTCCTTTACGGGCCTGGTCGGCCTTCTGGTGCTCTGTCATGTGGTGCTGGTTCCACGACTGCGGTGAATCAAACCCGGCTGTGACGGACGCCCCTGATCTGCCGGCGGCGTTTCGGTGTCGATGCTGCGGGTAGGCGGGGCGGCACAGCGACTCCACGGACTCCACGACGAAAGGTTCCCCATGGGTTTCCCCGAGCAACAACAGCAGGTGCCGGGCGTCCAGTCGGCGATGGACCCGGTGCCCGACTGCGGTGAGCACAGCTATCGGGGCTCCGGCCGGCTGCAGGGCAAACGTGCCGTCATCACCGGCGGCGACAGCGGCATCGGGCGGGCGGTGGCCATCGCGTATGCCCGCGAGGGTGCCGACGTGCTGATCTCCTACCTCGACGAGGACGAGGACGCCGCCGAGGTGGCGGCCCTGGTGCAGGACGCGGGGCAGCGCTGTGTCCTGATGCCCGGTGATCTGGCCGACCCCGCCCATTGCCGGGCCGTCATCGACCGCGCCGCAGCAGAATTTGGTGGCATCGACATCCTGGTGAGCAACGCCGCCTACCAGATGAGCCACGATTCGCTCGAGGAGATCAGCGACGAGGAATTTGAGCACACGTTCCGGCTCAATGTCGGCGCGTACTTCTACCTCGTGAAGGCTGCGCTGCCGCACATGTCCGCCGGTGCTTCCGTGATCGGCAGCTCCTCGGTGAACTCCGACTCGCCCTCACCGCAGCTGGCTCCCTACGCGGCCACCAAGGCGGCCATCGCGAACTTCTCGGCCAGCCTGGCACAGATGTTGGGGGAGAGGGGGATTCGAGTCAACAGTGTGGCACCCGGTCCGGTCTGGACACCGCTGATCCCGGCGACGATGCCTCCTGCGAAGGTGGCGTCCTTCGGTGACGACACCCCTCTGGGCCGGGCAGGTCAACCCGCCGAGCTGGCTCCGGTGTACGTGCTGCTGGCGTCCGACGAAGGCAGTTATATCTCCGGCGCCAGGGTCGCGGTGACCGGCGGTCGCCCCGTGTTGTGAGTCAGCCGGCGGGCAGGACCACCGAGGCGGGCAGCGCCGCGGGAGCGGGGGGTGCCGGGAGAGCGGCGGCCGGAGCGGGCGCCGCAGGCGCCATGGGCACCGGAGGCAGCGCAGGCGGCGGCGCGTTCAGGATGCGGATCATGTCCGGCTTCATCGCCTGCAACTGTGCGCCCCAGTAGCCCCAGCTGTGGGTGCCGTTGGCGGGGAATTGGAAGATGGCGTTGCGGCCGCCGGCAGCCAGATACTTCTGCTGGAACTCCTTGTTGGAGCTGACGGTGATGTTCTCCAGGTACTGGGCGGAGAAGTTGGTGCCGAAATCGTGGCCGGTGTCGAACTCGGCGGGCATCCCGCTGCCGCAGTAGATCCACAGTGCGGTCCGGTTGGCCACCAGCCGGGGGATGTTGACCGTCGGATCGTTGCGCTGCCAGGCGATGTCGTTGGACGGGCCCCACATGTTCTTGGCTCGGAAGCCGCCCGCGTCAGCCATCGCGAAGCCGATCATAGTGGGCCACAACCCTTGTGACGGGCTCAGGAAGCCGGACAGCGAGCTGGCGAAGATGAACTGTTGTGGGTGCCAGGCGGCCAGTGTGAGGGCGGCGCCACCGGCCATCGAGAGCCCCACCACGGCGTTGCCGTTGGGGTCCTGAGCGCGGTTGGCGGCCAGCCAGGCCGGGAGCTCCTGGGTGAGGAACGTCTCCCATTTGTAGGTGACGGTGCCGGCGTTGTTCTGCGCCGGCTCGTACCAGTCGGTGTAGAAGCTGGACTGGCCGCCCACGGGCATCACCACCGAGATGCCGGAGTCGTGAAACCATTCGAAGGCGGCGGTGTTGATGTCCCAGCCGTTGAAGTCCTCCTGGGCGCGCAGGCCGTCGAGCAGGTAAACGCTGTGCGGACCGCCGCCCTGGAACTGGACCTTGATGTTGCGCCCCATCGCCGGCGACGGCACCTCGAGATACTCCACGGGCAGGCCCTCCCGGGAGAACGCCGACGCGTCGGGCGCCATCCCGAGCAGCACCGCCGATACGGCAGTGGCCATCGCCACCGACAGCGCTGTGGTCTTGCGTCGGAACCAGTTGTCGCCCGCCTGTACCCGTGTCACGTCCGCCAGCTAACCGCGCCTCACGCGGATGTCCGCACAGCACACGCGCGGCGTTATCAACCGCATGGCCACTTGTTACCGGGCCGTGATGGCGCTCAGACCTCGACGGGGCGCAGAGGGCTGAGGTCGGTCTGCATCAGCACGACGTTGTAGTCACCCCAGATGGACATGTTCCAGTACAGATTGTTGTAGTCGCTGTCACCGCTGCTGTCCTCCAGCAGGCCGGTACCCGACCACGGGTGGATCATGGGCGCGTACAGACCCGGGTAGGCCGCCGAACTGGCCAGCTGAACGGGCGCCGACCAGGCCGCTTCCGGGGTGTCGGCCACGCGCATCTGGATGTTGTTATTGCCGTCGCCGTAGAGCACCACGTACTTGTCCAGGTACTCGTTGTACTGCACCGACATCTCGCTGACGTTGCCGCCGGTCTTGGGGCCGAACAACCCGCCCAGGTAGCCGCCGAACACGTTGGGGTCGTTGGCCCAATCGACGACAAACCCGAACAGACCCGACGAACGGTTGCTGCCGATCACCGGTTTCGCCACGGCGGCATTGCCGCGGACCCACTTGTTGCCGTCCCAGTAGTCGTACTTGGACAAGTCCGTGACGTCGCCCTCGGCGACCCGGGACAGGTAGGCCGACCCGGCGCGGCCCGAGGGTGTGCCGAAGGCATACAGGTAGCGCGGATCCCCTTCGGCCACTTGGTCTTCCGGCTGCAGGACGTAGGCCATCTGCTGGAAGTTCTGGTCACCGGCGCGGTACGGGGTCGACGAGCGCAGCCAGCCTGCCGAGCGGATGGTGGACGGAACGATTCGCCAGTCGCCACCGTCGGAGCCCGGATAGAACTGGGTGATCGCCGAGTAGTTGGTGGTCCAGCGGCCCGGAGTGTCCCAGGAGCGCACCGACATGTAGTTCACGTACTGCGTGCCGTCGATCTGGATGCCGGCGGTGGGGATGACGGTGACCTCGGAGCTGAACAGTCCGAGCTGGCCACGGGAACGGTCGATGAACTGCCCGAGCACCCGGCCGGTATCGGCCAGCTCCAGCCCCGACTGCAGGTCGCGGTCATAGCTGATGAGCAGGGCGTTGTTGAGCCATTCGCCGGTCATGCGCGGACCGCGGAACGAATCACCGAAGGCGACGTGGACGAAACGCTCACCGTTGATGGTGCCGCCGTCCCACATGATGCCGAGATCGGTGCTGCCGATGCCGAATTCGGTGGAGGTGTTCTGCGTCGCGTTGACCGGTTTGCCGTCGAGCCAGCGTGTTCCGGATCCGGTGACCCAGCCCAGCGGCGTGGACGGCAACCGGCTGGGCAGCGGGTCCACCACCACGGCGGCCGTCTGGACGGTGTTCGCCGCCGAGGGTGTGACAGTGGAATGGCGTGCGGTTTCCTTGCGCATCCAGGTCAGCATGTGCGTCAGCGCTGGGGTCACCGGAGAGCTCGCGGGCTCCTGTGGGGTCTCGGCGGCTTCGGTTTCCGCCGACGGGCTCTGCGACGCGGCGACGGTGGTGACGACTGCGGTGGTCGGACGGTCCTCTGAGTCGTCGCTCGGATCGGTGGTCTCCGACTCCTCGGAGGTGTCAGAGGCCGGCTCTGGCGAGGACTCCGAGTCGGCTTCGCCGGGCCGTTCGTAGCGAGAGGAGGACTTTTTCTCGGCTTTGCTCGAGCGCTCGGACTTCGTGGAGGTCTTGGTGTCGCTCTCGGAGTCCTTGTCGTCGGTGTCGTCCTTCGCCGAGGTGTTCTTCTTCGTCGAACTGTTCTTCTCCGTCGAACTGTCGCCGTCAGAAGAATCCGCCTTCGATGCGGTCTTGGACTCGGTTTTCGACTCGGTCTTGGTATCCGAGGTCTGGGACTGCGAGGGGGCGCTGTCGGTGCTGTCTGCCCAGGCGGCGCCCGCTCCGCTGGCAATTGCTGCGCCGACGCCGAGGGCCACGGCGAGGCCACCGATGCGGCCGATGTGTGTTGCCGCGTTTTTGGTCGCACCCATGGTTAGAAGTACCCCTTCGCATCACTGGCCCCCCGACCGGCTGATTGCTGAGCAAACTTACAGGGTCGTTACGGCGGATTGGTGGACATCCGGGGAGTAATCGGCAGGGAGTTCTCCGACGAGCCGGCGGATGTGCGGTCAGCGGGACAGTGCAGCGGCCAGCCGGTCGGCGGCCCACAGCAGGTCTGAGCGGTTGCCGGCGGGCAGCACGGTCAGATTCACGTGGTCGGCTCCTGCTGCCCGCAGGGCCCGGGCCCTCCCGGCCACGGTGTCGGGCGAGCCCCACACCGTCAGGGTGTCGACCAGCCGGTCGCTCAAGGTGGCCACGTCGTGGTCGGTGAATCCCTGTCGGCGCGCGGACTCCCGATAGGTGGGGACGCGGCCGAGCAGGAACTGTAACGGCTCCTGCGCAACCCGCCGGGCGGTTCGCGGGTCATCGTCGAGCACCACGAACAGCCCGACCGCCAGCAGACGGTCCGGTCCCAGCGTGGACCGTGCGTAGGCGGTGTATTCGGGTGTCACCAGGATCGGGATCGCGCCTGCGGCACGCCGACGGGCCAGGTCGAGTTTGCGGGGGCCCATTGCGGCCAGGACGCGGCGGTGCGGGGGAACCTCGTCGAGCTGATCGAGGTAGGCCTCGGCTGCCGCCATCGTGGGGGTGTGTTGCGGACCGCCGAGCCCCACCAACAAGCGGCCGGGGAAGTTCGCCTCCGTGCGTCGGTACAGCTCGGTCACCGCGGACGGTGGATAGACGTCCGCCGGAATGATGGCCGATGCCACCACCGCGTTCCGGGAGGCGGTCAGCAGGTCGTCGAGTCTGCTCAACCGGTCGAGTTGGCCGCCGGCCAGCCACATGGTGGTGAAGCCGAGATCTTCGAGCGCGGGCGCCGCGGCCAGGTCGGCGTTGCTGACGGCGATACCCCAGGGTCCCAGGTCGGTCATGCCCGTGACCGTAGGACCTGAAGCGGCGTTGAGGTCAAGTCACGGCACCGTCACGAGTGGGTGTCAGGTGCGTTGCTGCTGACACTTTTGCCACATCGGTCACTACTGTAACTGGAGATGCCGTCTGTCGGGGCCGGCGTCATGGCCCACTTCGACAACCCAAAAGCCCTGTGGTGGGCTGTGATTCGTGCCCGGAAGGCCCCATGACTCCGACCACGCGACTCGTGTCGATGACAGCCGCGTCCGCATTGGTGGCAGCGCTGGCCATTCCCGCCGTGGTGGTGGCGCCTGCGGCGGCCGATCCGTGTTCGGTGCCGCCGCCGAGTGCGTCCACGCGCGGCCTGGCTCCCTCGGCGTTGCCGAAGTTGCCGGTTCTGCATGTACCCATCGGACGCAAACCCGGAGCGGTGGCCAATCCGAACAACCTCACCCCCGCGCAGGCCGACAGCGCCGTCGCGCCCGAGACCACCGCGCGTGCCGCCGCCGCGCCCGCAGCGGCCACCGCAACCCGGGTGCAGTGGCTCACCGGACCAGAGACGGATTCCTACAAGCGGTTCGGAATCTCCGGGACCGACCTGGGCATCACGTGGGACAACGGTTCGGCCACCGATCCGCAGGTCCTCATCGCCTTCGGTGACACGTTCGGCAACTGCGCTGTGCAGGACCAGGAATGGCGCAAGAACGTCCTGTACCGCAGCGCCGACCGAAATCTGGCCGACGGCATGCGGATTCCCGATCCGAAGTTCGGGGACATCTACGCGGGCTCGCCGGTGGCCCAGCAGCGGCCTGACTTCTCGCGGCAGGTGATCGCCAGCTTGGGCGTCTCCGCCACCGAGGTGACGGTGATTCCCACAGCGGGGATCTCGGTGGGCAATCGTCAGTACGTCAACTTCATGTCGGTGAGTCAGTGGGGCAATCCGGGGCAGTGGTCCACCAACTTCTCGGCGGTGGCCGTCTCTGACGACAACGGTGAGACATGGACGGTGCCGCGCAGCGGAATCCGGCCCAGCTGGTTCAACACCGTCCCCGGTGTTCCGTTCGTCTGGGGTTTCCAGAACTTCCAGATGGCCGCGTACGTTCGTTCGGGCGGCTTCGTCTACGCCTACGGCACCGGCGCGGGTCGCGGCGGAATGCCTTTCCTGTCACGGGTTCCCGAGAACAAGGTGGCCGACAACTCGGCGTACGAGTACTTCACCCCGTTCGGTTGGATCAGGAACACGCCGTATCTGGCCCTGCAGGTGGTGTGGGCGCCGGGCAGTGAGATGTCGGTGGCTTACAACGAGCACCTGAAGAAGTTCGTGATGCTCTACACCAACACGCTCAACAATGTGGTGATGCGGACTGCCGACAAACCGGAAGGCCCGTGGAGTCAGGCGAAGACGATCGTGACGACCGCGCAGGTGCCGGGCGGGATCTACGCCCCGTATATCCATCCGTGGTCCAGTGGGTCGGACCTGTACTTCACGCTCTCGGTGTGGGACACCTACAGCGTGATGCTGATGCGCACGACGCTGAACTAGGCGTGCACGTCGGTTTTGCCGATGGCGAACCGCAGGCCGGTGCAATTGGAGCACGCGATGCACCCGATGCAGTCGGTGCACTTCAGGCACAGGACGCAGGCGATGCACCGCGTGCAGGCCACACATCCGAGGACCGCGACGCAGGCCGCGACGGCGACCGAGAGAACGGTCAGGACGCTCGCGGCCACGGCCACGCTGCCGGCCGTGCCGGACGAGCCGGCTACCGCGGTGCTGGCGACGGTGCCCACCGACGCGGTGACGCCCGCACTGACGGCAGTGGCCGCCGACCCGGCGACCGCAGTGCTGCTGACGGTGGCCACCGAGCCGGCCACCGCGATGCTGTGGACTGTGTCCTTGGAACCGGCGACTGCGCTGCCGTCTTCGGTTCCCGGGTGGCCCTCTTGCATGTGCACGGCGTTGATGATGCCAGCTCAGCCCGCCGTTTTCCCGTTATCCACCACGTAGACCGCACCGTGCACCGCCGAGGCGTCGTCGCTGGCCAGAAACGCGATGGTCTTGGCGACGTCGGCGACATCCATCAGTCCGCGCGGCGAGGCGATGCGCAGGATCAGGTTCCAGTCCGCGTTCTCGGGTGCGGCGAACTCGGTGGCCTGCGGGGTGACCATGCCGCCGGGGCAGACGGCGTTCACCCGCAGCTTGTCGGCGGTGAATTCGATGGCCAGCGCGCGGGTCATCCCGACCAGACCGTGCTTGGCTGCGCAGTACCCCGCCGAGTAGACCTCGCCCTCGACACCCGCGATGGACGAGACGTTGACGATGTTGCCTGCCGATTCCAGCAGATGCGGCAAGGCCGCGCGGCACAGGAAGAACGGCCCGTTGAGGTTGACGGCCAGATCGTAGGCCCAGTCCTCGTCGCTGACGTCGCGGGTGTGCCGCATGGTGTGGAACCCCGCCACGTTCACCAGAACATCGAGGCGGCCGAACTTCTCGACGCAGTTGTCCACCGCCTGTGCGCACGCCTGCGACGAGATGATGTCGACGGATTCGTAGACCCCGCCGGGCACGTCGTCGAAGACCGCGGCCATGCGCTCGGCGTCGCGGGAGATCCCGTACACCGAGGCGCCCCGCGCCGCGAACAGTTGTGCAACGGCGGCGCCGAGTCCGGAAGAGGCGCCGGTCACCAGGGCCACTTTGCCCGTCAGGTCAGTCATTGTGTGACTGTCTCACACGCAGCCCGTCGAGAATCACCTGCAGCAGGTGTTGGGCCCGTTGCTCCCACTCGGCGTCCTCCAGGCGGGTGAGATAACCGATCAGCAGGATCACGTCCCGGGCGTCGACATCGTCCCTGAGCTGCCCGGCGTCGCGCCCCGCGGCGAGCAGGACGCTCACCGCGTCGCCGATGGGGCCCAGGCTGTGCGCCGACAGATCCCTCCATACCGCGACCTCGACGGCGGAGAACACGCCCCGCTTGACCCGCGCGTACTCGGCCACCCGGTCGAACCAGCGTGACAGCGCCTCCGCCGGCTCGAACTCCGTCAGCAGTGCGGGCGCAGCCGCGGTGAGGTCCTCGACATCGGCGCGGTACACCTCGGCCAGCAGGTGTTCGCGGGTGGGGAAATGCCGGTACAGCGTGCCTTGGCCGACCCCGGCGGCCTTGGCGATGGCGTTGAGCCGCACATCATCTGAGCTCAGCAACTGCTCACGTGCGACCTCGAGGATCCGGTCGCGGTTCTGCACGGCGTCTGCGCGTCGGCGCGATTCGGCCATCGGTGGCTCCCTCCCGGGGGATGCTAAACGGACACATGTCCGCTACGGTGGAACGCGGTAAGCGGACAAATGTCCACTTTAGTCGAGAGGTTGATGGAGATGAGTGCAGAGGCGAAGGTCGTGGCGATCACGGGAGCCGGGACCGGGATCGGCGCCGCAACCGCGGAGCTGTTGGCGGCCCAGGGTCACCCGGTGGTGCTGGCGGCGCGGCGGCAGCAGCGTATCGACGGGGTGGCCGCACGGATCCGGGCGCAGGGAGGTGTCGCCCTCAGCGTGGTCACCGACGTCACCCGGTACGCCGACATGGAGACCCTGGTCGCCGCGGCGGTGCGTGAGTTCGGACGCCTCGACGTCCTGGTGAGCAACGCCGGAATCGCGAAGACCGGGCTGATCGCCGAGCGCGACGTCGCCGGCTGGACGGCCATGATCGACGTGAACTTCCGGGGCGTGTTGCACGGAATCGCCGCAGCACTGCCCGTTTTCCGGGAGCAGGGGCGGGGACACTTCGTGACCACGATCTCGACCTCGGGGCTCAAGATCGTGCCGAGCCAGGGCGTGTACGCGGCGACGAAGAACGCGGTGCGCACGCTTCTGGAGGCGTTTCGTCAGGAGAACACCGACGGCGTGATCCGCACGACGTCCATCTCTCCGGGCTACGTGGCCACCGAGCTGGCCGACACGATCGAGGACGACACGCTGCGCGCGCAGGTCCGGAAATCCATGGCGGACTTCGGTTTGGACGCCGCTGCGGTGGCCCGGGCCATCGCCTTTGCGATCGAGCAACCGGCCGACGTGGAGATCGGCGACATCACGATCCGCCCCACCGTGCAGAGCTGACCTCTCACCGGACGTCGGCGCGCGGTCGCGCCGGGGGTACCGCGTCGAGCAGGGCGCGGGTGTAGTCAGCGGCCGGATCGGCGAACAGCTCAGCCGCCGGGCGGTTCTCGACGACCTCGCCACGGCGCAGCACCACCACCCGGTGGCACATGCGCTGCACCACCGCAAGGTCATGGGCGATGAACAGGTAGGTCAGCTCCAGCTCGGACTGCAACCGCCCCAACAGGTCCAGCACCTTGGCCTGCACGGAGACATCCAGCGACGCCGTGGACTCGTCGAGGATCAACAGTTCCGGCTCCGTGGCCAGCGCCCGGGCGATGCTGACACGCTGACGCTGGCCGCCAGACAGTTCGTGGGGATACCGATCGGCGAATTCGGCCGGGAGCCCGACCATCTCGAGAAGCTCGGCCACCCGGGCCGCCCGGCCGCTGCGGCCGTCGGCCAGCTTGTGCACCAGCAACGGCTCGGCGATTGCAGAACCCACCCGCGCCCGCGGGTTCAACGAGGAGAACGGGTCCTGGAACACCAGGCTGATCCGGCGGCGTAGACCCGCTGCGGCACGGCCGGACGCGGCGAACACATCGGTGTCACCCAGCGTGGCGCTGCCGCCGTCCGGGGCGAGCTGGCCGGTGAGCGCGGCAGCGACCGTCGACTTGCCGGATCCGGACTCGCCCACCAGGCCCAGCGTGGAGCCCCGCGGAATCTCGAACGAAACCCGTTTCACCGCATGCACTTCCGACGTCCCGGTGGGGCCGCGGACCGGGAAACGGACGTCCAGATCCCGAACGTCGAGCAGCACCGGTGCGCCGGGATCCGCGGCGGCGGGTCCGCGGTCGCCGATCATCGGCCGGGCGGCCAGCAACTCGCGGGTGTAGTCATGGTGCGGACGATCGAAGACGTCGAGGACCGGTGCCTGCTCCACCGCTTCGCCGTCGCGCAGCACCGTCACCTGGTCGGCCACCTGCCCGATGACGCCGAGGTCGTGGCTGATCCACACGACGGCGGTGCCGAAGTCGTGCTGCAAGGTGCGGACCAACTCGATGATCTGGGCCTGAGTGGTGACATCGAGTGCCGTGGTGGGTTCGTCGGCGATCAGCAGCGCCGGATCGCACGCCAACGCGATGGCGATCATGACCCGCTGGCGTTGACCGCCGGACAGCTGGTGCGGATAGGCCTCGAGTCGCTGCTGCGGATCGGGCAGCCCCACCGCCTCCAGGAGTTCCAGGGCCCGGTCCTTGGCCGCGCGGCGGGTCTGATTGCGGTGCGCCTCCAGCGATTCGGTGATCTGGCGTTCCAGGGTGAGTAGCGGATTCAACGAGGTGCCCGGGTCCTGGAAGACGAAGCCGATGCGCCCGCCGTGCACCTTCCGCAGGGCGCGGGCCGTGGCGCCGACCAGTTCCACCTCACCGTCGAGCAGAGCCGAGCCGCTGACCGTGGCGCCGGGGGCGTCCAACAACCCGGTGGCACCCAGCACGGTCATCGATTTGCCCGACCCCGACTCACCGACCAGACCGAGCGTCTGTTCGCGCTCCACCTCGAAGGAGACACCGCGCACGATCTCCCGTCTGCCGATGCCCACCCGCAGGGCGTCGACCCGCAGCACACTCATGCGCTGCCCCCGGTCTTCCGGGTCTCGGCGATGGTGCGCTGCTTGGGATCGAGCACGTCGCGCAGCCCGTCGCCGAACAGGTTGAAGGCCAGGACGGTGAGGAAGATGGCGACGCCCGGGAACACCGCCATCCACCAGGCCAACGTCACGAAGCCCTGGGAGTCGAAGATCATCCGGCCCAACGAAGGCTGCGGCGGCTGGATTCCCAAGCCCAGGAAGGACAGCGCGGCCTCGGAGAGAATGGCGAACGCCAACGACAGCGAGGTCTGGACGATCAGCGGTCCGGCGATGTTGGGCAGGATGTGGCGCCGCAGGATGTAGCCGTGGCCGGTGCCCATGGTGCGCGACGCCGCAACATACGGCTCCACCCGCACGCTCAGGGTGCTCGCCCGGGCCACCCGCGCGAAGATCGGGGTGTAGACGATGGCGATGGCCAGGATGGTGGTGGTGACCCCCGGCCCCAGGATGGCCACCACCGCCAGCGCCAGCAGCAGCACCGGGAAGGCGAACATCACGTCGACGATGCGCATGAACACCGCGTCCAGCCAGCCGCCCCAATAGCCGGCCACCAGGCCCACTGTCACCCCCACCACGGCGGCAATGACCACGCTGACCACCGCTACCTGCATTGAGGCCTGGATGGCCACCAGGACCCGAGACAGCACGTCACGGCCCAACTCGTCGGTGCCGAACCAGTGCGCCGCACTGGGGCTCTGGAGCGCATTGGGGACGTCGATGTCGTTGATGCCGTAGGGAGTGATCCAGTTCGCGGTGACCGCGATGAGCGCCACCAGCAGAAGCAGCGCGCCGCTGACCACCGTCACCGGATTGGACAGCAGAATGCGCCACGACGACAGTCGGGCCTCGGCCGTGTTGCTCGGGGTCATGACAGCCGGATCCTCGGATCGACAACGGCGTACAACGCGTCGACCACCAGGTTGATCAGCAGGAACAGCGCCGCGATCAACAGCACCGCGCCCTGGATCACCGGGTAGTCGCGCGCGGCGACGGCGTTGAACACCAGGCGTCCCAGGCCCGGCCAGGCGAACACCACCTCCACGACGATGACGCCGCCGAGGATGGTGGCCAACTGGATGCCGGTGATGGTCAGCACCGGTACCAGGGCGTTGCGGACGATGTGCCGCTGGGTGATGACCGACGGCGCAAGGCCTTTGGACCGCGCGGTGCGGACGTACCCGGACGACGCCACCTCCAGCACTGCGGAGCGGATGTAGCGAGCCATGATGGCACCGGCGACGACCCCGACGGTGAGCGCGGGCAAGATGATGTGCTGCAGCCATCCCGCCGGGTCGCCCAGTAGCGGTCGGTACCCCGAGGTGGGCAACCAGCCCAGTGTGGTGGAGAACAGGGCGATCAGCAGGATGCCCATCCAGAAGTCGGGGACCGAGACGCCGAACTGGCTGGTCACCCGGACGATGGCGTCGCTGAGCTTGCCCTCGTGCAGGGCCGAGTAGATGCCCGCGGGCACCGCGAAGGCCAGCGCGAAGATGATCCCGACCACGGCCAGGGACACGGTGGCCGGAAGCCGGTCCAGCAGCGTGAGGGTGACGGGATCACCGTTGCGAAAGCTCACGCCGAGATCGCCGGTGAGTGCCGAGCCGATATACGAAAAGAACTGCTCGATCAGCGGGCGATCCAATCCGCTGGCCGATCGCAGCGCCTCGTAGGCTTCAGGAGAGTATCTGGTGCCCAGGGCGATTCGCACCGGGTCGCCGGGGACCAGGTGAACCAGGGCGAACACGACCACCAGCACACCGAACAACACGATCACGGTGTAGAGCAGCCGCCGGGCCAGGAAGCGCAGCAACGGAGACGTCACGCCGCACCCTCCTCGCTGAGTTCTGCGGTGCGGAATCGGATGGCGCCGTCGCGGCGCGCTTCATACCCCTGCAGGGCAGGCGTCCACGCCTGGATGACCGACGGATTGTAGAGGTAGATGTAGCTCACGTTGTCGGCGATCAGGGTGGCGGCCTTGGCGTAGTCGTCGGCCCGGGCATCGCGGTCGGTCTCCACGCGGCCGGCGTCGAGCAGTCGGTCGACCTCGGGGTCGGAAAACTTCTGCGCGTTGCTGGTGCCGTCGGTGTGGTGCTGGGCGTAGTAGAAATCGTCCGGGTCGATGTTGCCCAACCAGCCCATCATCAACATGTCGAAGTTGCCGTTGTTCTGCTCGTCGAGCCAGGTGGCGAAATCCACCGTGCGGATGTTGACGGTGATGCCCAGCGGCGCGAGGTTGTCGGCGATGATCTGGGCGGCGGTCACGGTCTCGGGATACTCGCTGGTGACCAGCATGTCCAGATTCTGCGGCTGCGACTCTGCCTCTTGCAGAAGCGATCTGGCTCTGTCGATATCGTAGGAGTAGGTGTCATACGGCGTGAACCACGGGTTGCCCTCGGGAATGGCCAACTGGTTCAGGGCCGCGGTGCCATAGCTGGTGGCCGCCACGATGGCGTCGCGGTCGATCCCGTAGGCGACGGCTTGGCGCACCCGCACGTCGTTCCACGGCGGTTTCGCATTGTTGAGCGCCAGGTACCAGTAGTCATTGCTGGGCGTCACCGCCAGCGAGAGCGAATCGTCACCCTCGAGCTGCGAAACCCGTTGCGTGGGAATCGAATCCGTCCAGTCCACCTCGCCGGCCTGCAGTGCCGACAGCGCGGTCGACGGCTCGGAGATGAACCGGAAGGTGACACCGGGAACCTTCGGTGGGCCGCCCCAGTAGTCCGGATTGGCCCGCAGCGTGATCGAGTCACCGCTGCGTTGCCCGGCGAACGCGAACGGGCCGGTGCCCACCGGATTGGTGGCGATCTCACCGCTCTCGACATTGCGGCGCGACACGATCGCCATGCCTTTGAAGCCGCCGAGGTTGGTCAGCAAGTTGGGGGTGGGCCGGTCGAGTCGGATGACCACGGTGGCCGGGTCCGGCGCGCTGACGTCGGCGACCGCACTGAACTTGTCGACGTTGGTCAGCCCTTCGTCGATGATCCGGCGGTAGGAGAACACCACGTCCTCGGCGGTCAACGGGTCCCCGTTGTGGAACCTCACTCCGGGGCGCAGACGGAACGTCCAGGTGAGCTCGTCCGGGGACACCTCCCAGGACTCGGCCAGAGCGGGCTTCATCTCCAGGTCGGCGTCCGGTTCGACCAGGGTGTCGAACACGTTCTCCAGCACTTCGAACGAGAAGTACGCCGAGGTCTTGTGCGGATCCAGTTGATCGGGCTCTCCGGCGATCGCCGCGACCAGGTTGCCGGCGCCGGCGCCCAGGTCAACCCGTTGGCCGGTTGAGCAGCCCGTGACGAGCAGGAGTACTGCAGACAGCACAGCGACAGCGGCGGACACCGCTGGTCTGCGCATCAGAATTCACCCCACGATCGGATACGACGGCCCGTAGGGGTTGCCCGGAAACAAAAATCGGTAAACCGCCTTGTTCGGGACAACTTCGCCGATCTCGGCTTCCGGCGCCGATGTGCGTGTCACTGTGTGTGCATGGCACCGAAACGAGTGGTGGTGTGGGGCACCGGCTTTGTCGGGCGGATGGTGATCCCCGAGATCGTCGATCATCCGAACTTCGAGCTGGTGGGGGTGGGTGTCAGCAATCCCGACAAGGTGGGGCGCGATGTGGGGGAGATCTGCGGGATGGCCGTCCCGGTGGGCGTCGCGGCCACCGATGACGTGGATGCCTTGATCGCACTCCGGCCGGATGCGTTGGTGCACTACGGTCCCACCGCGGCCCACGCCGAGGACAACATCCGGCTGATCTCACGGTTTCTGCGGGCGGGGATCGACGTCTGCTCGACGGCGATGACACCGTGGGTGTGGCCCGCGATGGCCGTCAACCCGCCCAACTGGATCACCCCGATCGAGCAGGCTTGCGCCGAGGGCGGCGCGTCATGCTTCACCACGGGAATCGACCCGGGGTTTGCCAACGATCTGTTCCCGTTGACCCTGATGGGGCTGTGCTCGCAGGTCCGCAAGGTCAGGGCCTCCGAACTGCTGGATTACACCAATTACGAGGGCGACTACGAGTTCGAGATGGGCATCGGTCGGGAACCGGAGTTTCGCCCGCTTCTGGAACACCCCGAGGTGCTGATCTTCGCCTGGGGTGCGACGGTGCCGATGATGGCGCACGCCGCCGGAATCGAGCTCGACACGATCACCACCACCTGGGACAAGTGGGTGACGCCCACCGAACGCAAGACGGTGAAGGGAGTCATCCAGCCGGGGCAGGTGGCGGCCGTGCGGTTCACCATCAACGGCGTCTTCCGCGGCGAGACCAGGATCCAGCTCGAGCACGTCAACCGGATCGGCCACGACGCCGCACCGGACTGGCCCTCGGGCAGCGAGGACGACGTGTACCGCGTCGACATCGAAGGAACGCCCAGCATCTTCCAGGAGACGGCATTCCGGTTCACCGACGGCTCGGGGCGGGATCCGGCGGCGGCCGGCTGCCTGGCCACCGGTCTGCGCGCGCTGAACGCGGTGCCTGCCGTCAACGATCTACCGCCCGGCTGGGTGACCGCCCTGGACCTGCCGCTGATCCCCGGGGCAGGCACCATCCGCTGATGTGCTGACGTAACACCGACCGGGCGGGAACCGAGAAACCCAACACAGGGAGTCTCGGGGCCGAAGCAGGTGTCGGCCCGGATGGGATGAGATGACAGGCGAAACGGTGCAGGCGGTCGGACTGTCCATCGGCGCCACCGGTGTGGCCGCTGTGACTTCTGATACCGCGGTGGTGAGAACACCGGTGTTGACGCTGACGGAGCGGCAATTGCCCGTCGTCGGGACACCGGAGGAGAACCCACAGCGCCGCGCGACTGCGCAGGACCGGGTGCTGGCCGATTTCGTCGACCGGGTGGGCGACCCGGTGGGCATCCTGGCTTCCGATGGGTCCAGTCACCTTGGCGAGCGGGTGCTGGCCGAGGCGCTCCGGTCGCTGACCCGGCTGGCCGGTGGGCTGGGGCCGCAGGTGCGTCCCGCGGTGAGCTATCCCGCGCACTGGCGCACCCGGGAAGTCGACGCGCTGCGAGCGGCGCTGCGTGACGTGCCGGAGTGGTCCCGAGCTGCCGTCCCGCTGATTCCCGACGCCACCGCCGCGGCCATCGCGCTGCACCGCACCCCTGGACTGCCGACCCGCGGGGTGATCGCGCTGTGCGATTTCGGTGGTAGCGGCACCAGCGTCACGCTGCTCGATGCCGCCGCGGGCTACCGGCCCATCGGGCCCACGGTGCGCCACCTCGACTTCTCCGGTGACCTGGTGGACCAGGCGCTGCTCACCCATGTCATGGGCGGCCTGGCCGATGCCGGCGCCGTAGATCTCTCCTCGACCTCAGCCATCGGATCGCTGACCGCGTTGCGGCGCAGTTGCCGGTCTGCCAAGGAGCGGCTGTCGCAGGCCACCGTGAAAACGCTGCCGGTGGACCTGCCCGGGCACCGCGGCGAGGTCCGGCTCACCCGGACCGAACTCGACGAAGTGGTGCGGGCCCCGCTGCGGGGAGTCCTGGCCGCCCTGGACGACACCATCCAGCGCAACGGGCTGCGACCGGCCGATGTGGTGGCCGTCGCGACCGTCGGTGGCGCCGCCGCCATGGTGGCCGTCACCGCAACGCTGTCCCACGCTCTGCGGGCGCCGGTGATCACCGCTGTGCGCCCCGCCCTGGCAGCGGCCACGGGCGCCGCCCTCCACGCGCTGCGCAGCGCCGACGACAGCGGCACCACCGCCATGGTCCCGGCGTCGATGACCTCGACCATGGCGGCTGCGGTCCCCGACCCGGCGCCCGCTCTGGCCTGGTCGCAGGCCGATGATGTCCCGGAGTCGGCCGACGGCGACGGCTGGACCGGGGCCCGCCCGTACGTCGAGTTCGTTGCCGAACCGCAGCAGAGCGGCGAAGCGGACGTGGTGGCCCCGTGGCACCGCCGACCTGCGCTGGCTGTGGGTGCCGCCGCAGCGCTGCTGCTGGTCACCGCAGGCGGGGTCGGCATCGCGATGACCGGGGATTCGACCGCCACGCAGACTGCCGGGCCGTCGGCGGCCGCTCCGGCACCGCCGCCCGCAGCCGAACCGGTTGTGGCACAGCCGCCGTCACCTGTGCCGGTGGTACAGCAGATCCAACCCGTGACGGGGATGCCGGCACCCGTGACCCGAAACAAGGTCATCCGGGGCGCGGCGCCCGCGCCGGCAGCGCCACCGCCGGCGGCGCCCGCCACGACGGCTCCGCCGACCTCGACGCCGCCGACCACCACGACGGCCCCGCCGACCACGACGCCGCCGACCACGACGACGGCTCCGCCGACCACGACTCCGCCGAGCACCACGACGGCTCCGCCGACCACGACACCGCCGAACACCCCCACTCCGAGTTCTACGACCCCGAGTACCGCGGCGCCGCCAGCCAGTTCGGCGCCCGAAACGCCTGTCCCGCAGCCTGATCCACCGGCTTCCGACCCGGTGCCGCAGGACGGCCAAGCGCCGCCCTGGACGTTGCCGCCGCTGCCGATCATCCCCGAGTTACCTGCCCTCGGGGCGCCGCAGGGGTAGTTCGGCGTCAGCCGGGCCGGCCGACCTTGGTCAGCACCACGGTGGCCAGTGGAATCACGATGTGCTGGGGTGCGGCGGCCAGCTGGGCAGCGACGTGGGTGTGCAAGCGGCCCAAGAACTCGGGACGGCGCGCCTGGTCGACCGACGCGGCCAGCGCAGGAAACACCGATGCTGCGGCCAGGTCCGCCCAGTGTGCACCGAACGCCGCGCGATCCTCGTCCGCCTGGTACCGCGTCCACGCGCGATCTTCACCGTGGAACACCTGCACCCGCTCGATGATCAGATCCTCGAACCGGTCCCGGGGCGCGAACGGCACGCCGAAGTCCTTGGCGGATCGGCTGACCATCGGAATCGACATGCCGGCCAGCTCATCTGCGGTGATGAACCCGTCGGTGCACAGAGCGTCCAGACCGGCGAGGATGGCGTCCAGCACCGGCCGGAACCCGAATTCGCCGTCCTCGTCGACTGCCAACGTGAGCACCACCAGGCGCCCGCCCGGGCACAACTCCCGGCCGCGGAAGGCGACGAACTCATGCCAGTCGTGCGCCGCCTGGCGTGCGTAGGCCGCGCGGACGTCGGCGTCGGCCGAACACGCCGCCTGGATGTGGTCGGGCACCGGAACGGGCGACCGGCTCAACCACTGGCACGCCCAGGAGCTCCACCCCAGCGTGACGCTGTTGGACGGCAGGATCTGGCCGTAGAACGAGCGGCCGACAGCGGAGGCGAACGTCGCCGCGTCGTTACGCAGGTAGCTGTCGGGATCGTCGGCGAGCGTCTGGAACAACGCGGTGAAATCGTTCTCCGCGATGTCGGTGTGGACCACGAGGACGGCGTGCTCGCTGCGGGTTCGCCCGCGCAACGTGCGGATGGCCGTACCCACCGGAACCAGCGAGTTGTGACCGGTGGCTGCGCCGTAGTCGACCAGCACCACCGGCTGCGGAGCCTGGGGGAGTGGCACCTGCGCGGCGCACTGCTCGAAAAGTGCTGTGGCCTCCAGCAATCCGGCTGCCTGCAGCCGGGAGGATTCGGTGTAGCGGGGGCTGCCCAAGGGCTCGGGCCGCACCACGATACTGGACTCGCGCATACCGACGACGGTAGTCCTGTACGGCGCCTGGCACCCGCCGATATGTACGCCGGGAACCCCCGGCCGTGTCAGACTTCGGCCATGGCCGGCTCGCGTAGCGTCGCAAAGCTCGTGGTGGGCGCTGCCGTCGCCATGTTGGTGGTGTCCATCGTCGGGTTCATCACGACCCTGCTGCTGCACATCTTGGTCTGGGATGAGTTCGATGCCTACGGCGAGGTGCCGATACCCGGGTCGGCGAGTCTGGAACTACCGCAGGGCGAGGTGACGATCAGTTTCCACACCCAGATCATCGGCTCCGGCGGTACGTTGCCGGTGCCTCCCATCTCGGTGGGCATCATCGCTCCCGAGGGCGTGCCCGACCCGCAGCTGACCGAGGACATCGGTGCCACCACCACGGTCAACAACGACGCCCGGGTGCAGGTGTGGCTGGCCCGGATACCGCAAGCCGGGGTCTACGACATCACCACCAACGGGCAGGTGGGTGCGTTCGTCAGCCCGCGGTTGGCGTTCGGGCACGGCAGTGGGCTGGGGTGGTTGCCGGTGGTGTTCGGCGTGGCGATGGGCGTCAGCATCCTCGACCTGGTGATTGCACTGTTCTGGGTGACGCGGGCGAAGCCGAAACCCGTTGCGCCCGTCAGCCTGCTGGACTTTCCTGAGTTCGCCGACGTGGACACGGACCGCCGCGACGCGGTACGTGATGCGCCGGTGTCCTATGAACCGACCGAGGCCGGTATCCGCATCCAGCAACTCAAGACCCTGGCCGCGCTGCGCGACTCCGGTGCCCTGGCCGAGGACGAGTTCGAATCGGAGAAACGCCGCCTGCTCGAAGGCCGGTGAGGAATCAGCTGCTGGCGGCGCCGATCATCCGGAACAGTGGATCGTTGGGGCCGATGTCGAGCGTGCACTGGTCCAGCCGAGGGTCTGGCACGTAGGACCAGAACATCACCCCCGCGGCCCCATGGGCGCGCTGTGCGCCGACGATGAGGGAGATCTCCTGCTCGCGTTCGGCCAGTGATGTGCACGGGGCGCCGGCTTCCACACCCACCTCGGCCACCATCAGGGGCTTGCCGAGCTCGTGCGCCTGCTCGATGCGTCGCTGCAACCCGTCACGGGTATCGCCGGGAAACGAATCGGTGGACTGGTAGTAGTGATATTCCACCACGTCGATGCCGGGGGATGCGGCCACCAGTTCGTAGTCCTGGCCTACCGAACCACACTGGCCCCCGCCGGTGTGACCGCTGAACAACAATGCGTCGGGGTCGAGCGCCCGGATCTGTTCACCCACGTCGTCGAAGAACGTCCGCAGTACTGCGGCGGAATCCGCCGGGCAGAACCGGGTCTGCCACCCGCAGTCGGCGTCGGTGCACACGCCCGGCTCGGGCTCACCCACGGCGGTCCACCCGGCCAGGGCGGGGGAGCCGCCCCAACGATTGACGGCCAGCTTCAGCCAGTCGCCGAACGGCATTGGAGCGTCCTGGGACATCTGGTACTTCCAGCCACCGGCGTACCAGTCGTAGTCCTTGAACCACTCGTTCTCGCAGCCGCCTTCGCCGCCGGTGAGTACGGCGATGAGGAGTTGGTTGTGCCGCAGTGCCGCGTCGAACACGGCGTCGAGGGCGGAGAAGTCCAGCCGGCCCGTGCGCTTGTTCACCGCGAAGCTGGAGTAGACGTTGATCCGGGTCAGGGAATGGGGGGGCAGGCTGGAGAAGTACCGGTCGAGATCGACCTGAGCACCGCAGCCGGCGTTGATGTCCCAGTTGGTGCCCAGCTGGTAGGCGTTGATGCCGACCGGCCACCACGGCCGACCGTCCAGGGTCAGCGCGGTGCCGCTGACGCCCACCTTGGGCATGGGGTACGGGCTCGTTGCTGCCGAGTTGGTGGGGTAGAGCGGGAGTTGTGGTTCGGGGGCGCACGAGACAGCAAACGTCGCCGCGGTTGCTACCAGCGCAGAAATGCACCACCGCCACGCTCTTGTGGACATTCGCCCGGTCCCCACCCGGGCCAGCTTACCCAGCTGACGGGTGCGTCAAACAGTTAGCTGGGCGGAGTCAGACCCACGGCCCCCACGGGCCGGACGTCGCAGCGACGAATCGGTCGGCGATCAGGCGGTGGGTGTCACCGTCGGGGTGCAGCCCGTCGGGCAGGGGATGCGCTGCTTCATCCTGCGGTCCGTACAGATCCAACCCGTCCACGTAGTGCAACTGCGGGTCGGCGTCGCGACGATGCGCCAGCACCGCAGCGAGTTCCGCCCGGATCGTGGTCAGCGTGAGGCGGCGCAGGGCGGCCGGCGTTTCGGGGGTGTCCGGCGCCCCGGTGGCCTGGAACCGCACCTCGCCGCGAGTCAGCGCAGTGGTGTCGAAGGCGCCCGGCCCTGGAGTGGTCTCGTGGATGGGGCAGTACAGCGGCCCGATCACGATCAGGGGCACGGTGGGGTGCTGGTCGCGGATGAGGTCGAGGAAGCCGTGCACCGCGGGCCGGAACGCCCGCTGCCGCATCAGGTCCGCGTTGACCAGATTGATGCCGATCTTGACGCTGATGAGGTCGGCGGGCTGCGCAGCAATGGCGCGGGCGGTGAACGGGTCCAGCATCGCGCTTCCGGACAGGCCGAGGTTCACCAGTTCCAGGCCGGCCTGCGCGGCGGCCAGTGCCGGCCAGGTGGTGCTCGGCGTATCGGCGTTCGAGCCCTGGCTGATCGAGCTGCCGTGATGCACCCACACCCGACGACTGCTCGGTGCCACGGTGATCGGTGCATCAGACCGCAACGCCACCAGCTCGACCCGTTCCCGGTGGGGCAGCCAGATCTCGATCTCCTTGGTCCCTGCAGGCAAGCCGTCAAAGCGCAGTGTCGCCGTCGGGCCGGGCTCGCGATCCACAGCCCCGGTGGCCGGGTCGAGACGGGTGACCTCGCCACCCGACGTCAGCGCCGTCTCGACCAGGCGGCCGTCGACCCGCAGATCGACCGCCCCGTCCGGGCGGTCCGGAATCCCGGCGATGACAACCCGCGAACGCAGGATGTCCAGTTCCACGACCGTGGCCGACGACCGGAACACGAACCGCACACCCGAGGGCTGAGACTCGGCGGTGTGCAGCTGAGCATCGTCGGTCTGCTCCCGCTCGGCTTTCGGCAGTCGGTGCGGCAGCAGACCGCGGCCGGTGTCTTCGAGCTCGGCGGCGCCGCGCAGCAGGTCGGCGTTGATGGGGTGATTGATCACAATGTTGTCAGCGCCGCTGAGTGCCTGCTTGTTCCTCGCAGCGCCCCTCGGTGCCCGCTTGTCAGTGCCCGCGGGCCACCCAGTCGTCGTAGTTGACGATCTCGTCGCCGATCTTGGTGGTGTCACCGTGGCCGGTGTAGACCACGGTGTCCTGCGGCAGGGTGCCGAGTCGGTTCTTGATGGAGTCGAGGATGGTGGGGAAGTCGGAGAACGAGCGGCCGGTGGCGCCGGGTCCGCCCTGGAACAGGGTGTCCCCGGAGATCACGGCGTTCAGCTCGGGAGCGAACCAGCACACCGAGCCCGGGGAGTGTCCGGGGGTGTGCAGCGCGATCAGCTCGATGCCGCCGGCCTGCAACCTCTGGCCGTCCTCGACACTCCGGAAGTCCTTGCCGGGGTGGGTCATCTGCCACAGCACGTCGTCGGCCGGGTGCAGCAGTACCGGCGCGTCGAGGGCTTCGCCGAGTTCGGGTGCGACGGTGACGTGGTCGTTGTGGCCGTGGGTGCAGACCACCGCGACGACGTTGCGGCCGGCGACGGCCTCGATGATCGGGGCCGCGGTGTGGGCGGCGTCGAAGACCACGACGTCGGAGTCGTCGCCGACGATCCAGATGTTGTTGTCGACGTCCCAGGATCCGCCGTCGAGCTCGAATGTGCCGGAGGTGACCAGCCTTTGGATGTTCAGCTTGTCACTCATTTGTTCGCCTCGTTCCCATCTCTCGGCCCCCTGCGCTCCGCGCGGGCGGTACCCCCAGCGCTCGTTCTGCTCACTCGCCTCACGGGAGCATCACCACCGAGCGCAGCACCTCACCGGCGTGCATCTTGTGGAAGGCGTCTTCGATGTCGTCGAGGCCGATGCGTTCGGAGACGAACTTCTCCAGCGGCAACCGGCCCTGCAGGTACAGCGAGATCAGGGTGGGGAAGTCGCGCTCGGGCAGGCAGTCGCCGTACCAGCTCGACTTCAGGGAGCCGCCGCGGGAGAAGAAGTCCACCAGCGGCATCTCCAACTGCATGGTCGGCGTCGGGACACCGACCAGCACCACGGTGCCGGCCAGATCGCGGGCGTAGAAGGCCTGCTTCCAGGTCTCCGGACGTCCCACGGCGTCGATCACGACGTCGGCGCCGAACCCGCCGGTCAGATCCTGAATGGTCTCGACCGCGCCCAGCTCCTTGGCGTTGACCGTGTGGGTCGCGCCGAATTCCCGGGCCCAGGCCAGCTTCTTGTTGTCGGTGTCCACGGCGATGATGGTCTTGGCGCCGACCAGGGCGGCTCCGGCGATGGCGGCATCACCGACGCCGCCGCAGCCGATGACGGCCACGGTGTCGTCGCGGGTGACCGCACCGGTGTTGATGGCCGCACCGATGCCGGCCATGACACCGCAGCCCAGCAGTCCCGCGACGGCGGGGTCGGCGTCGGGATCGACCTTGGTGCACTGCCCTTCGTGCACCAGGGTCTTCTCGACGAAGGCGCCGATGCCCAGGGCGGGGGACAGTTCGGTGCCGTCGGTCAGTGTCATCTTCTGGGTGGCGTTGAAGGTGTCAAAGCACAGGTGTGGGCGGCCGCGTTTGCAGGCGCGGCACTGCCCGCAGACCGCGCGCCAGTTGAGGATGACGAAGTCGCCGGGCTCGACGTTGACCACGCCGTCGCCGATGGCTTCGACGGTGCCGGAGGCTTCGTGGCCGAGCAGGAACGGGTAGTCGTCGTTGATGCCGCCCTCGCGGTAGGTCAGGTCGGTGTGGCAGACCCCGCAGGCGATGATCTTGACCACCACTTCACCGGGGCCCGGGTCGGGGATGACGATGTCGGTGACCTCCACCGGGGCACCCTTGGACCGAGAAATCACACCGCGCACTGTCTGACTCATGCCTACAACCTAATGGGTAGGGGTGCCCGGACGGGCGGTGTGCGAGCACCTCCGTGTGTGGCAGTCGGTGTGCCGGGGAATGGGGTCACCATGGATTCCAGGCACGAAGGTCGGCTGATCGTGTTCTCCGTCGGCGCCGCAGTCGTCGCGTTGGCGGGCGCAGCTCTGGCCTACGTCGCGGGTGCGTCGGCGTGGCTCAGCGCGGTCGTCAGTGTGGTCCTGCTGATCGTCCTGACTCTCGCGGCGCGGCGGGCCCAGACCAGGCGCTGGGGTTTCGCGCGCCGCAGCCGGCGCGGTGAATACCGCGGTCGCAGTGTGGAAGTGGTCTTCGACGAACGGCTGGTCTTCCTCAACCGCCTGACTCTGGTGGTCGATGGACAGCAGGTCGATCAGACCACCATCTGGTACGGAACCAGACTCTTGCGCGGTGACGGCATCACGGTCGAGGTGGGGTCGGGATGGATCGGCGAATGCACCGGTGTCGAGGTTCGCAGCGCCGACGGGCCCACGGTGGCATTGCAGGAGCAGGGCTGAAATTCGTCAGCGTCAGCCGCGCCGCCGGCGCGACAATGCTGGACATGACGGAGACCACCGAGGAGTTCGCGGAGCGGATGACTGCCGCGATCGACAGCGCCAGCCTGACCCTGCTGGCCAGCATCGGGCACCAGAGCGGGCTGTTCGACACCATGGCCACCCTGCCCGCGGCCACCAGCACGCAGATCGCCGATGCCGCCGGCCTGCACGAGCGTTATGTCCGGGAGTGGCTGGGCGGACTCACCGCGGCGGGGGTGATCGAGTTCGCGCCCGCCGAGGCGACCTACGTCCTGCCCCCTCATCGAGCGGCGGTTCTGACCCGCGCCGCCGGGCCGGCCAACATCGCGCGGGTGGCGCAGTTCATCCCGCTGCTCGCCGAGACCGAACAGAAGATTCTCGGTTGCTTCCGCGACGGCGGCGGCCTGTCCTACGCCGAATACCCGCGCTTCCACGCCCTGATGGCCGAGCAGAGCGGGGAGGTGTTCGACGCCGCGCTGGTGGAGGTGGTGCTGCCGCTGGCCGGGCTGACGGAGCGACTGCACGACGGTGCCGATGTCGCGGACTGGGGCTGCGGCAGCGGCCATGCCGTCAACGTGATGGCGCAGGCGTTTCCGGCCAGCCGCTTCACCGGCATCGATTTCTCCGAACAGGGTCTGGAAGCGGCCCGCTCCGAAGCCGCCCGGCTGGGGTTGCCGAATGCCACGTTCGAGGCGCACGACGTGGCGAGGCTCGAGGTCGACGGGGCCTACGACGTCATCACCGCGTTCGACGCCGTGCACGACCAGGCGCAGCCGGCGGCAATGCTCGCCAATATCTACCGGGCGCTGCGCCCCGGCGGGATGTTCCTGATGGTCGACATCCGGGCATCCAGTCGGCTGCAGGACAACATCGGGGTGCCGCTGGGCACCTACCTCTACACCGTGTCGACCATGCACTGCATGTCGGTGTCGCTGCACCACGACGGCGCCGGGCTCGGCACGGTGTGGGGGCGGCAACTCGCCGAGGCGATGCTGCGCGACGCCGGCTTCACCGACATCACCGTCACCGAGATCGACTCGGATCCGATCAACAGCTACTACGTCTGCCACAAGTAACGTCGTGCCTCGATGAGCGCACTCGATCTCCTGGACGACTGGCCCGTTTCGACCGCCGCCGCGGCGGTGGTCGGGCCCTCCGGCGTGCTGGCCGCCCACGGCGACCTGGACCGTCGTTTCCGGCTCGCGTCGGTGACCAAACCGCTGGTCGCACGCGCGGCACAGGTGGCCGTCGAGGAGGGGGCGGTCGATCTCGACACCGAGGCCGGCCCGCCCGGATCCACCGTCCGGCACCTGCTGGCGCACACCTCGGGGCTGGCGATGCTCGACGACAAGGTGATCGCCAAACCCGGCACCCGGCGGGTGTACTCGAACACCGGGTTCGCGGTGCTGGCGCAGACGATCGAGCGGGCCACCGACATCGACTTCGCCGAGTATCTGAGCGCAGCGGTGTTCGAGCCGCTGGGGATGGCCACGTCGACGGTGGAGGGCGGGGCGGCCGCGGCCGGCTACGGCGGGTTCTCGACCGTGTCCGATCTCGTGTTGTTCGCCTCGGAGTTGCTGACCCCGGAATTGGTGTCAGAGGCGATGGCCACCGACGCGATCTCGGTGCAGTTCCCGGGGCTCGACGGGGTGCTGCCCGGGTACGGAGCGCAGCGGCCCAACGACTGGGGGCTGGGTTTCGAGCTCCGTTCGGATAAATCCCCGCACTGGACCGGGGCGTCGAATTCTTCGCGGACCTTCGGTCATTTCGGCCAGTCGGGCACCTTCATCTGGGTGGACCCGGAGGTGCAGTTGGCGCTGGTGGTGCTCACCGATCGGGACTTCGGTGACTGGGCCCACCCGCTGTGGCCTGCTGTGTCTGATGAAGCTCTGAGAGAATTCGCGGCACACTAGCGCAACACATGCCCCACAGGGCACAATAGACACGCGTGACACACGTTTTGTAATGCTCGAAGTTCTGCCAGGTCGTTGGGGAAGACGTCCCTCGTGGAACTGAAGGAGCAGCCAATGCGTGCGTCGAACCAATTTGCCGACGCGGCTACCGGTGTGGTGTACGTCCACGCCTCACCCGCGGCGGTCTGCCCACACGTGGAGTGGGCGCTGTCGTCGACCCTGAATTCGAGGGCGAACTTGAAGTGGACGCCGCAGCCGGCCATGCCCGGGCAACTGCGTGCGGTCACGAACTGGGTCGGTCCCGTGGGGACCGGCGCCGCACTGGCCAATGCGCTGCGCTCGTGGTCCGTGTTGCGGTTCGAGGTCACCGAGGACCCGAGCATCGGTGTCGACGGCCAGCGCTTCTGCCACACGCCGTCGCTCGGTTTGTGGAGTGGCGCGATGAGTGCCAATGGCGACGTGATGGTGGGCGAGATGCGTCTGCGCGCCCTGATGCGCGAAGGTGCCGACATGCTGGCGTCGGAGTTGGACTCGGTGCTGGGCACCGCATGGGACGAGGCGCTGGAGCCCTACCGCACCGGTGGGGACATCGGCGCGGAGATCACCTGGTTGCGCGAGGGCGTGGGGTAAGTAGTCGCAGCGCACCCGGCACCGCCTCGATGGTGGCCGGCAGGGGGCAGGCGTAGTCCCCGTCGGCGTAGGCGTTGATGCCGGGGGAGTCGACGGTCAGGCTCTTCACCCGGGTCGTGGTCACCGAGTCCAGGTCGACGTGGGTGCCTGTGAACACCGTCGGGAACAACCGCACCAGACGCGCTCGGGAATCCGAGGCCACCATCGTCACGTCCAACAGCCCGTCGCTGTGGTCCGCTCCCGGGCAGATCAGCATGCCGCCGCCGTAACTGCGCGTGTTGCCGATCGCCATGAACGTCAGGGCCCGGTCCTCGGTGGGGCCGCCGTCGAAGGACACCCGGAAAGGCAATAGCCGCAAGCGGGACAACTCGGCGGCCATCGCCACGTTGTACCGCATCCGGCCGTGCGGCCAGCGCATCCGATTGGCCCGATCGGACACCAGCGAATCGAACCCCGCGGCCACCACGGTGCCGAACCACCGGATCGACCCGTCCGGTGCGGTGATCCGGCCCAGGTCGACAGTCTCGGTGTGTCCGTCGGCGATGACGTCGGCGGCCGCTTCGGGATTGTCCGTCGGCAGCCCGTACTCCCGGGCGTGGTCGTTGCCGGTGCCTGCGGGCACGATGCCGAGCGGGGTGTCGCGGGTGGCGAGCGCCTGCAGCGCCAGGGCGATCACGCCGTCACCGCCGACCACCGCCAGCGCGTCGGTACCGCGGTCGAGCGCTTCGGCGACCAGGCGGGCGGCGTGCGCGGCATCGGCGCCGACGATGGCGGTGACGTCGACTCCGCGCTGCTGGAACCGGACGATGGCCCGTTCGGCAGCGTGCGGGGCGTTGCCGTGCCCGGACGCCGGGTTGGTCAGGACCGTGACGCGGGAGATCACGGAATCAGCTTGCCGGGGTTGAGGATTCCGGCCGGGTCGACACACTGTTTGACCGCCCGCAGGATCTGGACTCCGACCTCGCCGATCTCCTGGCCCATCCACGGGCGGTGATCGGCGCCCACGGCGTGGTGGTGGGTGATGGTGCCGCCGGCCGCCATGATCGCCTCGGACGCGGCGGCTTTCGCCTTCTGCCACTGCTCCAGCGGGTTGCCCCGCTGGCCTGCGACCACGGTGAAGTACAGCGACGCCCCGGTGGGATACACATGGGAAATGTGGCACAGCACCAGCGCCGGGGTGCCCGATTCGGCCAGGGCGCCGGTCAGGGCCGCGGTGACGGCCTGCTTGAGCGCGTGCAGGTTGGACCAGCTGGTGGCGGTCTCCAGGGTCTCGCAGAGGGCGCCGGCGGCCAGCAGCGAGTCCCGCAGATACGGCGCGTTGAAGCGGCCGTGCTCCCATGCCCTGGCCGGCGCCTCACCCAGCGAGGTCCCGAATTGCTCCAGCAACTCCCGGGTTTCCTGGTGACGGCTCGCGGTGTGGCTGTCGGTTCCCTCGAAAGCCGTGACGGCCAGGCACCCTCCGGTGATCTGTTCTTCGCCGATCTGGTCGGTGGTGGCCAGGTTCACCCCGGTCTCGGCCTCGTCGGACAACCGGATGACGGTGGGACCGGTCCCGGTCTGGACCACCGCCTTGAGCGCGGCGGCGCCGGTGGCGAAGTCGGGGAAGCTCCAGGCTTCATAACGCGTGCTGGCGGGGACCGGGTGCACCCGCAGCCGGACGCGGGTGATGATGCCGAAGACCCCCTCGGAACCGACCATCAGATGACGCAGGTCCGGGCCTGCGGCCGACTCCGGAGCGCGGCCCAGATCGAGGACGCCGATGGGCGTGACGGCGCGCAGTCCGCGCACCATGTCGCTGAAGCGCCCGTACCCAGCGGAGTCCTGACCCGACGAGCGGGTCGCGGCGAATCCGCCGATCGTGGCGAACAGGAAGCTCTGCGGGAAGTGTCCCAGCGAGAAACCGTGCTGGGCCAGCAGTTCCTCGGCGCGGGGACCGGTGACACCGGCGCCCAGCTCGGCCTCACCGGACTCTGCGTCGAGGGTGTGCAGCTGATCGAATCGACGCAGGTCCAGGCTGATGACGGCGTTCAGGGCGCCCCGGTCGGGGTCCAGTCCGCCCACCACGCTGGTGCCGCCACCGAAGGGCACCACCGCGATGCCGTGCTGCGAGCAGTACGCCAGGATGGCGGCGATCTCGTCCTCGGTGCCGGGCGTCAGCACTGCGTCCGGAGCATCCTGCAATTCGGATGAGTTGCGGCGCAACAGGTCCAGGGTGGACTTGCCTCCGGCGCGCAGCAGCCGGTCCGCGTCGTCGGTGCTGAGGTTGGTAGCGCCCACCAGGGCGGCCAGCGCCTCGGTGTGCGCGGCTGTCAACGTGCTGGGGCGTAGCCGCACCTCCTCGGCGCCGGGTTCGGGTGCGTCGGGGGCGTCGACGCCGAGGGCTTGGGACAGCAGCGTGCGGATCCCCTCGGACAACGGCTTGGCAGCGGCCGGGTCACCCCAGGCGTTCCACTTCATCGGCGGGCGGTTCATGCGTTACAGTCTTACACATGATGTCAATCAGTAACGCTGATGAGGTGGGGGACCGGATCTTGACTGCCGCCGCCGAGTGCGTGCGCGATTACGGCATCGACCGCGTGACCTTGGCCGAGATAGCCCGCCGGGCCCGGGTCAGCCGTCCCACCATCTATCGGCGCTGGCCGGACACCCAGTCGCTCCTGGCGGCACTGCTGACACTCCGCGTGACGTCGGTTATGGACGAGGTGCCGCGGTGGGGGACCGACCGGGCGGCCATCGTCGACCGGGCGGTGGCAGTCGCGGTCCGGCTCCGCGACGACGAGCTGATCACCGCGGTGCTGCACTCCGCCCCCGAGCTGGCCATGGTCTACATCGCCGAACGGCTGGGCACCAGCCAGCACATCCTGATCGACGCGCTGGCTGCCGACCTCGAGACAGCCCAGCGGGAAGGCAGCGTGCGCCCCGGCGATCCCCGGCAACTGGCGGCCATGGTGCTGCTGATTGCGCAGTCGGCCATCCAGTCGGGCCAGATCGTCGCGGGGCTGCTGCCTCCCGACGCGCTCACCGCCGAACTCACCCACACCCTGAACGGATACCTGCGCTGATGACACTCTCGGCAACGCTGAACGCCGCGCGCCGTGCCCGCGAACTCGAATCCCTTTCTGCCGTGGACGTTCTGGTGATCGGCGGCGGGATCACCGGTGCCGGCATCGCGCTGGACGCGGCGTCGCGCGGCTTGTCGGTGGCACTGGTCGACAAACACGATCTGGCATTCGGCACCAGCCGGTGGAGCTCGAAGCTGGTGCACGGCGGCTTGCGCTATCTGGCCTCGGGCAATGTGGGCATCGCGCGGCGCAGCGCCGTCGAACGCGGAGTTCTGATGACCCGCACCGCGCCGCACCTGGTGAAGCCCATGCCCCAACTGGTGCCGCTGCTGCCGTCGATGAGCGCCGCGGACCGGGCACTGGTGCGCACCGGCTTTCGGGCGGGCGACGGATTGCGCCGGCTGGCGGGCACACCCGCATCAGTGCTGCCGCGCTCGCGACGGGTATCGGCCGCACGTGCCGCCGAATTGGCGCCGACGGTGGCGCGCGCCGGCCTGGCGGGCGGTCTGCTGGCCTACGACGGACAGCTGATCGACGACGCCCGGCTGGTCACGGCGGTGGCGCGGACGGCCGCCCTGCATGGGGCGCGGGTGCTGACCTACGTGGGGGCATCCCGGGTCACCGGCGATTCGGCGCTTCTGACCGACATGAGGACGGGGGCGACGCTGACCGTGCGTGCGCGGACGGTGCTCAATGCCACCGGGGTGTGGGCCGGCGAGGTGGACCCGGCGCTCACACTGCGGCCCAGCCGCGGCACCCACCTGGTGTTCGACGCCGCATCCTTCGGCAATCCCACTGCTGCACTGACCATTCCGATACCCGGTGAGCGCAACAGGTTTGTCTTCGCCATGCCCGAACAGCTGGGCCGGGTGTACCTGGGGCTCACCGACGAGGACGCCCCCGGCCCGATCCCCGACGAGCCGCAGCCGACGGCGGGGGAGGTGCAGTTCCTGCTGGACACGGTCAACACCGCGCTGTCTTCAGCGCTGACCCACAACGACATTCGCGGAACCTATGCCGGGCTGCGACCGCTCATCGATACCGGAGCGGGCAGGACCGCGGACCTCTCGCGCGATCACGCCGTCATCGAATCGGCCGACGGGGTGATCAGCGTGGTCGGCGGCAAGCTCACCGAATACCGGCACATGGCCCAAGATGTGCTGGACCAGGCGGTGGTGAAGCGGGGGTTGGTGGGTGCACCGTGCCGGACTCGGAACCTGCCGCTGGTCGGGGCACTCGGCGCCGTCCCTGACGGTCTGCCGGCATCGCTGGTGGCCCGCTACGGCGCCGAAGCCGCGGACGTCATCGCCGCAGCCACCTGCGATCGCCCCACCGACCCGGTGGCGGACGGAATCGACGTCTTGCGAGCCGAATTCGAGTACGCCGTCACCCACGAAGGGGCCTTGACCGCCGACGACATCCTGGACCGCCGGACCCGCATCGGGCTGGTGGCCGAGGATCGGGAGCGGGCCCTGGCAACCGCCGAGGAATTTGTGGCGGGCGGCTAATCCCGCCAGAACAGGTGGTGGGTGACGCCGCTAGGGCTGGATACCACGTCGTGGTGGAATCTGTCGTCCAACTGCGTGGGCGACTCCCACAGCCGCGATCCGGACCCGAGCTCCAGCGGTGACACGGCGACGTGCAGCGTGTCGACCAGGTCGGCGTCGAGGAACTGCCGGATGGTGGTGGCGCCCCCGCCCAGGCGTACATCCTTGCCCTGGGCTGCGGCCCGGGCGAGAGCCAGCACCTCGGCCGGATCGTCGTCGACGAAGTGGAAGGTGGTGTCCGACAGGGTGAACGATGGACGCAGATGGTGGGTCATCACGTACACCGGAGTGTGAAAGGGCGGTTCGTCACCCCACCAGCCCCGCCAGTCGTGGTCGGCCCACGGGCCGCGCTGCGGACTGAACTTGTTGCGACCCATGATCTCGGCGCCGATGTTGTTGGCGAAATCCCGGGTGAAGTAGTCGTCGAGGCCTCGGGTGCCCCCGGGTTCGGTGCGATTGGGCCAGCTGGCCGTGGCTCCGCACCAGGCGAACATCGTCCCCGGATCGGCGTGGCCGAAAGGCCGTTCCAGGCTTTGGCCGTCACCAGCGCCGAAACCGTCCGCGGAGACATTGAAGTTCTGGACCCTCAGCAACTGCGTCACCTGGTTCTCCTCATGTGGGTGGATAGGAGTTGGACCATCCGGCGCGCACGAACTCATCGAGCAGACAGAAAATCGGGTGAACCCTGCCGGATCCACCCGATTTCATGTCTGCTCGCGCTGAGAAGGTGACCTACAGCGGGATGTTCTTGTGCCGGCCGCGGCGGGGGGCAGCTTCGGCCAGCGCCTGCGTCAGCACACTGCGGGTGTGGGCGGGGTCGATCTTGTCGTCCACCACGCCGATCTCGATGGCCGAGTCCACGCCACCGGCGATGCGCTCGTGCTCGAGGGCCAGCTCTTCGTGCAGCGCTTCGCGATCCTCGGGAGCGGCGGCGGCCAGCTTCTTCTTGTGCAGGATGCCGACCGCGGCCTTGGCGCCCATGACGGCGACTTCGGCGTCCGGCCAGGCGAAGACCTTGGTGGCGCCCAGCGACCGGGAGTTCATCGCGATGTAGGCGCCGCCGTAGATCTTGCGGGTCACCAGCGTGACGCGGGGGACGGTGGCCTCACCGAAAGCGTGCAGCAGCTTGGCGCCGCGACGGACCACGCCGCCCCACTCCTGGTCGACGCCGGGCAGATAACCCGGGACGTCGACGATGACCACCAGCGGGATGCCGAAGGCGTCACACAACCGCACGAAACGTGCTGACTTCTCGGCACTCTCGGAGTTCAGGCAGCCGCCCAGGCGCAGCGGGTTGTTGGCGATCACACCGACCGAGCGCCCGGCCAGCCGGCCCAGGCCCACGACGATGGACGGGGCCCAGCGGGACTGGAATTCTTCGAACGGCACGCCCTCGTCGAGCAGCGCGCTGATGAGCGGACGCACCTCGTAGGCCCGCCGTGCCGACTCCGGCAGCAGCGCCTTGAGGTCAGAATCCTGTGCTTCGGCCTTGGTGCGGTCGAAATGGCCCTGCTGGCAGAACAATCCAACCAGGCGACGACCGCGCTCATAAGCGTCGAGCTCGTCGTCGGCGACGATGTGGCACACGCCGGACTTCTTGTGGTGGGCCTCGGGACCACCGAGCGACACCATGTCGACGTCCTCGCCGGTGACGCTGCGCACCACGTCGGGCCCGGTGACGAACACCTTGGACTCCGGCGCCATGATGATCACGTCGGTCAGGGCGGGGCCGTAGGCGGCGCCGCCGGCGGCGAATCCGACCACGATCGAGATCTGTGGGATGTAGCCCGAGGCGCGGATCATGGCCTCGAACACCAGGCCCACGGCATGCAGGGCCTTGACGCCCTCGGCCAGTCGCGCACCGCCGGAGTGCCAGATACCCACGATGGGGCTCTGCTCCTCGATGGCGGTGTCATAGGCGTTGACGATGTGTGCGCAGCCCTCCACACCCATGGCGCCGCCCATCACGGTGCCGTCGGTGCAGAAGGCGACGGTGCGCACGCCGTTGACGGTGCCGGCCGCGGCCAGGACACCGGAGCGGTCACGCTCGTGCAGCAGTTCCACGGTGCCGTCGTCGAAGAAGGTGCTCAGCCGCAGCAGCGGATCACGGGGGTCCAGCGACTCGTTCACCGATTCGGGCGCCATGGTGGTCATGCAGTCTCCTAGCGTTGTTGCGTCAGTACTTGCCGAAGGCGAGTGCGACGTTGTGCCCGCCGAATCCGAAGGAATTGTTGATCGCGTACTCGTAATTGCCCGGGCGAGGCGACCCGGCCACGACGTCGAGGTCGATCTCCGGGTCGAGGTTCTTCAGGTTCCGGGTCGGCGGGATGATGCCCTCGCGGATGGCGAGGACGGTGAGGATGGACTCCACCGCGCCCACGGCACCGACGGAGTGACCCAGTGCGCCCTTGGGTGCGTAGACCGCGGGCTGGTGGTCGCCGATGGCATTGCGGATCGCCTTGCTCTCGGCGACATCGCCGACAGAGGTCCCGGTGGCGTGGGCGTTGATGTGGTCGATATCCGACGGCTGCAGCCCGGCGAGCTGGATGGCCCGCGTCATCGCGTAGCCGGCCTGCTCGCCGTTGGGGTCGGGAGCCACGATGTGGTAGCCGTCGGAGGTGATGGAGGCGCCCATCAGCCTGGCATGGATGGTGGCGCCGCGGGCCTTGGCGTGCTCCTCGGTCTCGATGACCATCAGCGCGCCGCCTTCACCGAAGACGAAGCCGTTGCGGTCCTTGTCGAACGGCTTGCAGGCACCCGGGGGGTCGTCGTTGGTGGTCGACAGCACGATGCGCATCTGGGCGAAGCCGGCGATCGGCACTGCTTCGATCCGGGTCTCGACGCCGCCGCAGATCGCGACATCGGCCTCACCGAGGACGATGTTGCGCCATGCCTGCGCCACGCCTTCGGAGCCGGAGGCGCAGGCCGAGACCGGGGTGATCACCCCGGCCCGGGCCTTGCGCTCCAGACCCACCGCCGCCGCGGCGGCGTTGGGCATGTACATCTGGACCGCCAACGGGGACACCGCGCGCAGGCCTTTGGCCTTCATGCCCTCGTAGGCGAACAGGAGCTGCTCGGTGGAGCCCATCCCGGTACCGATGGACACCATCAGGCGTTTGGGGTCGACGTCGGGATTGCCGGCGTGCTCCCACACCCGCCGGCTGAGCACCGTCGACATCTTCTGCAGGTACGACAGCCGACGCAGTTCCACCCGCGTCAGCTCGTCGTCGAAATCCTCCAGAAGGCGACCACCGATACGCACCGGGAGGTCGTATTCCTCGACGAAGGGATCGGTGAGCGTGCGGATGCCGCTCTCCCCGTCGAGCAGTTTCCTCCAGGTGGTGTCGGCGTCGGTCGCCAGCGCCGTCGTCATGGTGTATCCCGTGACGACGACGTTGGGAAACCCGTTCCCCGTCGAGAGTCCCTTGACCCCTGCCATTACAGCTCCGAACTCATTTCGTGACTAATAGCGACCGAACGCCAGGGCGACATTGTGTCCACCGAAGCCGAACGAGTTGTTGATGGCGTACTGGTAGTCGCCATACCGAGGCTCACCCGCAACGACATCGAGATCGATCTCGGGGTCGGGCGTCTCGTAGTTCAGTGTCGGGGGAATCACGCCGTCACGCAGCGCCAGCACGGTCAGGATCGATTCCAGCGCACCCACCGCGCCGATCGAGTGACCCAGCGCCGACTTCGGCGCGTACACCGCGGCGTGCCCCACACCGGCGACCCGGATGGCGTTGGCCTCGGCGGTGTCCCCGATCGACGTCGAGGTGGCGTGGGCGTTGACGTGGTTGATGTCCTCGGGGGCCAAGCCCGCCGTCTCCATCGCCCGCTTCATCGCCTGGCCGGCCCGCAGGCCGTCCGCGGCCGGCGCCACCATGTGGTAGGCGTCCGACGTGATGCCCGCGCCCATGATCCGGGCCAGCGGCTTGGCGCCACGGGCCAGGGCATGTTCCTCGGTCTCGATGATCATCAGCGCGCCGGCTTCACCGAAGACGAAGCCGTCCCTGTTCTTGTCGAACGGACGCGACGCGCCTTCCGGGTTGTCGTTACGGGTCGACATCGCGCGCATCATCGAGAACGCCGCGATGGGCAGTGCCTCGATCCCGCCTTCGACGCCGCCGCAGACGGCGAAGTCCGCGTCACCCATGACGATCTGGCGCCACGCGTGGGCAATGGCTTCCGAACCCGACGAACAGGCGGAGACCGGGGTGATGACTCCGGCGCGCGCCCCGAGCTCCAGGCCGACGACCGCGGCAGCGCCATTGGGCATGATCATCTGCACGGCGAGCGGTGACACCTTGCGGATGCCGCCCTCGTTCATCGAGTCGTAGGTCTCGACGATCTTCTCGCCGCCACCGATGCCCGTGCCGATCACCACGGCGAACCGGTCTGGGTCGACCTCGGGCTTGCCCGCGTTCTCCCAGAGCCGGTTGCCCAGCAGTTTGCCCATGCGCTGGACGTACGACATGCGGCGCATGTCCAGGCGGGTCATGTGGTCGTCGACACCGTCGACCAGGTGACCGCCGATGCGAACCGGCAGGTCCCACTTCGTGACGAAGTCGTCGGTGAGCTCGCGGATACCGCTCTGGCCGGCGAGCAGTGCCTTCCACGTGCCCTCGGCGTCGGCCGCAACCGAGGTCGTGGCTTCTACAGCGGTAACCACGACATTGGGGAAACCGCCGTTAGCAGTGGAAGGCCGGCTCATTCCGCGAACTTCTCGCGCAGGGCGGCAGCAGCCTCGGGGTTCTCTTCCTCGAGCTTCTGGATGTAGGCAACAACGTCACCGACGGTGCGCAGACCGGCGAGGTCCTCGTCGGGGATCTTCACGCCGTACTTGTCCTCGGTCTGCACGGCGATCTCGACCATCGACAGCGAGTCGATGTCCAGGTCGTCGACGAAGCTCTTCTCGGGGGTCACTTCGGACGGCTCGATGCCGGTGACCTCTTCGATGATCTCGGCGAGACCGGCGATGATTTCCTGCTGGCTGGCGGCCACTGCGTGGCTCCCTTCATATTTTTCTGGTCGGACCGGCACATCCGGTCCTGTTCTTGCTAGTCCTGGCTGGCCGGGCGGTCAGAGCTCGGCGAGCGTGTCCAGGTCTGCGGGGGTCTTGACGGCGTGCGTCGGAGTCCCCCGAAGTTCACGTTTCGCGATACCGGCGAGGGTGCCCGCGGGCGGGAACTCGACGATCGCGGCAATGGAGTGGTCTCGCATGGTGGCCGTGCACAGATCCCAGCGCACCGGCTTGGTCAGCTGGGCCACGAGCTTCTCCATGGCGTCAGCGGCAGAGGCGACGGGCTGACCGTCGGCATTCGACAATAGCGTGCCGGACGGCTCGTGGGTGCTCACCGCGGCGGCAGCGGCCGCGTAGCCGTCCAGTGCCGACGCCATGAAGTGGGTGTGGAACGCCCCGGCGGTGGCCAGCGGGCGTACCCGGGCCTTGGCGGGCGGGTTCTCGGCGAGCTTGGCCAGTGCCTCCAGGCGCCCGGCAGCCACGATCTGACCTGCGGCGTTGCGGTTGGCCGGAACCAGCTCCAAGTCGTCGAGCGCGGCCAGCACCTCGGCCTCGTCGCCGCCGAGCAGGGCGGACATGCCGGTGGGCGCGTCCGCGCAGGCTTTGGCCATCTCGGCGCCCCGGGTGGCGGCCAGAGCCACCGCGTCGTCGGCGGAGATGACGCCGGCGATGGCGTACGCGGCGATCTCGCCGACAGAGTGTCCGGCGATCACGAGGTCGCGGTCGGCGAACAGGCCCCGCTTGCTCAACTCTTCGTGGGCCAGCAGCGTGGCGGCGACGACCAGGGGCTGGGTGACCGCGGTGTCGGTGATCTCCTCGGCCGTGGCGGTAGTGCCCAGCTGGGCCAGATCCAGGCCGCTGATCGCGGACCAGGACGCGATCCGCTCGGCGGCGCCCGGCAGTTCGAGCCACGGGGACAGCATCCCCGGAGTCTGCGAACCCTGTCCGGGTGCGAGCAGCGCGATAGCCGTTTGAGTCACGTTATTAAGAGAACATTGTGAAGACGGTTTTGCGCGGTGTAAGAGATTATGAACCTTGTCTTATCTTTTTGTGGAAAGTCCACAAAACGGCATGTGATGCGACGTCATCGACACCTTCTCGATATGTGTCACGGAACCCGTGTGGCGCCAGGGGCCGCTGGGGCCGCCTCTGTGATCGGGATCATAGAGGTGTTTGACGTGCTTGATGAATACAGATGCTGCGTCAGCCTGCCGACGGTCGTGGCCACCCGCAGCACGTAGGCGTCCCGCGGGGTGGTCGGATCGCGGCCGGTGAAATCGGTGATGCGCTTGAGGCGGTAGCGAACCGTATTTGGATGAACGAACAAGGTGCGCGCGCAGGCCTCGATGGCGCCCCCGGAGTCCAGGTAGGCATCGAGGGTCTCGGTGAGCGCCGGGCCCGCGTCGGCCAGCGGCCGCATCACGTCGGTGTGCAGTGCTGCTATCGCCGACTGGTCACCTTGCAGGGCCCGCTCGGGCAGCAGTTCCCGGGCCGCTACCGGGCGTGGTGCCCCGGACCAGCCGGCGACGGCGTTCATCCCCGAAATCGCTTCATTGGCACTGTGATACGCCGCCGTCAGCATCGGCGCCGTCGGGCCCACCACCACCGGGCCGTCGGAGAACGCGTTCATCAGATCCGCCAGGAATCTGTCGGTGGCCGACAGATGGCCCGACACGATGGCGATCAGCCAGGTGCCGTGCACGT
Source organism: Mycolicibacterium tokaiense (assembly GCF_010725885.1). NCBI lineage: Bacteria > Bacillati > Actinomycetota > Actinomycetes > Mycobacteriales > Mycobacteriaceae > Mycobacterium > Mycolicibacterium tokaiense. The sequence continues at coordinate 5,803,528 of NZ_AP022600.1, read as the reverse complement.
CGGTCAGCGCAGCGCGTCCGTGCCGGTTCGCGATCAGGCGGACGTCTTCGCTGGCGAAGTCCGCCCGCCCGGGCGGGGGAGTGCCGACGACAACGGTGGCCGGCGCGGTGGTGTCCCAGTTCAGCGCCGCCGCGCGGGACTGCAGTTCCGACCCGGTGTCTCCGCGCACCACGGCGTCGACCACGCTGGCTTCCATCCGGGAGTCCCAGGAACCCCGCGCCTCAGCGGCGTCGGCGTAGGCCGAGGCGGCGGCGAAGGCAAGATCCCGGCTGTACCGCAGGATGCCGACCGTCAGCGCCTTGGACTGCTCGTCGTTGCGGGCCAGCATCGGCACCAGTTCCTCGAGCAACTCCATGGTGACCCGCACCATGTCCACGGTCTGCCGCAGCGCCACCCGCCGGGTGAGGTCCTGAGGCACCAGCGCGAACGCCTCGGCGGTGTAGCCGACGTCGCTGGACGGGTCGTTGAGCCACTCGGCGAAGTTCACCACCGCGGTCTGCACCACCAACTGCACGCTGGAGCGCTGCGATGCCTCCAGCTCGGCGAAGAACGGCAACCGCTCCTGCATGGCCTGCACCGTCTCGGTGGCCAGCCGCCCGGAGTACTGCTTGAGCCGGCGCCGCAGCGACTCGGGCACGTTCCCGAGCATCTCCAGCGGCGACCGCGGGTCGGAGAACGGATTGTCGGCCACCACTAAAATCTACGCCGCGTTTTTGTACGCCGAGACTGCACACGGTGCGCCGTCGGGGGTGCTGACGGCGCACTCGGTGCAGTCTCGGCGAGCCGGTTACGCGCTGCCGGTGTCCTTGAACGACACCCCGGCGGCCAACACGTCGTCGATCTTGTACTCCTTGGCCGCGGCCACGGCGACGGATGGATCGATCTCACCGTCGCGGGCCAGGGCCTCCAGCACGGCCACCACCACGGACTCGGCGTCGGTGTTGAAATACCGCCGCGCCGCGGGCCGGGTGTCGGAGAAACCGAACCCGTCCGCCCCCAGGGTGAGGTAGGTGCCGGGCACCCAGGGCCGGATCAGTTCCGGCACGCCGCGCATCCAGTCCGAGACCGCCACCACGGGGCCGACGGCATCGGAGAGCACCTTGGTCACGTAGCTTTCCGGGGCCTGGCGATCGGGGTGGCGCAGCTTCTGCTTCTCCACCTCGACACCGTCGCGGTTCAGCTCGCCCCAGCTGGTCACCGACCACACATCGGCGGCCACGTCCCACTTCTCGGCCAGCATGTCCGCGGCGCGCAGCGCCTCCGGCATGGCCACGCCCGAGGCCAGGATCTGCGCGGTGCTGTTGCGCTTCTCCGACGCGGCCCGGAACTTGTACATCCCGCGCAATACACCCTCGGGGTCGAAGTTCTCCGGCTCCTTGGGCTGGACGTACGGCTCGTTGTAGATCGTCATGTAGTAGAAGATGTTCTCCGGGTTCTCGCCGTACATCCGGCGCAGCCCGTCTTCGACGATGTAGGCGATCTCGTAGGCGAACGCCGGGTCATAGGCCACCACAGCCGGGTTGGTGGACGCCAGCAGCAGCGAATGCCCGTCGGCGTGCTGTAGGCCCTCGCCGGTCAGCGTGGTCCGGCCGGCCGTGGCGCCCAGCACGAAACCGCGCGCCATCTGATCAGCGGCCGCCCAGAAGCCGTCACCGGTGCGCTGGAACCCGAACATCGAATAGAAGATGTAGATCGGGATCATCGGCTCGTTGTGGGTGGAATACGAGGTGGCCACCGCGGTGAACGACGCTGTGGACCCCGCCTCGTTGATGCCCTCGTGCAGGATCTGACCGACTTCGCTTTCCTTGTACGCCAGCATCAACTCGGCGTCCACAGCCGTGTACAGCTGGCCGTTGCGGTTGTAGATCTTCAGCGTCGGGAACCACGAGTCCATCCCGAAGGTCCGAGCCTCGTCGGGGATGATCGGCACGATTCGCGAACCGATGTTCTTGTCGCGCAGCAGTTCCTTGAACGTGCGCACCGTCGCCATGGTGGTGGCGACCTCCTGGTTGCCCGACCCCTTCTTCAACGCCTTGTACGCGTCGCGGCCCGGCAGCGTCAGCGGCTTGGACTTGGTGCGACGCTCGGGCAGGAACCCGCCGAGGGCGCGCCGGCGGTCCAGCATGTAGCGGATCTCCGGTGCGTCCGAACCCGGGTGGTAGTACGGCGGCAGGTACGGGTTGTCCTCGAGCTGGGAGTCGGAGACCGGGATGCGCTGAGCGTCGCGGAAGTCCTTGAGATCTTGCAGCGCAAGCTTTTTCATCTGGTGCGTGGCGTTGCGGCCCTCGAAGTGCTTGCCCAGGGTGTAGCCCTTGATGGTCTTGGCCAGGATGACGGTGGGCTGGCCCTTGTGCTCCATGGCCGCGCGGTAGGCGGCGTACACCTTGCGGTAGTCGTGGCCGCCGCGCTTGAGATTCCAGATCTCCGCGTCGGTCATCGGTTCCACCAGGGACTTGGTGCGCGGGTCGCGCCCGAAGAAGTGGTCACGGACGTAACCGCCGTCGTTGGCCTTGTAGGTCTGGTAGTCACCGTCGGGGGTGGAGTTCATCAGGTTGACCAGGGCGCCGTCGCGGTCGGCGTGCAGCAGCGCGTCCCACTCGCGGCCCCACACCACCTTGATGACGTTCCAGCCGGCGCCGCGGAAGAACGACTCCAGCTCCTGGATGATCTTGCCGTTGCCGCGCACCGGGCCATCCAGGCGCTGCAGGTTGCAGTTGATGACGAACGTCAGGTTGTCCAGGCCCTCGAGGGCGGCCATGTGGGTCAGGCCGCGGCTCTCTGCCTCGTCCATCTCGCCGTCGCCCAGGAACGCCCACACGTGCTGATCGGAGGTGTCCTTGATGCCGCGGTCGTGCAGGTAATGGTTGAACCGCGCCTGGTAGATGGCATTCATGGGGCCCAGGCCCATCGACACCGTGGGGAACTCCCAGAAGTCGGGCATCAGGCGCGGGTGCGGGTAGGACGGCAGCCCACCACCGGGATGGCTGTGCTCCTGACGGAAGCCGTCCATCTGGTCGGCGGTGAGCCGGCCCTCGAGGAAGGCGCGGGCGTAGACGCCGGGAGAGGCGTGACCCTGAATGAACACCTGGTCGCCGCCGCCGGGGTGGCCTTTGCCGCGGAAGAAGTGGTTGAAGCCCACCTCGTAGAGCGCCGCCGAGGACGCGTAGGTGGAGATGTGGCCGCCGACGCCGACGCCGGGCCGCTGCGCGCGGTGCACCATGATGGCGGCGTTCCAGCGGATCCAGGCGCGGTAGCGGCGCTCCACGTCCTCGTCGCCGGGGAACCACGGCTCCAGCTCGGTGGGGATGGTGTTGACGTAATCGGTGGAGGTCAGCGCGGGGATGGAGACGCGCTGCTCGCTGGCGCGTTCCAACATTCGCAGCAGCAGGTAACGAGCCCGGGCCGGTCCGGACCGCGACACCAGATCGTCGAAGGACTCCAGCCACTCACCGGTCTCTTCGGGGTCGATGTCGGGCAGATACGAGGCAACGCCTTCCCGGATCACACGTACACGATCTGGTTCAGCTGCGGTGCCGGAGTTTTGGGCCAGGTCCTGGCGCACGAACTCGGTTGTCAACGCGCTACTCCTAAATTGAGGGCGTAGGGGGTGTCCTACCTCTCCCATCTTTCCGCACGTGGATCGGTTGAGGCGAGCGGATCTGTGATGGTCGGACCGTGAAGGCGCCGCCGAGCCGGTACCGTCTGTATCTGTGCTGATCGGACGGCTGCGGGTGGCGCTGGGGATGGCCGCGGTGATGCTGATGGCGGCGATCGGCTGCAGCAGCATCACCGACGGTACGCCCACCGTCGACGCCTCCGACGCGCCCGCCTACCGGACCTCGGTGTCGGAGTCGCTGTCCGCGTCGGCCGCGACCTCGAGTGCCCGTGAGTCCGAACGCCAGGGATCGCTCACCGTCGAGGCCGTACACACCGCCTGCGAGACCATGAGCACCACCAGTGCTGATGCCATCGACGCGCTGAACGTCTACGTGGACTCGATGAACGCCGGCGGTGACGGCATCGCCACCGAGGGGGCGGCCGGTGAGGCGCTCAACCGCAGCGCTGACGTGGTGCTCGCAGACATCGACGACACCCTGCCACCGGAGCTCCGCGACGCGCTGAACGCCTGGGTGGATGCCGCCCGGGCCACCGCCACGGCGGTGCTGACGCGGGTGCCCGCGGGCGAATTCAACGACGCCGTCACCGGCCTGAACGACTCGCGATCGAATGCTTTGAACCTGTGTGACGGCTTCTACTGAGCCCGCCGTGCCGGCAATCCCGCGGAACTCCCGCTGTGTCTGCTGTCACCTGCGCCTGCGCTCTGTGCGACTATGAGACAAGCGCACATGTGTCATGAACAATTAGGAGGTCCCACGGTGGTCGCGGCGGACAACGCAGCGAACTACGCCCGCAGTCTGGGCATCCAAAAAGGTCAGGTTGTCCAGGAGTTGGGCTGGGACGAGGACACCGACGACGACATCCGCGCCGATGTCGAGGATGCCAGCGGTGGCGAGCTCCTCGATGAGGACGCGGATGAGGTCATCGACGTCGTGCTGATGTGGTGGCGCGACGACGACGGTGATCTGGTGGACGCCCTGATGGACGCCATCACCCCGCTGGCCGACGACGGTGTGATCTGGGTGTTGACACCCAAGACCGGTAAGCCGGGGCACGTACTGCCGGCGGAGATCGCCGAATCGGCGCCCACCGCGGGGCTGATGCAGACCTCCTCGGCCAACCTGGGGGACTGGATCGGGAGCCGGCTGGTGCAGCCCAAGACCGCGAAGGCTCCTCGTCGCTAGATGGTGACGATCGGCAGCAGCGCCCCCGATTTCAGTCTGAAGGACCAGAACGGGCGCGCTGTGACCCTGCGTTCGTACCGGGGTGCCAAAAATGTCCTGCTGGTGTTCTTCCCGCTGGCGTTCACCGGCATCTGCGAGGGTGAGCTGGACGCCATCCGCGACAACCTGGCGAGGTATCAGAACGACTCCACCGCCGTGCTGACCCTGTCCGTCGGCCCGCCGCCCACCCACAAGGTCTGGGCCACCCAGCGTGGGTTCACCTTTCCGGTGCTGTCCGACTTCTGGCCGCACGGCGCCGTCGCCGCCGAGTACGGCGTGTTCAACGATGTTGCGGGCGTGCCCAATCGGGGCACGTTCGTGGTGGACAAGCGTGGCCTGATCACGTTCGCCGAGATGAAGCAGCCCGGTGAGCCGCGCGAGCAGGGACTCTGGGTGGACGCGCTGGCGGCGCTGTCGTCGGAATGAGGGTTTTGGTCTCCCTGTGGCCCGCCGTGTAACCTGCTGCGGTCCGGGCGTGTAGCTCAGTGGTAGAGCTCTGGTTTTACACACCAGCGGTCGGGGGTTCGAAACCCTCCGCGCCCACCAACAAAAGTTCTGTTCAGAGGCTTGCAGCCCCTACATGCAGTCGATTCCGGAACCCCCGTTGCGCCACGAACGCGCCACGAGGTTTGGAACGAGTGAGCGCATTGAGCACAAGCCTCTTCCGACGCTCTCCGCGTCGGCTCTCATGACTCGTCGTTGCGTTGTGCGATGCCGCCGCGGTGGGGGTGGGGTGGACCAGATGAAGACCGTCGAAGAACCGCGGTCGCCTTCACTGTCGCACTGACGACGTTGGCTGTTCGGACCTCGGCGGCCGCCGTTGCGGTCGGTCTCATCCCGTCGGGTGATTGCCGGTTGGGCTCCGCGTTCTGGCCGGCTGCCTCGCGGCGGCGACAGCCGTCGTGGACTATTCCGAGTTCAGCAATGAGCGCGCGTTCAAACGTCAACAGGGAGGAAGAGCGGCTCTCGCTCGACCATGCTGTTGAAGACAGAGTCCCGCTGGACTGCGCTGCTCATCCACGGGGCCATGGTGGGCACCGTCGACAAGCTGCGGCGGCTGTCCATGCTGGATCAAGCGACCAAGGACGCAGAGATCAGCGCGTACAGGACGTCTGCTGTCAGCAGTGTCCGTGAGCTGGTTCAGAGCGAAGCGGTGCGCGCAGCCTACTGTCATGTCCGAGATCTGGTCGCCCGATCACGCCCGGTGCAGTCCGGCCGCTACAGCGACTCCAGCGACGACTCCTTCACCAGCGAGTCCATCGAAGGGAGCGGCGGTGACCAGGGCGTCTGGGACCTCGTGGTCAACGGCGATGCTGAACTGAGCAACGACACTGAATCGACCGTCCCAGATTCTCTGGACGTCACCCGCTCGGGAAGAGGCCGCCGCCGCCGAACGCGAGGTCGAGCAGCATCCCGAGCGCGTTATCCGTGAGCCTTCACTGCGATTGTCTGCAGCCGTTGACTGCCAGGGATCGAGCGTATTCGACTGTTGGGAAACGTCTTTGACCCATCGAAGATTTCGCGAGGGTCAGCGGACGCGGACGCAATTCTTGTGGTCGCCTGCGACGGCAGTGCCGTCATCTTCGTAATCATGAAGTACGTAGTAAATACGTACTTGTCTGTGACGTACACATTTTCACGATCACGCGACACAGTCCCACGTCCCAGGTCGATAACGTCTGACACAGAGTCACAGATGATCCATTGAATCTTTCTGCCTCACAGGTGTTGCCGTAGATTCATCTCCCGATGACCGGTGTGGGCCGAATGCAGATGTACGTGATCGTGCTCATCGGGTGACGGAAGCATCTCGGTCCGGTTGAGATGTGATGTCGCACAATCGCCTCTGAGTCCGCTGCTGTCATCATCGGACGAGTGGCACCAAGAACCGAGCCGAGGACCGACAGTAGGCTGGCAGCTCGCCTCGCGGCGCTGGCCTCGCTGGGCGCCGCTGTCATTCACTTCGCCGTCGTCCCGGCCCACTGGCTCGAATGGATGCCGGCCGGCGCGTTCTTCGTGACTCTCGCGACTTTTCAACTGATCTGGGCCCGGGCAGTGCTCGTCCGCGCCACAACCGCAGTCCTCGCCGCAGGAATTGTCCTCAACATCGCAGCGATCGCAATGTGGGCACTGTCGCGGACTGCGGGAGCCCCGTTCGGTCCGCACGCAGGAGAAGCCGAAGTTGTGCAGGGCGCGGACCTGTGTGCTCTCCTGCTGCAGATCTACGTGGTGATGGGTGCAGGCTGGGTGTGGTACCGCGGCTTGCGTGGCGAGCCGGTCACCGCCTTCGCGAGTGCTGTGGTTCTTCTCGGTGCCGTAGGTGTGGTCGCGCTGGCTTCCACGGTGGGCGTGGCGTCCGGCCTCCGGCACGACCATCACGGGCCGGCGGGCGCGGAGAGTGATCATCACGGGCCTCACGTCGAGCAGGCGGATGGACACCTGGGCCATCACCCTCATCCGCCCGCTTCCGCGCCTGTCGAGAAAGCCAACGGAAGCCCGGTGGCGCCGGCAGAAGCGGTGAGGACCCCGGCGGGACCGTCACAACCGGCGGGGGCTCCGGCGGCACCGCCACAACTCGCACCAACCCCGACTGCGCCGGCGCAGCCGCTGGACGATGGGCATGCCGATCACGATCATGACCACTGACCGCTGAGGTCTCGAACGTCGCTGTGATCGGCGTCGTCAGCGCGCGCTTCCCACGACGTCGCGAGCGAGGGGGACGACCTATCCGCGCGCGCTTGGTCCTGGAGCCGCACTGCTGCCATGGACGCTGGAGGCGGGTCCGGTGAGGCTGTCGGCCACGGACACGACCAAGCCGCCCACCATGAACGCGGAGATGACGGCGACCAGTGCACCTGTGCTGAACGACGGGATGAGGCGCCGAAAGCCGGTTACCGGGCTGCCGCCTTGGTGGTACTGGTGTGTCAGGGCGTGCCCTTTGCCGCGTTTGAGCAGGTAGCGGTTGACGGGATACGCGGCGAAGAACGCCGCAGTCAAGGCGATGGCCATGCCGATCCAGAAGACGGGATTGACCAGTCCGGCGTTCATGGCGCCGGGGATGGCGGCCATGACGAGGTTGTCCACGACCTCCATGGTGGCGATCGAGATGGTGTCGGCGGCCAGGACGACGCTGAGCGCGGTGCCCAGGGCGAGGCCTGCTTTCAGCAGCGGCAAGGTGGACAGGGTGTAGCCGAACAGGAATGCCAGCGCGACGGCGATGGCGATGGTGGCCAGATTGCCGAGGCCCAGCGCGGTGCCGATGATGAGTCCGATGATCTCGCCGATGGCGCAGCCGGTGAGACAATGCAGGGTGGCGCTGACGGCCATCGAGTTGACGTCGCCCATGTCCTGATGGCCGTGGTGGTCATGGTTGGTCATCGGTGGGCCTCCTGCGTTCCGGGGGACGGGGTTCCCAGTGTCATTTCTGTCTTCCTCCAGAGCTGGTGTCCGCGCTCGGGTGCGGTTCCTGTGGCGTTGCCTCGCCGAGGATGGCCCGTCACGCGCGTCATGCGGTAAAGGCGCCCACACCGATCGCGGCGGCGGAGATCACGGCCAGCCCGACGGCGAAGCCCGCCAGGGTTGTCCCAGGTTTCATGATCAACTCCTTCGTTCGCGGTCGAGGGCCGGTGGTTCAGCCGGTCAGGCTGTACCCGGCCTCCCGGACCGCGGCGTCGATGGCGGCCGCGTCAAGGTCGCGATCTGCGTGGATGACGACCTGGCCGGTGCCCACGTTGACCGCCACATCGGTGACTCCTTCGATGCTGCGGATCTCCTCGCTGACCGAGGATGCGCAGTGCCCGCAGGTCATGCCCGTGACGGTGATCTTGACGGTGGTGCTCATGGTGGCCTTCCGGTGGGGGTTGAACTGTGGACAGCAGCAGGTCTACCATACCCCTGGGGGGTATGCAAGGACCGCTGTTCTCCAACCGCTGCGAATCTCCGTAACTGCTCAGTACTTGCCGTTCGGGCAGGAGGTTTCGATCACGTTGTTCACGTCCCAGGTGCAACCCAACCCTGCTGGCGCAGTGTGATGCACATACCGTACGGGGGTATCACGGCGAGGGTTTCCGAGGTCTCAGCCCGTCAGCGCGGTTGAGTACGGACGGTCAGGCTCAGTGATGGCAGAGCAGGTTGATGAACAGGGGCGCGGACACGGTGCCGACCATGATGGTGGTCAACACAATTCGTTGCTTCCACTGTTGTGTGGGCCCGGCGGGATCCGCCAACCGCTGTGCTCGCGATACGACGGCGGTTGTGGCGGCGGCAAGCCCGTCAGCGGGCGCGGGCCCGGAACCGGCGAGGGTCAGCAGCCCGCTCAGTAGCGGGGGCGTGCCGCAGTGGCGGGCGGCGGCATCGTCGGCGCACATCTCCAGGAGCTCGCCGACGGCGAGCCTCCCGCGGCGCAGCAGCGGCAACCACGGCAGCGTCGAAGCCAGCGCGCGAAGCACCATCAACAGATGGTGGTGACGGCCACGGATGTGAGCGTCTTCATGAGCGAGGACCGCGGCCAGTTGGCAGTGACTCAACGATGACAAGGCTGCGGAGGTCACCACGATGGCGTTGGGGCGGCCCAACACGCAGTAAGCGGTCCGCTGCGGGGCATCGACGACCACGACATCAGAACGGTCCGTGCGGCGGCCCACCAACCGCGCGGCCTGTGCATGTTCATGACTCCGCGAGCGCAGGTGCCGCAGTGAACGACCGACGCGCGCAATGACAACGGCCGACGCCGCCATCCCACCCACGATCAGTGTCAGCGCACCGATCCGGCCTGGTAGCGGCGTGTGCTCCGGGAACCCGAAGAGCTCCAGGCACAGCGTGACCGCCGAGGAATCCGTCACCCCGTGCACTGCCGCGTCGGCAATCAAGATCAAGGCGAGCGCCCAGGTGAGCATCGCCGTCGCAATGGCGGTGAGCCACGCCGCGACACCCATCCGAGGGCTCAGCCCCGATGCGGTGAGTCGGCCCAGCAGTACGGGCGCACCCCAGGTCAACGCCCCGCCGTAGACCACCAGCCACAGCGCGGTGGTCATCGGCGACGACCCGAGACGCGGCGGATCACGGCTTTGAGTTGCGCGGATTCATCAGGGCTCATCTGTTCGACGAAGAACGCCAGCACGGCGTCGGCATCGCCGCCGGTCTCCATCGCCTCGCGCATCAGCCGCGCAGATCGCTCCTCCCGGCTCATCACCGGCTGATACACATACGCTTTGCCGTCGCGTTCCCGCTCCAGCCAGCGCTTGCGGTGCAGGTTGTCCATCGTGGACAACACGGTCGTGTAGGCGATCTGGCGGTCTCGGGACAGGTCGTCGAAGATATCGCGCACCGTGACCGCCGCACGGCGGTCCCAGATCTTGTTCATGACGGCTGCCTCCAGGTCGCCGAACCCTCGCGCCAGCATCGCCACCTCCGCTCTCAGCCCGTACACCGGCGGCCGGCGCCGCAGGCGCGCGTGGAACACCACGTTGCCGAGGTTCAACGTAACCGCCGCGCATCCCGTTGACGGGGGACACGCGCCGGCAGTAGCCGAGCCGCGTCGTTCACGAGGCGCTGTGTGGGCATTCGTCTCAGCCTGTTGGCTCGCGGTAGCCCTTCGTCGGGGTTGGATAAAGATCAGTTCAAGTTTTGCGCACACCGCCGTGCGGGGTTCCGGGACGCAGGTGCGACGGGCACCATGAACAGATGGACGCCACCCCCTCCTCGGTACCGGGTTATCGGGCGCTGGTCGTCGACGACGAACTGCCGCTGGCCGAGGTGGTTGCCAGCTACCTGGAACGCGAACAGTTCGAGGCCACCGTGGCAGGCAATGGGACCGAGGCCATCACGATCGCCAAGGAACTCGATCCCGACGTGGTCGTCCTCGATCTGGGCTTGCCCGGCATCGACGGACTCGAAGTGTGCCGGCAGCTGCGGACCTTCTCCGACGCGTACGTGGTGATGCTGACCGCCCGCGACACCGAGATGGACACCATTGTCGGTCTCACCGTGGGCGCCGACGATTACGTCACCAAACCGTTCAGCCCCCGCGAACTGGTTGCCCGTATCCGGGCGATGTTGCGCCGACCGCGCACCGCTTCACACCCTGGAGCCGACTACCGCACCGGCAGCGCAGCTTCGAGCCCTCCGCGCACGTTCGGAGCGCTGACCCTGTACATCGACTCCCGTGAAGTGCTCCTCGATGACCGACCAGTGTTGTTGACGCGCACCGAGTTCGACCTGCTCGCCGCGCTGTCTGACCGGCCGAACCTTGTGTTGAGCAGGCGCCAACTGCTGGAAGCGATCCGTGACCAACCCTGGGTGGGCAGCGATCACCTCATCGATGTCCACATCGGCCACCTGCGCCGCAAACTGGGTGACGACCCCGCCGCGCCCCGCTTCGTCGTGACCGTCCGCGGGGTCGGCTACCGGATGGGCTGCGGCCAATGAACCTTCCCAGACCGTCAGCGGCCGTCGGCCCCACGTCGGCTCGTCGCTACGGACTCGGAGCACGGCTGTTGCTGGCCCAGGCGATGGTTCTGCTCGCCGGAGTCGCCACCACTGCGGTCATCGCCGCCGTCATCGGACCTCCGCTGTTTCGCGAGCACCTGCACCGAGCCGGGGTGCCGGCGAACTCCATGGAAGAGCTCCACGCCGAGGAGGCGTACGTCTATGCCACCGCGTTCTCGGTCGGCGGGGCGTTGGCTGTATCGGTTCTCGCGGCTCTTGCGGTGAGTTGGTACGTCAGCCGCCGGCTTCAGCGCTCGGTGGCCGAAGTAGCATCCGCAGCACGCGCAGTCGCTCACGGAGACTACGACATTCGGGTGTCCTCACCGCGCCTCGGTGAGGACTTCGACGCCCTTGCCGACTCCTTCAACCAGATGGCGACCCGTCTGCAGACCGTGGACGAAACCCGACGACGACTCTTCAGCGACCTTGCCCACGAGATTCGGACCCCGATCGCGGTGCTGCAGGCCTATATCGAGGCCATCGGCGACGGTGTACGCACCCTGGACAGCGACACCACCGCGATGCTCAACGACCAGACCCGCCGCCTGGTCCGGTTTTCCCACGACCTGTCGGCGCTGACAAAAGCCGAGGAAAGCTCCGCGTCACTGGCCTACGCGTGGATCAATCCCGCCGATCTCCTCGATGGTGCCGTGACCGCGGCCCGCGACCGGTTCATCACCAAGGGGGTAGTGCTGAACACGCACGCCGACAACGGGTTACCGCAGCTGTGGGGTGACACCCAGCGGCTGCTGCAGGTATTGGGAAATCTCATCGACAATGCGCTGCGCCACACCGACGCCGGAGGGGTCGTGCAGGTCGCGGCCATCCACCAGGGCGCCAATGTGGTCATCTCGGTCGCCGATACGGGCACCGGCATCGCAGCTGAGCACCTCGAGCGCGTCTTCGAACGGTTCTATCGCACCGACTCTGCCCGTGCTCGCGATGAAGGCGGTGCCGGGATCGGGTTGGCCATTGCCAAAGCGCTGGTAGAAGCTCACGGCGGCACCATCTCTGCGAGCAGCCCCGGCCCCGGCGCCGGGACCACCTTCCGCATCGCCCTGCCCGCCGAGGACAGACCAGCGGTCGAATCGACGAGCAGCGGGACGCGACGGCCCCGACCCTTGAGCGCGCGTCACTGACTCGCCTCGACACCTCCGGTCACAGGGTCTCGAGCAGGTTTTCCATGGTCGTGATCTCTTCTTGCTGCGAGGTGACGATGGCGCGCGCCATCTCGACCGCGGCGGGGAACTGTCCCGCATCGATCTCGGTCTGCGCCATGGTGATAGCGCCTTCGTGGTGCTCGATCATCTGCGTGAGGAACAGCCGACTCGCGGCGACGCCCTGGGCGTTCTGCAGATCGGTCATGTCCTGCTCGGACATCATGCCGCCCCCGCTCATGCCGGGCATCGAACCGTCTCCGGACATGTCATGGCCCGGCATGGTGGACATGTCGTGGCCCGGCATGCTCGACATCCCGCCCTCGCCGGACTCGACACCCCACTCGGCAAGCCAGCCTTGCATCTGCTGAATCTCGGGACCCTGAGCAGCCTTGATCTCGTTGGCCAGGGTGATGACCTCAGGGGCGATGCCCTGCTTACCCAGCACCATGTCACTCATCTCGACGGCCTGTTCGTGGTGCGGGATCATTGCCTGGGCGAACGTCACGTCGGCATCGTTGTGGTCCGCAGCTGACGTGGCCGGAGCAGCACTCGAGGCCGCCGACGACGCCTGCGCCTGCGTGGTCGCTGACTCCGCCGAATCCGAACCGGAACCGGAGCATCCGCTCAACACGACCAGGGCCGCGCCGATACCCAGTGCCGCCGCGCATCGTTTGATCTGCATAGTGCCTTCTCCCACGTCGCTTACTCCAACCGCGCCGCACGACCGCGAAACCCGGCGGCGGGAATGTCTCTTCCAGCGTGCAGACCCGCAATATGGGTCCTCTCGCCGTTTCCTCAAGATCTGGTAAAGCTTTTGCACGTCGATGGGACCGAGCTCTGAGCGCGACAGTGACCAAGACTGGTAGCAACGCCCGGCGCTTGGCGACACTCTCGAGCCATCCTGGTCCTGTGCACCGGTGAAGTCGTTGTCGCCACCGACGCATCGGTTCATCGGGTCAGAGAGGACTAGACTACTCAAATCGCTTGTTGCGCAAGGTCGCAGCCGGATGAGGTCTTACAACGCAGAGTGCATGGCGAGACGACCGCAGAAGAAGCCAGTGACGTGACGGGCACGCTGACGCCGCAACTGAGCGTCTCTGACCTAGGTTTCGATGACTCGAACGACGTAGGGAGTCATTCCAGCGGTGCGCACGGGTGACACTTTGATGGGAACTCCAGTTTGTTGCGCCTCTATCATCTGCCCTCCACCTAGGTAGATCGCCTCGTGTTGGCTTCCGCCAGGCCCCCAGAACAGCAGGTCGCCCCTTTTGGCCTGAGAGGGAGGAATCTTTCGGCCGGCGTTGTACTGGTCACCGGACCACCGTGGCAACAGGACCCCGACGCCGGCGAAGGCGAACCGCGTCAATCCCGAGCAGTCGAAGCCTACGGTGCCCGCGCCTCGGTCCACACCCCGGCTCGGCCCTGTGAGGCTACCCCCACCCCAGGAGTAGGGAACGCCAATCTGTGTCCCCGCCCTGCGAATCACGTATTCGATCGCCTGCGTGCCATAGACGCGGCTGCCGCGAATGCTTGCCTGCGGGCTTGCAGTGGGCTTCATGATGCCGAGGCCGCTGAGGAAGCTGCGTCCCAAGTCCATGGCTGTTTGCGTGGCAACGGACGTCGCCTGCAACGATGCGTTGGCGATGGCGACCGGATCTCCGGGAGCTCCGGCGCTGGGCGTCTTCGGCAGGAGCGGATCCCACGGCCCTGAGGCCGGTTCGGCGGACACTGATGGCGAAAACACCATCAGAAGCGACACAACAATGGCCACCGCCATTGTCCGACGTCGAGGAGAGTTGCCGAATGTGCGGACGTCCACAGACCTGATGCAACCGGCAATGGGTCTCATATTGTTGATTTCCTCCGGCTGTGCGAGCAACGGTCATCAGGTCGTCGCACCGCGACTGGGGCAGCCTTTTCGGCCGCGTAGCAAACATCTACGTATTAGGTACGTAGGTGAGCGTATCCCACAACTGCACCAGCGGTAACACCTGCAACATAATTACAGCGCTGAAATTCACGACCCCGAGTGCGAAACTAATCGACGCATCTGAAGCTGGATTGCCTTCCATGCCGTGCTCGATCACGAGAAACCGTGCCACCAAACCCTGGGGCTGATTCGACAGGCTCTGGTTGGCCCGCGAGGTAAACCCTCGCTGTGCCAAGAGTGTGCCAACGGGTGGGCCCACCTGGCACTGGTTCGTTCCGACACCGCGTTCCGCCCAGCGCCCGCCGCTCAGTGGTGTCGCTGCACGGGCGGTAAGGTGCGCAGCGTGAGCACACCGAGGTCACACGCACGCGGATTGCGCGGCGCGTTGGTCGGTGTGTGCTCGGCGGTCGTCACTGCCGGTGCCCACGGGGCCGCCGGCGGCGGCCTGCCCCAGGGATCCGCGCTGATCCTGTCGGCGCTGGTGTGCGCGGTGGTCGGGGTCGCGGTCGCGGCGATGGTGTTCGACGGTCCGCGCCTGCGATGGGCCTCCGCCACTGGTGGGCTGGTCATCGCTCAAGCCCTGGGGCATGCCACGTTGGTGGCCGGCGGCGGTCACCAACATGGCGGCCTGGAGCTGTCACCGTCGATGGTGGTCGCCCACCTGGCGGCCGCCGCGGTTCTCGGATCGGCGATTGCTGTCGTCGAACACCTCTACGCGGTGTGCGGCACGCTGCTGTGCTGGTTGCGGTTGTTCGCCATGGTCCCGCAGCGTTCCACGGCGCGCCTGCGGCGTGTGGTTGTGCGCGTGGTCGTCGCCCGACCGGTCCTGGGCCGGGCGGGGTTGGGTATGCGGGCGCCGCCGCGCGCCGCCACTGCAGCCGCATAGCGGTTCGCACTTTCTCCTGACCTTTTCCACCGCGGCGCGGGCGCCGCGGTATTCGCGCGTCGACCCCTCACGTCGTGAGATCTGTCTGACGGTCGCGCGTCCCTGGACCACCCCACGTCGAAAGAACTTTTCCGTGAGCCTTTTTCAGCGCACCCGTATCTCCACCGTGACCCCCCCTGCCACCCCGGGAGGAGGTCGATGAGCACTGCGATATCGAGCCAGCGCCGCGGTAATGCCGCCGTTCTGCGCCGAATATGGCGACTGCACTTCTGGGTGGCGTTGTTCGCCACCCCGCCCCTGGTTGTCCTGGCCTGCTCTGGGTTGATCATCTTGTACAGCCAGCCGCTGGACACCTGGCTCAACCGCGACCTGTTGGTGGTCGCGCAAGGCGCTGACACGGTGCCCCTCGACGAGCAGGTCGATACTGCCGCACAGCAGGTCGGCGCCGACTATGCGCTGGACGCCGTCACCCCGCCCGCCGGCCCCGGCCGATCAACCCGCGTCGATTTCGTCGCGCCGGACGCCCCGCAGTATCCCGCCGGCGAGGCCGACGTCACCCAGGTGTTCGTCGACCCGTACACCGGTGCGTACCTCGGGCAGCGCGATCAACTCTCCGGTCTGATCGGGTGGGCCAATCAGGTCCACCGGATGTTCGGCAACGACGCGCCGAAGATCCAGCTGCCCTCCCTCGGCCACCTGATCGCCCCGTCGGACCATCCCGACGCCACCATCCCGGTGGGCATCGGCAACCTCTGGATGGAATTGACCGCGACGTGGATCCTGGTGCTGCTGGCCAGTGGCATCTACCTGTGGTGGCCGCGGGCGATCGAAGCCACCAAACCCCTGCTGAAGGTCCGGTGGAGTCGCGGCGGCCGTATCCGCTGGCGTGATCTGCACGCCCTGATCGGCATCGGATTGTCGGTCGTGCTCATCTGCTACGTGCTGTCCGGGATGACCTGGTCGCGGTACTGGGGCGAAAACTGGCGCGCCCTCTCGGCCACGGTGGCGCCGTCGGAATCCATCGACGCGCCGTCCACCGCGGCCACCCTCGGTGACTACGACCGACTGGGCCGACGCATCCCCTGGGCCGCCACCGACGATCCGATCCCTGCATCGGACTCCAACGGGGCTGCACCGCAACAGATGTCATTCGCGGACATCGATCGCATCGCCAAAGGTGAACACATGGTGCCCGGCTATGCGATCATCCCTCCCACGGACTCGGATGCAGGCGCAGGCCCGGTCTACGGCAGCTACACCGTCGTCAACGCCTGGCCGCAGAAGACCTCCGAGCAGCGCACCCTCTACCTCAATCAGTTCACCGGTCAGACCATCACCAACGCCACCGCCGCGCAGGACGGGGCATTGTCGCGGTTGACGAGTTTCGGTATCGCCATGCACATGGGCAACCAGTACGGCGTCGTGACCCGCATCTCGGCAACGTTGGCGTGCCTCGGCGTGCTGGCCAGCATCCTGACCGGGCTGACCATGTGGTGGAAACGCCGCCCCGCCGGCGGCGCCGGCCTGCCCACCGCCACCAGCACCGCCACCCGATCCAACACGCCGAAACGTGCCGTCATCGCGGTGTCGGTGGCCGCGGTGGTCCTCGGCGTGATCTTCCCTGTTTTCGGTCTGTCGGTGCTCGTGGTCCTCGCGGTGGATGCGGTGCTCACCCGCCGACGCCGCTCGCGCCAACATCACGCCGCTCACGAGCCATCGACCGCGCAGCACAGCAACCTCACTGATGCTGCAGAGGTACCGGCAGGTGCACTCGTCGAGGCCGCCAATCCAGCAACGGAGAACAAAGAACATGTCTGACAACACAATTCGTTCCATCCTTGCCGGCCTCGTCATGGGCTCGGTGCTGCTGACATCGTCCTGCTCGTCATCTGAGCAGGACGCCGGACCCATGGCCGACCAGGTGACTTTCGAGAATCAGTGGGCGGGTTCTGCCGATGAGGGCATGACTGCTGTCTTCGGCACCTTCACCAACACCGGCGGTCGCGACGCGCGCATCGTGGCCGGGACGTCGCCGGCGGCCGGCAGCGTCGAGGTTCACGAGGTCGTGCCCGACGCCGCGGGCGGCAAGGTCATGCAGTCCAAAGAGGGCGGTCTCGTCGTCCCTGCGGGGGAGACCCGCGAGCTGATTCCCGGGGGTGACCATCTGATGCTGATGGACCTCACCGAACCCCTACGGCCGGGCGCCGACGTCACGCTGACCGTCGAGTTCGAGGATGGATCGACGTTGCCGGTCACCGCTCAAGTCCGTGATTTTGCCGGAGCGAATGAGAACTACGTGCCGAGCACTGACGGGGCGGGGGGTCCGCACAAGCATGGCTGAGCAACACGGTGAGCCCCGGTTTGCCGTCAGCCGGCGGCGCCTCCTCACCGGAGGCGCCGCGGCGCTGGCTGCAGGCGCCGGGGTCGCAGGGTGCGCCGCAGCCCAATCAGCCTTGCCAGTGGATGGTTTCGGCAGCTCGACAGAGCCATTCCACGGGCACCACCAGGGCGGGATCGCCACGGCCCCGCAAGCCTATGCGCTGTTCCTCGGGCTCGACCTCGCACCGCAATCAGGACGCAGTGCACGCGATACTCTCGCCGCCATCCTGGGTCTGTGGACTGCTGACGCCCAACGACTGACCCAGGGCCAGCCCGCGTTGGCCGACACCGAGCCCGAACTCGCGCTCCGTCCCGCACGTCTGACCGTCACCGTAGGACTGGGCCCGACGATCTTCGACCGCATCGGACTGCCGCACCGACGACCCGAACCTGCGGTTGATCTGCCCGCGTTCAGCACCGATCGGCTGCAACCGAAGTGGGGCGGTGGAGATCTGCTTCTCCAAGTGTGTGCCGACGACCCAATGGTGATCGCCCACGCCAGCCGCGTGCTGTTGAAGAATGTCCGGTCGATGACGCGGCAGCGCTGGCGCCAGAGCGGTTTTCGCAACGCCCACGGCTCCAATCAGGCCGGCGGGAGCATGCGCAATCTCATGGGACAGGTCGACGGGACGGTCAACATCCACGACGAGGCGGGGTTCGACCGGCACGTGTGGGACGACGGCTCCGAGCAACCCTGGTTCAACGGAGGCACTGTGCTGGTGTTGCGGCGAATCCGAGCAGATATGGACGGGTGGGACGAACTAGACCGCGATTCGAAAGAATTGGTGGTCGGCCGCCGGCTGAGTGACGGTGCACCCCTGACCGGAAGTGCGGAGACCGACGAACCCGACTTCGAGGCCAACATCGGGGGAATCCCCGTCATCGCTCCCCATTCACACATCGCCCTGGCTCGCCACCGTACCGACGACGAACAGTTTCTGCGCCGGCCCTACAACTACGACGACCCTCCCGAACCCGGCGACACCACTGACAGCGGCCTGATCTTCGCGGCCTACCAGAAGAGCCCTGCCACGCAGTTCATCCCTGTGCAGCAGCGCCTCGCAGCCGCCGACGGGTTCAACCCCTGGATCACCACCGTCGGGTCCGCGGTGTTCGCCATCCTCCCCGGAGTGGAGGCCGGACAACAGTTGGGCGAGTCACTGCTGGCTTCCTGAAACCGCCGCTGCCCGTATGCGATCGACAACCTGTTTGGCGGGTTCGCGGGTGCCTCGGTTGGTGAAGGAGACCGCCCAGGAGGCCGGCGATGTGCGCGCTGCTGACCGATGAGACACCAGGGCAGCCCGCGGGAGTTGTTGTGAGCGTGCGTTACTGCCCTCGGCTTGTCCTATGGTCAGGGCAGCAGGGGCAGCTCGAGGATGGTCGGTTCGAGAGTGGTGGGGTCGGCGCCCCAGGTGGTGGCGAGGTCCTGGACCTGGGCCTCGGCTCCGGTTCTGGTGCGGTGGGCGGTGATGACTTGGTTGCCGGCGTTGGGGTTGGTGACGGTGCTGACGTAGATGTGTTCGGGGTCTTGCATCGTGGTGCCGAGGTCGGTGGTGTCGGCTTCTCCGCTGCTGGCTGTGGTCATGAGTCCACTGTGCCAGAGCGGGCCGCTTCGCCCGCTTCGGCCTACTGATGAGTCCTTCGATTGTGCCAGCAGTGTGCACACAGGTGGCGCCTACACAACGGCGGTCGGGGGGTCGGAACCCGCGCCACCCGCTTCACCGGAAACCGGCGGACAGCGCCCTCACGACACCGGTTCGACGTCGATGGCCGGGATGTCGTCCAGACATTGTGCGGAATCACCCGTGGCGCCATTACGGATGAACGTGCCGATGATGCCCGCGACGCAGCCGCTGGGTTCGTTGTCCGGGGTGTGGCCGAGGTTCGGTACCTCCACGAACGTGCCCTGCGGAAATTGCCGGGCGGCCCGTAGACCGTTCTCGTCGGGGGTGACCGCATCCAGATCGCCGGACAGCACCAGGACCGGAACCGCGGGCAGGGGGTGCTGGGTGGCGTCGAGGCGTTGCGCGCCACCGGCCGGCCAGTCGATGCAGACATCGCCGCCGTCGTGCTGAGCCTGGGCGAACCCGGACGCGCTGAAGGCGCCGAGGTCACCGGCGTCGGCCAGCGCGGCCTGATACTGCGCCTGGCGGGTGGCCGGATCGGCGTCCGGTGACCACAACGTCACGTAGTCGTTGCAGGACACCGCTACGTACAGGTCATCACCGTCGCCGCCGCCGTCGTCATCGTCGCCCAACAGATCGAGCATCAGGGCTTGCAGCTGCTCGTCGTCGCCGTTGACCGCGGCGTGCAGCGCCGCCGGCAACTCGCCCAGCGGCGTCATCGAGTCGGGATCCCCGCCGACCCCGCTGGTTGCTCTTTCGAAGACCAGGTTCGCGAACTCGCCCTCGGTCAGATCCACCCGGCCCAGCGGTATCGGGTTGTCGCGCAATTGTGCTGCCACAGTGTGCAGATCGTCGACAGCGATGTCTCCGTCGCACTGCCCGCTGCGCTCGCAGATCCGTTGCAGCGCAAGGTCGACGGCTTCGGCGTTGGGACGCTGCAGGGGATCGAAGTCCAGCGGGTAGGCCCCGGCCAGGATCACCGACTGCACGCGGTGTGGGTGGCGCTGGGCGTACACGGTCATCAAATAGGTGCCGTAGGAGGATCCGTAGGCGATCACCTTGTTGATGCCGAGATGGGCACGCACGGCGTCGAAATCGTCGGCGGTGGCTGCCGAGGTATATCCAGCCGCCCGGGCACCCAGGTCATCAGCACACTCGGCCACCGCGGTGCGCTGATCGTCGCGTGAGCCGGTCTCGAAATCGCGTTGGTCAACACCACACTGCATCGGCGTGGACACACCGGTTCCGCGTGGATCGATCAGCAGCACGTCGTAGTCGTCGAGCATGTCGTCGGGCAGTGTCGCCACGTCGGTGCCGAAGGCGATGGTCGGCAGACCCGGGCCGCCGGGATTGGGCATGATGGTGCCGGCGGGTGTGGCATCGGGGCCGCTGTGGTGCACCAAGGCGTAGCCGATCTCGATGGTGCCCAGTTGCGGCTGCCCGGCAACCAGTGGACGGGTGATGACGCCGCAGTCGACGTCGTGGTCGGTCAGGGTGGGACACCAGTCGGAGGCGGACGCCGTGAGCGACGCAGTGCCACCCCAGGTGACCAGTGCGCACACGATCGCGACCACAGCTGCGACCGAGATCAGCAGACGCACAGCATATTTGGAGGTGAATTGCAGCACACGTCGGTATAACGGTGTCGCCATGCCATCTCCCTCCCGCGCGCTGGTGTGCCGTCGCGGCGTGCTGGGTCAAGCGTAGCGATCAGTGCGCACACGTGGGTGCCAGCTATCCCGCGGTCATGTCCCCGGTCGCGGGAACACCGGCCGCCAGCCCGTACCGCAGGTATACCGTGCCCGTCGGGCACGTGGCAGGTGGCTCCAGGAGGGTGAGGTTTGAGGGCACCACGCCGTGGTCGAACACCTTCTTGCCGACGCCCAGCATGATCGGGTGCAACCAGAGGTCGATCCGGTCGAAAAGCCGTTCATGCAGGAGGGTTTGAACAAGGTTCAGGCTGCCGACCACCTTGATCCGCTCGTGGCGTTCGCGGATCTCGCGCACCGCGGCGGCCAGGTCCGGACCGAGTTGGGTGGAGCCGGCCCAGGACAGCTGGGGCATGCCACGTGAGGCCACGTATTTGGGAATGCTGTTGAAAAGTCGGGCGAACTCGTCGTCCTGATGTGGCCAGTGGGCCGCGAAGATGTCGTAGGTGCGTCGCCCCAGCAGCAGGGCATCGGTGCCCTCGTACGCCGCGGCCACCTGCGCGCCCGCCGTCTCGTTCATCAGCGGGGCCTGCCACCCGCTGAACGGAAACCCGATCGGGTCCTCCTCAGGGCCCCCGGGGCCCTGGCCCACCAGATCCAGAGTTGCGAAGAGTTCGATGTCGATGAATCCCATGCCAGGTAGACCCTGCTGTCGAGGGGAACTCATCGGGATGGTCCAGACAGCAGAAAAGCTCCCCAGGTGCGGGGAGCTTTTCTCTGCGACGCTGGGGTCAGCGGACGTTGACGTACACGGTCTGGGTGTTCACCGGGGCGAAAGCGCGGTCGGACGCGGCGCCGTAACCGCCCTGATTGCCGGCGTTGGTGTTGGTGTGGCTGAAGGTGGGGCCGAAGCCGGTAGAGACGACGCTGGCTTCCGACAGCGGGGCGGTCGAGAGGCGGTTGACGATCACCTTGTAGCCCTGGTCCTGCAGCGAGCTGATGGTGTCCTGGGCGTTGCCGGCGCCGGTGGGGGCGGCCAGCGCGGGGGCGGCCAGTCCGAGGGTGGCGGCGGTCAGGGCGGTGCCGATCAAAGTCGCGGCGGTGAAATTCTTCATGGTCTTCTTCTCTCTTATGTCAGCGGTTCGGGAGGGTTTTCCGCTCCGTTCTGAGAGGCATAACCGGCAGGTCAGGGCAAAGATTTCGGGTTGGCAGCCATTGCTCCCACCGTGGCAGGAACTATGCGTTGACACTGCGGTGAGCGCGAGAAAGTGCGAGAAGGAGTCGCGGTGGACGCAGTGTCAACGGTGGGGCAGACTCACGCGAGTGCCTGAGGAAGTCGGAACCCAGCCGCAGTACGACCTGTTCGCCGACGAATTCGCCGACCACGCTCGCGACAACTTCTACAACGCCCACTACGACCGCCCGGCCTGTCTGGACCTCCTCGGCGACGTCGACGGCAAGACCGTGTTGGACGCTGCCTGCGGGCCCGGCCACTACGCGGCGGAGCTGACCCGCCGCGGTGCCCAGGTGATCGGGTTCGATCAGAGCCCACGCATGGTGGAGCTGAGTACCCAGCGGGTCCCACAGGCGCAATTCCGCACCCACGACCTGGCGCACCCGCTGGACTGGTTGCCGGACGGCTCGGTGGACCTGGTGCTGCTGGCGCTGGCACTGGAGTACCTCGACGACAGAACCGCCGCGCTGGCGGAATTGACCAGGGTGCTGCGGCCTGGCGGCGCGCTGGTGCTCTCCCGGATGCATCCAACCGGTGATTGGCTGCGCCACGGCGGCAACTACTTTCAACCTCGCGTCATCGAAGAGACCTGGAACGCCGGCTGGCACGTGCGGTGGTGGTTGTCACCGCTGGAGCAGACCTGCGAGGAGCTGCGGGGCGCCGGATTCCTGATCGAACGATTGACCGAACCGCGCCCCACGCCGCCGGCTCGCGAGATCGACGCGGCGAAGTACGAAGCGCTGCACACCTCGCCGACCGGTTTACTGGCCATCCGCGCGATCCCGGACCCGCGGATGGCGGACAAGACGTAGTTACGGCTGGGGCGCCGCCGCGGCGACCGGGACCGCGACCTCGTTGCGCCGCAGCGGCGGCAGCGTCCACGGCGGATCGTAGAACCACGCCACCGGGTCGCCGGCGGGTGCGAAGCTGCTGTCGCGCAACAGATCCAGCAGCTCCGCGGTCTTGGTGGCCACCGCGCGCTCGCTGCGGTCACCGCTGAACCGCAGTACAGCCATGGTCTCGCCGGGCACCTCGACCAGGGTCACCAGGCCGTCATCGGGTTCAGGCAACGTGTCCAGCGAGTACTTCGAGGGCATGAAGAAGCGGATCACCGACGCGCCATCGGCGGTCCGGGACTGCGCCACCGGTGCCGTCATCGCGATGGACTGGCTCTGCTGAGCCACCGGTGCCGTCATCGCGATCTCCGTGGAGCGGTGATTACCGCCGAAGATGTAACCGGCCAGCCGGCGGAAACCCTCGCTGCGGGCGTCCTGCCCGTCGCCGTCGACCGCCGTCTGCGCGGCGATCCGCGGGCCGTACCGGCGGATCTGAACGGGCCCCACCGTGGCTTCCTCGACGAAGAACGGCTCCTCGGTTCCGATGCGGACACCGACGATGCTCGGCAGGCCTTCGACCACTTGCAGGATTTTGCTCAACATGGCGACCGAGTACCCCAATCCTGGCGCCGGCTCTCGTTCAGCAGCAGCCAGGCTTCACATGAGCTGTCAGTTGCGCGTGCTCGGCGTGATCGACATCGCCCACGGAATCGAGGAACGCGTCCAGATCAATCCGTGTACCGCTCAGCCAAGTGCCCGTCACCCGCGCTGCTTCCGCCAACTGTGCGGGGTCGACGGTGTAGGGGTCGGCGGTCAGTTCCACAAAATCGGCCAGCTTGCCGACGCTGATCGACCCGACGAGGTGTTCGCGACGCAGGGTGCGGGCGGCGTTGATGGTCTGGGCGCGTAGCGCGTCGTCCAGGGAGATGGCCTGCTCGGCACCGTGGACGCCCCCGGCGCGGGTCCGCCGCGACACGGCGGTGGCGATGTTGTTCACCGGCGCCGGCGGCGACACCGACCCGTCGTTGTGGAACGACACGCAGGCCCCGGAGGCCACCGCGTCGGCGAAGGCCTGCCACTGGCTGCCGTGCTGGTGATCGAAGATCTGCCCGTCCAGTAGATCGCCCCAGTAGTAGTACTGGAACGGCGACATGGACAGGTGGACCCCGAGGCGCGCGGCGCGGTCGAAGTGCGCGCGGGTGCCCGCGCCCGCGTGCTCGAGGCGCCAGCGGTGATCGGTGCCCAGCACACCGTGCCGGGTCAGCGCATCCTCATAGGCGTCCAGGGCCAGGTCGAGGGCGAGGTCGCCGTTGGCGTGGAACGCCATCTGCCAGCCGGCCGGTACCGCCTTGTCCAGGATGGCGTCCAACTGCTCGCGGGTGTAGTTCATCGAGGCAACGCTGCCGGCCACCGCGGGGTCGATGCCCGCCGTTCGGGTGGTCTCGGTGTCGAGGTAGGGGAAGGAGATGGCGATGTTGCCCACCCACGGGGATCCGTCGGTCCACAGCTTCACCCCGGCCTTGTGCAGCCAGTCCTCGGAGGTCGCAAAGGTCTCCGGCTGGCTGTAGGTGTCCGAGGTGGACACCTCCCACATGCTGACCCGCAGCGGGCACGACGTCGCCGCGGCCAGCGCCTCGTACCCGGCCCGGAACTTCGGGTCGTAGGTCATGTCCGAACACGACGTGTAGCCGCCACGGGCCATCTCGGCGTAGTAGCGGGCCGCGGCGATCAGCGGGTTGCCCATCGATGCCAGCAAGGGCCCGGTAACCGCGAGCACCACCGGCAGCTCGAACCCCTGACCATTGAGTGAACCGTCGGCGTTGCGTCCGTAGCGGCTGGCCACCGGGTCCGGCGGCGGGGCGACGTCCCAACCGTTCTTGCGGATGAGGGCGCTGCTGAAGTAGACCCCGTGCCCGGAGTTGTCGGTGACGATCACCACCCGGTCGCCGAAGATCTCGTCGAGATCGGCCGCCTTGGGCGACGGACGTTGCAGCAGCAGGGCGTCGTAGCCGGCGAACCACAACGGCTCGGCGGGATCGGAGTTGGTCATGGCGTCGGCGTAGATGGCCTGCACATCGGCCCAGGTGGGGGCGTCCCACGGGGCGATGGACCGGGCGGGCGCCTGGGTGGCGATACCGCTGACCAGCGGATGTCCGTGCGGCTCAACAAAACCCGGCAGCAGGGCGGCCGCCCCGGTGTTTACCACCTCGGCATTCGGTAGGGCTGCCCGACAGTCGGCGAGCGACCCGACGGCGACGATGCGCCCCGCCGAGACAGCCACCGCCTCGGCGCGGGGGACGGCGTCGTCCATGGTGATGACGGTGGCAGCGGTGAGGATGCGATCCGGCATGGGCATGAGGGCAGTGAAGCACGCTGTGAGACGCTGCCGGGGTGTTTGGGCGCAGAGCTGTGGGAATTCTCGCCGGCTACCTGGCCGACCAGATTCTCGGCGACCCCCGGCGGGGTCACCCGGTGGCGGGCCTCGGCACCGCGGCCGCTGCGCTGGAGCGGCCGCTCTATCGGGACAGCCGGTGGGCGGGTGCGGTGTACACCGGCGTTCTGGTGGGCGGTGCGGGCCTGCTCGGCAGTGCCCTCACCGGAGCGGCGGGGGTGGGCGCGGCCACCTGGGTGGCGCTCGGGGGACGGTCGCTCGCGGCAACGGGCGCACGGATGGCCGACCTCCTGGAAGCCGACGACCTCGACGGGGCGCGGGCGCTGCTGCCGTCGCTGTGTGGCCGCGACCCCGAGTTCCTGGACGCGGCCGGACTGGCCCGCGCGGCGCTGGAGTCGATCGCCGAGAACACCTCCGACGCCCACGTCGCACCGCTGATGTGGGCAGCGGTGGCCGGAGCGCCCGGAGTGCTGGCCTACCGCGCCGTCAACACCCTGGACGCCATGGTGGGCAACTTCTCACCGCGCTACGCCCGGTTCGGTTGGGCGGCAGCCCGTCTGGACGACGTGGCGAACTACGTCGGGGCGCGGGTGGGCGGGCTTCTGACGGTGGTGTGCGCACCACTGGTCGGGGGCTCCCCGCGCGGTGCCGCGCGCGCGTGGTTCCGCGACGCCGCGCAGCATCCGAGCCCCAACGCCGGGGTGGTGGAAGCGGCGTTCGCCGGCGCGTTGGAGGTCCGGTTGGGTGGGCCGACGCAGTACCGTCACGAACTGCAGATTCGGCCGACCCTGGGCGACGGCAGGATCCCCGAGGTCGTCGACCTGCGGCGCGCGGTGGTGCTGTCCCGGTGGGTTCAGCTGGCGGCGGCCGTGCTGGCGGTCAGCGTCGCTTCCCGTACCGGTCGGCGAGCTTGTCTTCGACCGTCGGCGCGGTGTCGGCGGCCGCGATCTGCTCGGCGGCTTCGCGGTCGCGTCGGCGCGCTGTGACTTCCGCATAGATGAAGTAGCCCAGCCCGATCGGCGCGAAGATGCCGAAGGCGATCCACTGGATGCCGTAGGACAGGAACGGCCCGGCGTCCAGATGCGGTATCGGGATCGGAGTGAGCACCCCGGGCTGGTTGTCGACGAGCTGCAGGTAGGACCCGGCCAGGGGAGTGCCGGTGAGCGTCGACACCTGCCGGGTGTCGATGGCGTACACCTGTTGGTAACCGTCCTGGGTGAAGGGGTCGCGGCCGGCGGGTGCGGTCTCCGAGTCCCGCAGCCGGGCGGTGATGGTGACCGTCCCGTCCGGAAGCGCGTTGATCTCCGGCGGTCGTGACCCCTCTTCGGGGCGCACGTATCCGCGGTCCACCAGCACCACGGGCCCGTCGTCGACCGCGAACGGCACCAGCACCTCGAAGGCGGGCTCTCCTTCGACCACGCGCAGCCGGGCCAGCAGTTGCTGATCGCTCAGGTAGCGCCCGGTGGCGGTTACTTCATGCCATTGCAGGTCCGGCGCCGCGGAATCCTGCTGCGGTAGCACGTCTCTCACCGGCACGGGGTCCGCGGTCAGGGCGGCGTTGATCTGGCTGTTCTCGCGGGAGGTCTTGGTGTTCTTGCCCAGCTGCCACGGCGCCAGCACGGTGAAGCAGAGGTAGGCGAACGCGCCCACCACCACCGCCATGGCCAGCCACTGCGGCTTGAACACGAAGGCCCAGCGCTTCATCGCAGCGCCTCGTCCACCCACTCGTGCAGCCCGGGCAAGGACGCATCGATCACAGTGAAGACCTCCTCGAAATCGGAGTGGTCGCCGTAGTACGGGTCTTCCACGTCGAGGGCGTGCGCGCCGGAGCGGGGATCGAACGAGCGCAGCATCCGCAGCCGGTCCTTCTCGACGCCGAGGTCGGTGAGGATGCGCAGGTGGTTGCGGCCCAGGGCGACCACCATGTCGGCCGACAGGTGGTCGTCGTCGAGTTGGGCGGCGATGTGCTGGGTGGGGTAACCGTGCTCGCGCAGCACGCGGTTGGCGCGCCGGTCGGCGCCCTCGCCGACATGCCATGCCCCGGTGCCCGCGCTGGTGACGCGAACCCGGTCGGTCAGGCCCCGTTCGGCAATCTGGTGCGCGAACATCTTCTCCGCCATGGGGGAGCGGCAGATGTTGCCGGAGCACACGAACGTCACATGCAGCGGGTCAGGCACGCAGTGCCTCCCGCAGCTCGGAGATGTCGGACACCCGCCGTGCACCCAGAGCGGCGTCGATCACATCCGCACGCCCGTAACC
Source organism: Mycolicibacterium tokaiense (assembly GCF_010725885.1). NCBI lineage: Bacteria > Bacillati > Actinomycetota > Actinomycetes > Mycobacteriales > Mycobacteriaceae > Mycobacterium > Mycolicibacterium tokaiense. The sequence goes on along the minus strand of NZ_AP022600.1, from coordinate 5,775,851 downwards.
CCAGCCCACCACCACGGTGGTGATGCCGTGAACGGCGGCGCCCTCCACGTCGTGGAGCCGGTCGCCGACCATCACCACCCGTTCGGGCAGCGGCGCCAGTTGCGCCAGGGCGTGGGCCACCACGTCGGCCTTGTGTTCGCGGGCACCGTCGGCGCCGGCGATCACCTCGAAGTAGCCGGCCAACCCGAAGTGCTCGAGGATGCGCCGGGCGGTCTTCTCGTTCTTCGACGTGGCCACCGCCAACCGCACCCCGGCGGCGCGCAGATCCGCCAGCAGGTCCTCGACACCGTCGAAGACGCTGTTCATCGACCAGCCGCGGGTGGTGTAGTCGGCCCGGTAAGCGGTCAGCGCCGCGGCGGCCTGGTCACCGAGCAGACGCTGCAGCGTCAGCGCCATCGGCGGGCCGACGATCCGGCCGGCCAGATCACCCCGCGGAACGTCGGCCCCCACCGCCGCCAGGGCGTGGCGGAAGCTGGCCACGATGCCCTCGGCGGAATCGGTGAGCGTGCCGTCGAGGTCGAACAGCACGAGCTCTGGCGTCGAGACGGGTTCCGGGGGTTGTGCCACGCTGCCATTGTCCCTGATGCCGCGACCACTACTGTTTCTGAGTGTGAGTGCGCGCGTGGGTGAGGTCATCGAGGTGCTCGATGCTGCCTACCCCCGCCACCTTGCGCATTCGTGGGACTCCGTGGGCCTGGTCTGCGGTGACCCCGACGAGACGGTGACCTCGGCGACAGTGACGGTCGACGTCACCGCGGCCGTGGTCGCAGACTCACCCGCCGGGGGCTTCCTGCTGGCGCATCACCCCCTGCTGCTGCGCGGGGTGGACACCGTGTCCGCCGACACCCCCAAGGGTGCCCTGGTGCACCGCCTGCTGCGGGCCGGGTCGGCGCTGTTCACCGCGCACACCAACGCCGACGCCGCCGCGCCCGGGGTGTCGGATGCGCTGGCCGACGCGCTGGGGCTGACGGTCACCCGCGTGCTCGACCCCGAGTCGGCCGCGGAGCTGGACAAGTGGGTGACGTTCGTTCCCGTCGAGCACACCGACGCGGTGCGCGCGGCGCTGTTCGACGCCGGCGCCGGCCGGATCGGTGACTACTCCCAGTGCAGCTGGTCGGTGACGGGCGCCGGACAGTTCCTGCCGGGCGCGGCCGCCACTCCGATGATCGGTGCCCCCGGCGCCCTGGAGCGGGTGGTCGAGGACCGGGTGGAGGTGATCGCGCCGGCACGCCTGCGTACCCGGGTGCTGGCCGCGCTGCGGGCGGCGCATCCTTACGAGGAGCCGGCGTTCGACGTGCTGGCGCTGGCGCCGCTGCCGTCGGACGTGGGGATTGGGCGGGTGGCGGCACTGCCCGAGCCCGAACCGCTCTCGGCGTTCGTGGCACGGGTGCGACGACGGCTGCCGGCCACCTCCTGGGGCGTGCGCGCCTCGGGTGACCCCGAAGCGCTGATCTCGCGGGTGGCGCTGTGCGGCGGGGCCGGTGACTCGCTGCTGGATGCGGTGGACAACGCCGGGGTGCAGGCCTACGTGACCGCCGACCTGCGACACCACCCGGCCGACGAGTACCGGCGGGGTTCGCCGGTGGCGCTTGTCGACGTAGCGCACTGGGCCAGTGAACAGCCCTGGTGCCACCAGGCTGCGGCCCTGTTGACCAGCCACTTCGGTGGCCGACTGCCGGTGCGGGTCAGTGAGATCCGCACCGACCCGTGGAATGTGGAGAGTGATGAAAGCCGATAGCGCGCAACAGCGTCTGCTGCTGGAACTGACCGAGCTGGACGCCGATCTGAGCCGGATCGCGCACCGCGCCAAGACTTTGGCCGAGCAGAAGCGCCTCGATGAGCTTCAGGCCGAGCAGCGTGCCGCTGCTGACCGGGTGGCCGTGCTGCAGATCTCCGTCGACGACCTCGACGGACAGGCAGCCCGCTTGGAGACCGAGATCGACGGGGTGCGCCAGCGAGAAGACCGCGACCGCTCACTGATGGACTCGGGATCGGTGAATCCCAAACAGCTCTCCGAGCTCCAGCACGAACTCGAGACCCTGGAGCGGCGGCAGGCGTCGCTGGAGGACTCGCTGCTGGAGGTGATGGAGCGCCGCGAGGAGTTGGTGGCCCAGCAGTCCGGTGAGCAGGAGCAGATCGACCGACTGGGGGCCGACGTCGCGCACGCGCTGTCCGACCGCGATGCTGCGCTGGCCGAGATCGAGCAGAGCCGCACGGTGGCCGGCCAGCGCCGAATCGCGTTGGTGGACAGCCTCGATGCGGAGTTGGTGGCGCTCTACCAGAAGGCGGGAGCCGGGGTGCTGCAGGGCCGCCGGTGTGGCGCCTGCCGAATCGAGATCGACCGTGGCGAGTCTGCGCGTATTGCCGCCGCCGCCGAGGACGATGTGGTGCGGTGCCCGGAGTGTGGTGCAATTCTGTTGCGCAGTAAGGGTTTCGGTTCGTGAAAGTTCTGGTCGAGGCCGACGGGGGATCGCGGGGTAACCCGGGCCCGGCGGGGTACGGCGCGGTCGTTTTCTCCGCCGATCGCGGGGCGGTGTTGGCGGAGGCCAAGCAGTCGATCGGCACGGCCACCAACAATGTCGCCGAGTACCGCGGCCTCATCGCGGGGTTGACCGAGGCGCTGGCAGCGGGGGCCTCCGAGGCGGCGGTCGCCATGGACTCCAAGCTGGTGGTGGAGCAGATGTCGGGCCGGTGGAAGGTCAAGAACCCCGATCTGGCTGTGCTGTTCGAGCAGGCCCAGGAGTTGGCCCGGCAGTTCGACGCCATCAGTTACCGGTGGATTCCGCGTGCGCAGAACTCGCACGCCGACCGTCTGGCCAACGAGGCGATGGACGCCGCAGCAACGACCGAATCGGTGGAAGTGGCCACCAATCCGGCGGGGTGGACCGGTGCCCGCGGTGCGCCGACGCGGATGCTGCTGCTACGCCACGGTCAGACCGAACTCTCGGTGGAGCGGCGCTACTCCGGGCGCGGCAATCCGCCGCTGACCGAGCTGGGCCAGCGTCAGGCGAGCGCTGCCGCGGCGCATATCGGTGGCATCGACGGGATTTCGGCGGTGTACACCTCACCGTTGCAGCGCGCGTACGACACCGCGGCCGCAGCCGCCAAGGTGCTGGGGCTCGACGTGACCGTGGACGACGATCTGATCGAAACCGACTTCGGTGGGTGGGAGGGGCTCACGTTCTCGGAGGCCTCGACATCGGATCCCGAGCTGCACGGGCGATGGTTACGCGATACCAGCGTCGACCCACCGGGTGGTGAGAGCTTCGACACTGTTGCCCGCCGAATCCGCCAGGCCCGCAACCGAATCCTGACCGAGCATGCCGGTGAGACGGTGTTGGTGGTCTCGCACGTGACGCCCATCAAGACGATGCTGCGGATGGCGCTCGACGCCGGCCCCGGCATTCTCTACCGGTTGCACCTGGACCTGGCCTCGTTGTCGATCGCCGAGTTCTACCCCGACGGCGGGGCGTCGGTGCGGCTGGTGAACCAGACCTCGCACCTCTAAGTGTGCAGGTGCAGTCGCTCGCCTTGGGCGCCGAAGATCATGATGGCCTCGACGGGCTCGTCGACCGCACCGAACCAGTGCGGTGTCCACGTGGTGAACTCCACGGCCTCACCGGGTTCGATGGTGAAGTCCCGGTCACCCAGGATCAGCCGCATCTTGCCGGACAGCACATACATCCAGTCCTGACCTTCATGGACTGGGAACTCCGATGGCGGGGTGTTGCGCTGGGGGTCGACGCGGATCTTGAACGCATGCAGTCCGCCTGCCGGGCCGTGGCGGGTGAGCGGCCAGAAGGTCACCTGGTTGTGGGTCTGCGAGGCGCCCCGCACCCGCGGGTCCGGTAACTCGGGTTCGCGCAGCAGGTCGTCGGTGCTCACCGAGAGCGCGGCCGCCAGGCGGGGAAGGTGGTCGAGTGCCAGGCGCCGCTTGCCGGATTCCAGCCGGCTCAACGTCGAGACGTCGATCTGAGCGCGGCGGGACACGTCGTCCAAGGTCAGGCCCTGGCGGACCCGCAGTTCCCGGAGCCGACGGCGCACCAGGGCATCCACATCCGGTTCTTTTGCCTCCATGGCAAATCACCTTGGCATTTTTGTCCTGCGTGGGCAAGCTCGAGTCATGGATGTTGATTGTGTGATCGTCGGCGGCGGGGCTGCCGGACTGAGCGCCGCACTGGTGCTGGGCCGGGCCCGCCGCCGGGTGGTGGTGGTAGACGCCGGCCGGCAGAGCAACCGGGCGGCCCACGGGATCGGCGGGTTGCTGGGCCACGACGGGCGAGCGCCGGCGCAGTTGTACGAAGACGGCCGCGCGGAGTTGACGGCTTACCCCACGGTGGAGGTGCGGGACGGGACCGTGGTGGACGCCACTGCCGTGGCCGGCGGGTTCGTGACGCGGCTGGACGACGGCGCCGAGATCAGCACCCGCACCGTGCTGCTGGCCACCGGCATGGACTATCGGCCCGCCGACCTGCCCGGCGCTGCGGAGCTGTGGGGTGACTCGGTGTTCCACTGCCCGTTCTGCCACGGCTGGGAGGTCCGCGACCGGCCGCTGGCGGTGTGCGCCAACGGCGATCGCGCCGTGCACATGGCCCTGCTGCTGCGCGGCTGGAGCGACGACGTGGTGCTGCTGACCAATGGCCGCGCCGAACTGGATGCCGCACAACAGGTTCTGCTCTCGGCGGCCAAGGTGTCCGTGGACGAACGCCGGATCGTGCGCCTCGACGGCGCGGACGGACGCTTGAAGGCGGTGGTGTTCGATGACGACGAGCGCCTGCTGCGGGGTGGGCTGCTGGTGTCGACCACCCTGCACCAGCGCTCGGCGCTGGCGCAGCAGCTGGGCGTGGAGTTCACTGAGCCGGGTCCCGCTGTTGTGGACGCGGTGAAGGTGGACGCGTTCTGCCGCACCAGTATTCCCGGCGTCTTCGCCGCCGGCGACGTGAGCACCCAGATGCCGCAGGTGGCCGCCGCAGTGGCCGCAGGGGCACTGGCCGGCGCAGCGATCATGCAGACACTGATGTCCGAAGACGTCGGACTTCCGATACCCCCACGAGGAGACGCACGATGAACAGTGCCGAGACACAGGAACTCTGGAACACCATGTACCGCGAGTCGGCCCGACGCTGGAGCGGCGCGGCCAATGTGCGGCTGGTCGAGGTGGCGGACGCGCTGCCGCCGGGGCGGGCGCTGGACCTGGGTTGCGGCGAAGGCGGTGACGCCAAGTGGCTGGCCTCGCGGGACTGGCAGGTCACGGCCGTGGACATCTCCGATGAGGCGCTGCGGCGGGCTGCCGAGGATGCCGGAGAGTTGGCTTCTCGCATCGACTTCCAGCACCATGACCTGACCCGCAGCTTCCCCGACGGCGAGTTCGACCTGGTGTCCGCGCAGTTCCTGCAGTCGCCGGTGGAGTGGGACCGCTACACGCTGCTGCGGCGTGCCGCAGCAGCCGTTGCGCCCGGCGGGCTGTTCCTGCTCGTCGATCATTGTGAGGCGCCGCCCTGGTCGGGGCACCGCCACCAGGATCACCACTTCGCTTCGGTGCAGGAGGTGCTGGCCGGATTGGCGCTGCCGGAGTCCGACTGGGAGGTGGTGCGCGCCGAGGCGGCGATGCGCGACGCCACCGGGCCCGATGGGCAGCAGGCCCGGATCGCTGACAATGTGATGGTGCTGCGGCGCCGGGGCTGAGCGCGGCAGGGATCGAAAACACCTGTACCACTTGAGTATCGCGTGTAACATCACGCGGATTTTTGAGTTCCTAAGCGATGTCAAGTCATGAGGCGGCTTCTAGACTGTGGTTGACGGGCCGGTGGATTGGAGCGCTTGGCGACTCCTGTTGTCCCCGGCCCGTCCTTCCTTTGAGTCGCTGTGTGCGGCGGGTGTCGGCGGCCTTGACTCGAATCTTCTGGTCGACGCGGTGGTGGGCGGTGACCAATTTTCGGCCTTCGTCAGCGTGGATGGGTCGGCCGTCGATATCCCGCATTTTGTAGGGCTGACCTGTGCGGAGGCAGGTGGCGATACGGGTCAGCAGTATGGTGGCGATGTGGCAGAGCGCTGAGTCATGATGACGCTCGGTTTGCATGAGCCGTTTGTACTTGGCGGCCAACTGGGGATCGGTCTTGCGGGCATGATCGGCGGCGGCGAAGAGCGCTTCCCGCAGCAGCGGATCGCCGGCCTTGGTCAATCCGGTCTGTTGATGGGTTTGCCCGGACTGGTTGAGCTTGGGAATCAGCCCGGAGTAGGCGCGGATGGCAGCTAACGAGTGGAATCGGTGGGGTCCCGAGACGGCCGGCGATGACGGCGCCAATGATCGGACCGACGCCGGGCGCGGAGGCGATGATGCCGTTGGGGTCGGCTTCGGCGTAGAGGTTGGCGGCTCGTTCATCGAGGTCGTCGATTTGTTCGGTCAACGCAAGGGCTTGTTCGGCTTCTACGGCGATATCGGCGGCCAACTCGGCGAAATCGATGCGCGCGTCGTCGCCAGAGCCCCACAGCTGCAACGATTCCCGAGCTGCAGCGAGGATCGCGGTGGCGTAGGTTTCACGCCAGGCGCCGCGGGAGTGGCGGATCAGGAATCGGGTCAGCCGTGCATGTCCGAGGCGGATCACTGTGTTGGGATCGGCGTAGCGGGCCAGCAGTTCTAGGGCGGTCTTGCCGAATCGGGCACTCAAGGCGTCGTACCAGGCCGGGCCGAGCAACTCCAGTTGGGCATCGAGGCGTTGAAAGACCGCGGTGCGGCGTTTGACGATGGATGATCGGATTTTGACGATCCGGCGCAGTGGCTCAGCCGGGCCGCCGCCGGTGTGATCGCGCAATCCTTCGGGGTGCAGGAGTGGCAGCCGGGCCAGCATTTTGGAGTCGAGGTGGTCGTTTTTGGCGTGTTTGGAGTAATAGGCTCGTAGATCGGCAGATTGCGTCGTGGGAACCATGGACACTCGTGCACCTCGGTGGCGGAACCACGATGCCAACGGCGCCCAGGCGTTGCGGGTGGGTTCCATGATGATGCGTACGGTGTCGCGCTTCTTTAGTCCGCAAGCGGTCCAGAGCTTCTCGAGTTCATCGGGGCGAGTGAAGAATCGCCGACCTGTCCAGACGAAGGTCCCGTCAGGGCGCGCCAGGGACGCTTGATGAGCAGCCCTGCAGGCGACATCAATGCCTAGGATCAGTTCCATGCCATGTCCTTTCGATCAAGTGGGTGGTTAACCTGCGATCGAGGCTGGCATAGCCCAGACATTCCATAAGCAGGAGTCCAACCATCAGTCGGCTCCAAGTTCCCGAACAGGGACACCAGAATCGCGCAGGTTGTGCCGCGACAGCCACTCAGAAATCAGGAATCCCAGAAGGTTCCAGTCGGTAGCCTGGCTGTCCGCGAGCACTCACTCAATCTAAATGTCGGTGGTCGCCTATATGTTCGAGGCATGGGCAGATCGGCAGTCGCAGACCGAGAGGCGATGCTGGCTGCCCTGGCGCAGATCGAAGAACTGACCGCCCGGATGAATCGGCTGTCCATCGACGCGTTCTCCGATGCCGAGTTGTTGAATGTGCAGCAGCGCCGCGAAGCCGTGCACCGCGCGCAGCCGGTGCTCGATCATCGGGTGTATCAGCGGATCACGTCTCAGAGTTCACCGGTGGCCTTGGGTGCCAAGAATTACGCGGCAGTGCTGTCGCAGCGGCTGCGGATCTCCACCTCGGAGGCGCGCCGCCGGTTGGATGAGGCGGCGTTGTTGGGGCCGCGGACCTCGCTGACCGGTGAACCGCTGGCACCCTCCATGCCGACGTTCGCGCGCGGTCAGGCGCAGGGGTTGATCGGCGCCGAGCACATCAAGCATCTGCGGTGGTTCTTCAGCAAGCTGCCGTTGGCGGTGGATTTTCAGACCCGGGCCAACGCCGAGGCCAAGTTGGCCCAGCATGCCTGTGAGCTGGGGCCTGAGGCGTTCCGCACAGCCGCAGCGCACATGCTCTATCTGCTGAACCAGGACGGGGAGCTCTCCGATGAGGACCGTCAAGCCCTGGCCTACATCCGGGTCGGCAAGCAACGCCCCGACGGGATGCGGCCCTTCGAAGGCTTGTTGACCCCGGAGGCCTGGGCGACTCTGGAGCCGTTGCTGGAGCGCAACGCCGCCCCGGGGATGTGCAACCCGGCTGATGAGAACCCCTGCCTTGACGGTGAACCCACAGAAGAGCAGATACGCAACGACACCCGCACCACGGGCAAGCGGAATCACGACGCGCTGCTGGCGTTGTGCCAACGCCTGCTCACCACGCAGCCGACGGGGACCGTCAACGGATTACCGGCGAACGTGGTGATCACGGTGAGTCTGACCGATCTGGAGAAGGGCACCGGCCACGGGCTGACCGCCGGCGGCACGCTGCTGCCGATCGCCGATGTGCTGAAGTTCGCCGCCCACTCCCGCCCATGGCTGGCGCTGTTCGACGGCAAAGGGCTACCGCTGCATCTGGGCCGGGCCCGCCGGACCGCCACCCTCGCCCAGCGGTTGATGCTGCTCGCGAAGCACCGGGGCTGCACGATGCCCGGCTGCACCGCCAGCGCCTACCGTTCCCAGGTGCATCACGCCAATCAGGATTGGAAGGACGGTGGGCGCACCGACATCGAGGACCTGACGTTGGCGTGCGGGCCGAACAATCGGATGGTGGAGACCACCGGATGGACCACAAGAAACCGCCCCGAGGATGGTGTCACCGAGTGGATCCCGCCGCCACACCTCGACTGCGGCCAGTCCCGCACCAACAACCTCCACCACCCGGAACGGATCATCGACCCCGGCGACGACCCTTAACCCGCAGTGCGCGCCAGGCTGCGCCGGCCACTGCGAATTACGGCCGCCAGCGCCAGCGCGCTGATCAACGCCAGTGCCGCGACGCTGATCCACACGGGCCGGTAGCCCCACTGCGAGGCCACCTGCGCCACTACCAGCGGGCCCAGGAACGATCCGGTGGCAAAGCCCGTCATCAGGGTTCCGGTGGCGCGGGCGGGGTCGTCGGCGTGTGCGCGCATGGTGGCCAGATGGACCAGCCCAGTCCACCCGAATCCCAGTCCCGCTGCCAGCGTCGCGCCGAGAACGAACAGCGGAGGCCACCCCGTTGCCATCAGGGCACCGCCGACGCAGCAGAGGAACAGCAGGGCAACGGCGTTCACCGTCGGATCACGCTGCGGGCGGCGGTCGCCGTACCGGCCGAGGCCGATGCGCGCGAGCACGGCCAGGGTGCCGCAGCCTGCGGCCAGCAGGCCGGCCTGCCCGGGCGCCAGCATGCCCGAGGCCACGGTGCCGGAGATCAGCAGCACCGTCAACGAGGTCCCGGCGGCCGCTCCGCAACAGACGCCGAGGCTGAGGAGCCGCAGCGGAAACGCTGCACCGGACACACCTTCGGTGTCGACGTGGAGTCGGGCCGGACCGGCGTCGGGCCGGTGACAGAACGCTGCCACGACCAGCCCGCAGCTCACCAGGGCGGCGACGGCAAAAGCCCACCGCCAGCCCACCGTCAGGGCGATGGCCGGCACGGCCAGACCTCCGGCAATCCCGGCGGCCGGCATCGCCGACTGCTTGATCCCCAGGGCCAGACCGAGATGCCCCCGCACACCCTCCGCGAGCACCACGTTGCTGGCGGGGTGCACCGCGCCGTTGGCCATCCCTCCCGCCAGCAGCGCGGCCGCCATCACCCAGATGTTCTGCGCCAAGCCCAGGATCACCAGCACCGCGGCATTGACCGTCATCACCGCCATCAGGCTGCGGCGCGGGCCCTGACGGGACACCAGCCGACCCAGCGCCGCGGTGGTGACGGCGGTGGCGCCGTAGAACCCCGAGACCGCCAGACCGACCTGACCGATGTCGAGGTGCAGATCCGCCGAAATCTGGACCGCGGTGGCAGCCACCAACAGCGAGGGGGCGATCGACATGGTGGCCGTCGACGACGCCAGTGCCACCGGACGCAGGTGAAAGCTGGTGCTCAAGCACGGTTCCTCTCGTTGCATCGATTACACCGAGCAACGGCCCAGACCGGCATGACACCGTCCGTGAAACCGGGCGGCGAGCACTGGGGGCAGCCGTCATTCATTCGCCTTTCGCCTGCGGTAACCAGTACCTTGGTTGGGCGAACGAGTTGGCTGGGCGGCCGCGGAAGACCGACCGGTCCTGCAGAGGGGGAGGAGGGACGGCCGGATCTTTCGAGGAAAGTCCGGACTTCACAGAGCAGGGTGATTGCTAACGGCAATCCGAGGTGACTCGCGGGACAGTGCCACAGAAAACAGACCGCCAGTACTGGTAAGGGTGAAACGGTGCGGTAAGAGCGCACCAGCATCCCGGGTGACCGGGATGGCTAGGCAAACCCCACCCGAAGCAAGGCCAAGAAGATCGCGTGGGGGCGCGATCGCGCAGACGTTCGAGGGTTGCTCGCCCGAGTCTGCGGGTAGGCCGCTCGAGGTACCCGGCGACGGTGTGCCCAGATGGATGGTCGCCACTGAACCCTCACGGGTTCAGGACAGAATCCGGCTTACAGGCCAGCTCGTTCGCCCCTCAGAGCTTGCGCACCGCCTTCTGCAGCGCCGCCAGCGCATCCTCCACCTGCAGCCGCGCCGCCTCGGCGAACTCGTACTCGCGTTGGTAGAGCAATCCGTAGGTGAAGGTGTCCTCGCCGGCGGCGTGGGCGGCCTCGGCCTCCTGCAGCAGGTGGGCGCGGCTGACGTGGCTGTCCTGATGGTCGCCGAGCAGCGTCTGGATCTCCTTGGCGGCGCCGGCCACCTTGTCGGCGCCCAGTGCCGAGGCGGTGTATCGCAATCGCTTGGCGCTCTTGCGGATTCGGTGGAGCGCTTCGTCGCGGTCCTCGGTGGCCTCGTCGGCGGCCCGGGCGGCCTTGCGGACCCGCTTGTACGCCGAGTCGACGGTCACCGGCTTGTGCTCGGCACCGTCGGTGGTCACCGGCTCGGAGGTGGCCAGCTCTTCGAGGGCGTCCAGCAGCCGGAAGTAGCGCGGGGTGCGCATGGCGGCCAGCGACCTGCGGTGCCCGACGGCGTAACGCTTCTGGGCGCCGTCGACCAGCCGCTCGTGCACCGGGCCGCGCACCAGCTCGGCGGGCAGGTCGGCCAGCGACTTCTCGTACCGCTCGGCGAGCACCTCGGCGTCGCGGGCCACGCCCAGGATGGCAGCCAGGGCCTTGAGTTCGTCCAGCACCCAGCTGTCGTCGGTCAGGCCGAAGGACTCCTCGGACTCCTTGAGCAGGCTGCGCAGCTTGCGGGTGGTGACCCGCATCTGGTGCACCGAATCCCAGACGTCGGCGCGCACGGCGCGGTCCCATTCCACCAGCTCGGCGACCTGCTCGGCGACCGCGCGGTGCACCGGATCCTCGGGCGTCGGTGCTGGGGCGGGGGCGCTGCCCAGGACCCTGGCCAGCTTCGACCCGCTGGCGGCGGGGGCGGCGCCGGCGTCGAGCAGGCGATTGCCGAGCCGGCCCAACAGCGCGGGGTCGGCGTCGGGGGACAGCAGTTCCAGTTCCCACTCCCGCCATGCCTGCTCGTCACCGTCGGTGGCCCATGCGGTCACCTGGTCATCGCAGAACTCGGCGAGCGCCACCCCGTCGGCGCCGTAGAGCAGCTGGATGTGGCGAGTCGTGCTGATGCGTGCGACGGGCGCCAGTGGACGGTCCCGGACGATCGCCAGCACCACGTCGAGCAGGTCGGCCGGCACAGTGTCGGTACCGGCCTCCAGCGGCACCCGGACCTCGGTGCGCGCGTCGGCGCCCGCGGGCAGTTTGAGGTGCCACCCCTCGTCGCTGCCCCCGGTGCGGCGGCGCAAGGTGATCTTGTGGGCGGCCAGGTCATGGCCGGCGGTGTCGTAGTAGACGGCGTCGAGTGACTCGGCGGGGGAGAGCTCCACCCGGGCGACAGCGTTCAGTCCGTCGAAGGACGGCGACACCGTGGATTCGGTGACGTCGAACTTGCGCTCGATCTCCTTGTGCCGGGTCGGTTTCGCGGTTGGCATGTCCACCTTCGCTGCTGGGATGGGTCCGAGAATCTGAACAGAGTGCCACACCCAGGTGAACAGCGAGCTACGCACGCTGACGGCTACTTTCTGGTGAACTCCCCGGCGGTGTCCCACGCCTGGCGTTCGGCGGCGAAGGCGTCGGCCTGCTGGCGGCGGAACGCCGCGATCGGGTCGGCGTCGGCGGCCAGGAACTCCAGGTAATCCGGCAGGGAGAAGGTGCCGTCTGCGATGTCCACGTCCCCGCGGCCGGCGGCGGTGTCAGCCCGCAGATCCATCAGCTCGGCAGCCCTGACCGGGTAGAAGCTGATCCGGTCGAAGTAGCGCAGCAGCCACGGCGTGCCCGGTTCGAAGGAACCGGCATCGCGGGGATGCCGGTGGTTCCACACCTGGGTGGTACGGCCCACGAACTGGTAGCCGCCCGGGCCTTCCATGCCGTAGATGCACATGTAGGCACCGCCGATGCCGACGGCGTTCTCCGGGGTCCAGGTCCGGGCCGGGTTGTACTTCGTGGTCACCAGTCGGTGCCGCGGGTCCAAAGGAGTGGCCACCGGTGCGCCGAGGTAGACATCGCCGAGCCCGAGGACCAGGTACTGGGCGCCATAGACGATGTCGTGCACCGCCTCGACGTCGGCCAGGCCGTTGATCCGCCGGATGAACTCGATGTTCCACGGACACCAGGGCGCGTCGGCGCGCACACCGTGCATGTAGCGCTGAATCGCCTCGTGCGTCGACGGGTCGTCCCAGGACAGTGGCAGGCGGACCTCGCGGCTGGGCACCACCAGCTGCTCGGTGGCCGGCAGGGTTTCGTCGATGCCCGCCAGCAGCTCGGTGAGCTCGTCGATGCTCAGCCTGCTCGGGTCGAACTGCACCTGCAGCGAGCGCACCCCCGGCACCATCTCGGTGATCCCGTCGATGCCCCGCCGGCTGAGCTCCTCGTAGAGCACATGGACGCGGGCGCGCATCGCCAGGTCCAGCAGCATCGGCCCGTACTCGATGAGCACCCCGCCGTCGCCGCTGCGTCGCAGGGTCACGTCGGTGCCGTCCCGGGTCTGGAAGCGGGCCAGCACGCCGTCGTCGCCGTCACCGGACCGGGAGAACACCACCGGGAACGACGCTCTGCGTTGCACGTCGAGGCGGTCCAGCGAGGGGGCGCGTTGCGCCCGCACCGGGACGAACCGCACGGCGTCGCCCGGGGCCAGCTGACCCAGCTTCCAGCGATCAGCGCGCACCACTGTCAGGGGGCAGACGAAGCCGCCGAGGCTGGGCCCGTCCGGGCCGAGCAGGATCGGGGTGTCGCCGGTGAAGTCCAGTGCACCAACACAATAGGCGTTGTCGTGGATGTTCGACGGGTGCAACCCGGCCTCGCCGCCGTCGGTGCGGGCCCACTGCGGCTTGGGTCCCTCCAGGCGCACGCCGGTGCGGTCGGAGTTGAAGTGGACGGTGTAGTCCGTGCTCAGCAGCGTGGTGATGTCGGCGCGGGTGAAGAACTCCGGAGCCCCGTGGGGACCCTCGGTGACCGCCAGCTCCCAGCGGTGTCCGATGCTGGGCTGTTCCTCGATCGCGACCCGGGCGGCACGCTCGGGTGCCGGTTCATCGGCCCCCGGGTCACCGCTGATGGTCAGGTCATCGCCGGCGCGCAGGGCCCGGCCGTCGTGCCCGCCGAATGCTGCCATGGTGAAAGTGGCTGTGCTGTCCAGGTAGTCGGGCTCCACCAGGCCGCCGGAGAACAGCACGTAGCTGCGCATGCCGGGTCCGGTGATCATTCCCACCGTCAGCGTGCCCCCGGGCGGCACGGTAATGGACTGCCACTGCGGCACAGCGGTTCCGTCGACGCTGACCGGCGCGGGTGCTCCGGTGACGCACACCCGCGCGCCGTCGGGGAACCGCAACGTCGGACCGCCGCGGGTGCATTCCAGGCCGGGGGCGCCCTCGGCATTGCCCAGCAGTCGGTTGCCGAGGCGGAACGACAGGTCGTCCATGGGGCCCGACGGCGGAACGCCGATGTGCCAGTAGCCGATTCGGCCCGGCCAGTCCTGCACCGTGGTCAGCATCCCGGGCTCGACCACATCGACTTTGGCGGTCATGGGGCGGTGGTCACCATCCGCACCGGGGTCGGGTTGAAGCCGTTGCAGGGATTGTTGATCTGCGGGCAGTTGGAGACCAGCACCAGCGTGTCGGTCTCGGCGCGCACCGTCAGCGACTTCCCCGGCGCGGACAGCCCGTCGACGATGCCGAGGGTGCCATCGGCCTCCACCGGTACGTTCATGAAGAAGTTGATGTTGGGCACGATATCCCGTTTGCCCATACCGTATTTGGCGGCTTCGGCCAGGAAGTTCTCGGCGCACGCATGCTGGTGCACCGTGTGGTGGCCGTAGCGCAGGGTGTTGGACTCCTTGGAGCAGGCGCCGGCCAACGTGTCGTGATTGCCCACCTCGTCGGCGACGATCGTCACCAGCGGGGTGCCGTCGGTGGCGCGCAGCACCGAACCGGTGGTGAGAAAGATGTTGCCCTGCGCGGTGACGGTGGCCTGGCAGCTGTACCGCTTGGCGGGGTCCACTGTGCTGGTGCCGGGGAACACGCCGTAGAACAGCGTGTCGACCGCCTGGTTGCCCTCCAGGTCGATGATCTGCAGGTGCTGGCCGGGTCGCAGCACGGTCGACCACGGGGCGCAGGCCGCGACGGTCTGGTCGGAGACGATGCCGGTGGTCAGGGTCATCACAGTCCCTCACTGTTGCGGGCCAGGGCCCAGGTGCTCTCGGTGTTGAACAGCGCCCGCAGATACTCGGGGTCGTCGTTGACCGGCGTGCTCAGTTCGTCGGCGTCGGCCCGCCAGGCCAGGACGTCGAGCGCGGTGGTGGCGGGCGCCGGGTCCAGTGGGTGCGCCGAATTCACCAGCGCCACCACGACCGGCAGGTGGATCAGCAGGTCGACATACGTTGCGGGCCCGGCGGATCCGGTAAAGTGCAGGCCGCCGTCGGCGCCCACCCGCGCGCCCTGGAAGAAGGACGCGGACGGGGCGACGTCGCGCACGTCCATGCCGTGTTTGGCGACGGCCAGCAGCATGGCGGCCTGGGCGGCGGGCGTCATGCCGCACACCAGGTCGTGATGACCCGAGGTGTCGCCCACCACGGTCGCGAGCACCCGGCCCTGGTCGGAGAGCAGGGGGTGCCCGACGCTCAGATAGGCCTGCCACGGCACCTTCATGGTGTCTGCGACGTTGAGGCGCTCCCAGTTGGCGTCGGCGCGGAACATCAGCAGGTTCGCCGCAGCGCCGCCGTCGGGATCGGCCAGACGCAGGCGGCTGCCGCGGCCCAGGACCCGGGTGGTGTAGGACCCGGCAGGAACGCTCTCAGCCCAGGTCAGCCGGGTGGAATCCACCTCGGCCGGGGTGGCGGGGATGCGCATGGTGGCGCCGCCGGCCTGGGACCGGGCGTGCGATCGTGCGCCGTCGGTCGACGCGGTGCTCATGGTTCCTCCTCGGCACGATTAACTGTCGACTGAAAGTTTTGAACGCGCCCGTTCCGGGGCCGTATCTGGGCTGTTACGTTCACATGACAATTTCTGTCAGATGACAGGAATTAGGGTGCAGGTGTGCGAGTGGCGGGGATGCGAGGATGTGACCCATGCGCACCGACGGCCGCGGACGCCCCCGGCTGGAGCAATCCCGACGGCCGGGCAACACCGCCCGCGAGGAGATCCTCGACGCTGCCGCGGAACTGTTCACCACCCACGGCTTCGCCAGCACCTCCACCCGGGCCATCGCCGACGCGGTCGGCATGCGGCAGGCCTCGCTCTATCACCACTTCGCGACCAAGGACGACCTGCTGGACGCGTTGCTGGCCGACACCGTGGACGCCCCGCTGGCCCTGGCGGGCGAACTGCTGACCGAATCGTCGTCGGCCGTCCCGCGGCTGCACCTGCTGGTGGTGAGCGACGTGCGCCAACTGTGCGGCAGCCGGTGGAATCTGGGCGCCCTGTACCTGCTGCCCGAACTCCGGGTGGCACGGTTCGAAGGCTTCCGGCAGCGGCGCGCCACCCTGCGGGCGCACTACGGTGCGTTGTCGGCGCGGGTGATCGACGAATGCGACGGCCCCGCCGAGGCCGCGGACCTGCCGTTCCGGCTGGTGGAATCGGTGATCAACCGCCGCTCCGATGATCAGCAGTGCCCGCCGGAGCAACCCTGGGTGATCGCCGAGGGCGCGCTGCGGGTGCTGGGCTGGGCCGGTGACACCCAGGTGCTGCGGCAGGGCACGGCAGACCGGCTGGATGCACCGGTTAACGTCACGGCATGACCTTCGACACTCTGCTGTTCGCCCGAGACGGCGCCGTCGCCACCATCACCCTGAACCGCCCCGCGGCCGCCAACGGTATGGACGATGTGCTGACCCGCGAGCTGGCCGAGGTCGCCGACACGGTGGCGGCCTCCGACATCAAAGCAGTGGTGATCACCGGCGCCGGTCGATTCTTCTGTGCCGGAGGCGATCTCAAGGCCATGGCAGCCTCACCCGCCGGTCCCGGACCGTTTGTCGCGAGCATCGCCGACAACCTGCACCGGGCGGTGGCGACCTTCGCCCGGATGGACGCCGTGCTGATCGCAGCCGTCAACGGCGTCGCCGCGGGTGCCGGATTCTCCCTGGCCATCAGCGCCGACCTGGTGCTCGCGAGCGAAGCCGCCTCGTTCACCATGGCCTACACCAAGGCCGGGCTGAGCCCCGACGGTAGCGCGTCGTACTACCTGCCGCGCCTGGTCGGGCCGCGGCGGGCCGCCGAGTTGATGCTGACCAACCGGACGCTCTCGGCGGCCGAGGCGCTCGAGTGGGGCCTGGTCAACGAGGTGGTCTCCGGTGACGTGGTGGCCCGCGCCGGTGCGCTGGCCGCCCAGATCGCCACGGGCGCACGCGGTTCGCACGCCGCGGTGAAGAAACTCATACTGGCGTCCCATGGCAACAACATCGAGACGCAGATGGCGCTGGAGTCGGAATTGATCTCCGCCAACGCCGACGGCTCCGACGGCCGCGAGGGGATCGAGGCGTTCTTGGGCAAGCGGGCGCCGAAGTTCGCGTAGGGGGACTCGCCGAGATTCACTCAGGGGCGGGAAATCTCGTGAAGTCCCGCCCCTGAGTGAATCTCGAGCCGCCTGTGGATGACCGTACGCGGAGTTGGCGTCCTGGCTGCCATCGTCGGGGTATGGCCGAACCCTTCATCGGCGCCGAAGCGCTGGCTGCCGGCGTCATGACCCGACACCGGTTACGCAGCAGGTGTCGCCCCGTCCTGCCCGGCGTCTACGTCGACAACGCCGTCGAGCCGACGCTGCAGGTACGTACCCGAGCGGCATGGCTATGGTCGAAGCGGCAAGGCATCGTCGGCGGACCTGCAGCGTCGGCGCTGTTGGGTGCCAAGTGGGTCGATCCCGGTGTCGATGTCGACCTGTATTTCGCCAGCACCAGGCCCCCGCCTGGTGTTCGGACGCATCACGACCGCCTGCACACGACAGAACATGAACGGCTGCGCGGGATGACTGTCACCACCGCCGCGCGGACCGCGTTCGACCTGGCTCGGCGAGTGTCGACCAGGAGGACCGGCATCGCACCCGTGGTTGCTGCCGTCGACGCACTGCTGAACGCGACCCGCATCGGAGTCGGCGATGTCGGGGCCGTCGCTCGACAACACCCCGGCGTTCGTGGATTGCGGCAGGCCGATGAGGTGCTGCGGCTTGTCGATGCCGGTGCCGAGTCGCCGAAAGAGACGTGGCTGCGACTGTTGATCCGGAGGCAGGGTTTTCCGCCCGTGCAGACGCAGATCGAGGTTCGCGACGAGCACGGCAGCTTTGTCGCCCGGCTCGACATGGGCTGGCCCGATCTCAAAATCGCCATCGAGTACGACGGCGACCAGCACCGCAGGGACCGCCGCCAATACGTCCGGGACATGCGCCGTCGAGAAGAGCTGGATCGATTGGGCTGGATCGTCGTCCGCGTGGTGGCCGAGGATCTCGAGGGGCAGGTCGTCCGACGAATCCAGACCGCCCGCGAGCGAGCGCCGAGATTCACTCAGGGGCGGGAAATCTCGTAAAATCCCGCCGCTGAGTGAATCTCGACAGAACGTCAGAAGGAGTGTTCCTCGGCGGGGAAGGAACCGCTGGCCACCTCGCCGGCGTATTCGGTTGCTGCGCGGCGCAATTCGCCGCCCACATCGCCGAAACGCTTGACGAACTTGGCGGTGCGCCCGGAGGTCATGCCGGCCATGTCCTGCCAGACCAGCACCTGCGCGTCGCAGTTGGGGCCCGCGCCGATGCCGACGGTGGGGATGGTGAGCTTGCCGGTGATCTGCGTGGCCAATTCGGCCGGCACCATCTCCAGTACCACGGCCACCGCGCCGGCCTCGGCCACGGCGATGGCATCGGCGATGGTCTGCTCAGCGGCGTCGCCGCGGCCCTGCACCTTGAAACCGCCCAGGCCGTTGACGCTCTGCGGGGTGAAGCCGATGTGCGCGATCACTGGGATGCCGGCCTGGGTGAGCGTGGCGATCTGCTCGGCCACCCGCTCGCCGCCCTCGAGCTTCACCGCGTGCGCACCGGTCTCCTTGAGGAACCGGGTGGCCGTCGCCAGCGCCTGCGCAGCGCCCCCTTCGTAGGAACCGAACGGCAGGTCGGCCACCACCAGTGCATGCGGGGCGCCCTTGACCACACCGCGCACCAGCGGAATCAGCTCGTCGATGGTGATCGGCACGGTGGTGTCGTAGCCGTAGACGACGTTGGCGGCGGAATCACCCACCAGCAGCACCGGGATCTCGGCGTCGTCGAACACCCGCGCGGTGGAGAAGTCGTAGGCGGTGAGCATGGCCCACTTGTGGCCTTCGCTCTTCCACTGCTGCAGATGATGCGTGCGTACCTTGATGCGCTTCTTGGGCTCGGAGGAAGCGCCGTATAGACGTTGTTCTTGCATTCCGCTTTGTTCAGACATCACTGTCCTAACGAGGTGGTCGGTTCGATCCTCGAGGCCACTACGGGTCCCCGGGCCGGCTGACGCGTCAAGTCTGCCACCGCGCCTCGCCCAGGTGAACTGTGAGTTAAGTGGAGTTCCTCACACCTTGCGCTCGGTGGACATACGATCTGCCGATGCAACGGCTCAGCGGGCTCGACGCCAGCTTCCTGTATCTCGAAACTCCGTCGCAGCCGTTGCACGTGTGCTCCATCCTCGACGTCGACACCTCGACGATGCCCGGGGGCTACACGTTCGACAAGCTGCGTGACGAACTGGTGGTCCGCATCGCCGCCATGCCGGAGTTCCGCGACAAGCTGGCCGACAGCTTCTTCAACCTCGATCACCCAGTGTGGGTGGAGGACAAGGACTTCGACGTCGACCGGCATCTGCACCGGATCGCGCTACCGGCCCCCGGTGGCCGTGCCGAGCTGTCCGAGATCTGCGGGCACATCGCCTCGCTGCCACTGGAGCGCTCCCGGCCACTGTGGGAGATGTGGGTCATCGAGAACGTCGCGGGCACCGACGTGCACGCCGGCGGCCGGATGGCGGTGATGACCAAGGTCCACCACGCCGCCGTCGACGGCGTGACCGGTGCGAACCTGATGTCGCAGCTGTGCTCCACCGAGGCCGATGCCGCTGCGCCCGAACCCGTGGCGGGTTCCGGCGATGCCAACACCCTGGAGCTCGCGGCCACCGGGCTGGTGCGTTTTGCCAACCGGCCCGTGCACCTGGCCGCCAAAACGCTACCCGCGACCGTCACCACGGTGGTGGACACCGTGCGTCGGGCCCTGTCCGGCGCCGCCATGACCAGTCCGTTCACCGCACCGCAGACGGCGTTCAACACCACCGTCACCCCGCACCGCAACGTCGCCTACGCCCAACTGGACCTCGAGGACGTCAAGAAGGTCAAGAACCACTTCGGGGTGAAGGTCAACGACGTGGTGATGGCACTGGTGGCCGGGGCGCTACGGGCCTACCTGGCCGACCGCGACGAACTGCCCGACAGCCCGCTGGTGGCGATGGTGCCGGTGTCGGTGCACGACCGCTCGGACCGCCCCGGGCGCAACAAGGTCTCGGGCATGTTCGCAAGCCTGCAGACCCACATCGGCGACCCCGCCGAACGGCTGAGTGCCATCGCCGACGCCACTTCGGTTGCCAAGGAACACAGTTCGGCGATCGCGGCGACGCTGCTGCAGGACTGGTCGCAGTTTGCCGCCCCCGCGGTGTTCGGGGCCGCCATGCGGCTGTACGCCAGCTCCCGGCTCACCGAGGCCCGCCCGGTGCACAACCTGGTGGTGTCCAACGTGCCCGGCCCGCAGGTGCCGCTGTACTTCCTGGGCTCAGAGGTCAAGGCCATGTATCCGCTGGGGCCGATCTTCCACGGCTCGGGCCTGAACATCACCGTGATGTCGCTGAGCGGCAAATTGGACGTGGGCCTGATCTCCTGCCCGGAACTGCTGCCCGACCTGTGGTCGATGGCCGACGACTTCGCCGTCGGCATGGAGGAGCTGCTGGCCGCCTGCAACCGCTGAGACCCGCCTACCTGCGCTTCGAGGTTTCGCGTAGCCGTCATGGCAGCATGTTGCCCATGAGTCTGTTACCCCGACGTCGGTCCCTGCGTGCCACCGTGGCCGGGGTGACCATCGCGGGACTGGTGCTCACCGTCGGGGGCTGCAGCAGGCAGGTCGATGGCGAGGCCACCACGGCAGGAGCCGGTGCCAGCGCGCCGGTGGCGTGGGAGCCCTGCCAGCTGAATGCCCCTGCCACCATCGAGGTGCCCGAGGGCACGGAATGCGGATTGCTGGCCGTCCCCGTCGACTACGACGTCGCCGACGGCGACTCCCTGGACCTGGCGTTGATCCGGTTCCCGGCCACCGGAGAGAAGATCGGGTCGCTGGTGTTCAACCCCGGCGGGCCGGGGGAGTCCGGAATCGAAGCCGCCTTCGGGCTGTTGCCGACGCTGCCGCCCGAGATCCGCGAGCACTTCGACTTCGTGGGCTTCGACCCCCGGGGGGTGGCGTCCTCGTCGCCCGCCCTGTGGTGCAACTCCGACGCCGACAACGACCGTCAGCGCGCCGAACCGGTGATCGAGTACACCCAGGAAGGCGTGGACTACCTCAACGAGCAGACCCAGGAATACGTCCAACGCTGCATCGACAAGATGGGGGTGGACTTCCTGGCCAACGTGGGCACCGACAACGTCGCCCGCGATCTGGACCGGATCCGTCAGGCGGTCGGTGACGAGAAGCTGACCTTTCTCGGCTACTCCTACGGCACCCGGATCGGCACCACCTACGCCGAGATGTACCCGCAGAACGTGCGGGCGATGATCCTCGACGGCGCCATCGACCCCAACGCTGACCCGGTGGAGGCCGACATCGCTCAGGCGGCGGCGTTCCAGTCGGCGTTCAACGACTTTGCCGCGGACTGCGCCACGAGTCCGGACTGCCCGTTGGGTACCGATCCCGCGAAAGCCGTTGAGGTGTACCGGGATCTGCTGGACCCGTGGCAGCAGACCCCGGCGCCCACCGCCGATCCGCGCGGGCTGTCGCACTACGACGCCACCACCGCCACCATCATGGCGCTGTACTCGCCGACGCTGTGGCGCCACCTCACCCAGGGCCTGGCCGAACTGCGTGAGGGCCGCGGTGACACCCTGCTGATCCTGGCCGACCTGTACATGCGGCGTGACGGCAACGGCCACTACACCAATGCCACCGACGTGCGGATGGCGGTCAACTGCATGGACGAGCAGCGCGTCACCGACATGGCGACCCTGGTGGACGAGGACCGCAGGCTGCGCGAGGTCGCGCCGTTCCTGGCCACCGGCGAGTTCACGGGCCTGGTCCCCGAGCCCACGTGCAACAAGTGGCCGGTGCCGCCCACCAGCGAGCCGCACGAGCTCTCGGTGCCAGATCTGCCTGCGACACTGGTGGTCTCGATCACCGGCGACCCGGCCACGCCGTATGAGGCCGGCGTGAAACTGGCCGACCAGCTCGGCGGCGGGCTGGTGACCTTCAAGGGCACCCAGCACACCGTGGTGTTCCGCGGGAACTCCTGCGTCGACGACTATGCGGTGAAATACCTGGTCGACGGCGCCGTGCCGGGCCCCGACACCGAGTGCTGAGCTGCCCAAGCGGTAAATGAGACCTGGCCGTGACCAGCTGGGTCACTCGGGGCCTCGCCCGGCATGCAACGATGTGCGCATGCTCCACACCAGGCTCCCGGGCTCGATGCTGCTCTCGATCGCCCTACTGGCCGGTGTGGCAGCCCCCGCCGCGCAGGCGGAACCCGCGCAACCGGCTGCCCAGCAACAGGTTTGGACGGATTGCGCGCGCTTCGGCTACGGGCCGGAGATGCTGCCCACCGCCCAGTGCACCACGGTGAGCGTGCCGCAGGCGGAGCTGGCCGTGATCAAGATCCCGGCGTCGGGTGAGCGCATCGGCCCGCTGTTCGTGAACCCGGGCGGCCCGGGCGCCTCGGCGGTGGACACCGTGGCCGGGATGGGCCGGGCGCTGGCCGGCAGCCCCGTCAACGAGCACTTCGACCTGGTCGGGGTAGACCCGCGCGGGATCGGGCACTCCACCCCGCAACTGCGGTGCCGCACCGACGCCGAGTTCGATGCCTGGCGCCGCGACCCGATGGTGGACTACACCCCGGCCGGGGTGGCGGCCATCGAGGCCCGCTACCGCGAGTTCGCCCAGCAGTGCGCCGACCGGATGGGCACGGAGTTCCTGGCCGCAGTCGGCGCAGTCGACGCGGCGCGCGATCTCGACACCGTGCGGCAGATCCTCGGCGACGACCAGCTGAACTATCTCGGATTCAGTTACGGCACCCAGATCGGCACGTCGTATCTGCAGCAGTTCGGCCAACACGTGCGGACCATGGTGCTCGACGGCGCCATCGATCCCGCCGTGCCGCCGCTGGAGGAGACCCTGCGCCAGAACGCCAGCTTCCAGGAGGCGTTCAACACCTACGCCGCGGACTGCGCCAAGTCCGCCGACTGCCCGCTCGGACAGGACCCGGGGCAGTGGGTCAACCGGTACCACCAACTGGTGGATCCGCTGGTGCAGCAGCCGGGTCGCACCGACGATCCGCGCGGGCTGAGTTACTCCGACGCGGTGATCGGCACCGGCAACGCGCTGTACTCGCCGCGGTACTGGCTGTTGCTGACCAGCGGTCTGCTGGGGCTGCAGCGCGGCACCGCGGCCGACGACCTGCTGGGACTGGCCGACGTGTACCAGGGCCGTGACTCCCAAGGGCACTACAGCAACCGGCGCGACGCGTTCAATGCGGTGCGGTGCGCCGATTCCCCGGTGCCGACCGACCCGACCGCGTGGGTGGCCTTCGATCAGCGGCTGCGCCAGGTGGCGCCCTTCCTGTCCTACGGCAGCTTCACCGGGTTTGCCCCCCGCGACATCTGCGCGTTCTGGCCGGTCCCCGCCACCTCCTCACCCGCGCCGGCCGCCCCCGCACCGCCGGGATCGGTGTTGGTGGTCTCCACCACTCGCGATCCCGCCACCCCGTACCAGGCGGGGGTGGACCTGGCCCGTCAGCTGCAGGCACCGTTGATCAGCTTCGACGGCACCCAGCACACCGTGGTGTTCAACGGCCAGCAGTGCGTGGACAGCGCGACGGTGGACTACCTGGTGGATCGGGTTCTGCCTCCGGCGAACCTCTTTTGCTGAGCACCAGCCGACTCACCGCTGTAACACAGAGTTAACAGCGCATGCCTACGCTTCCGGTCATGGATCGTCAGAAGGAATTCGTGCTGCGCACGCTCGAGGAACGGGACATCCGTTTCGTGCGACTGTGGTTCACCGACGTGCTCGGATTCCTCAAGTCGGTGGCCATCGCGCCCGCCGAACTCGAGGGTGCCTTCGAAGAGGGCATCGGCTTTGACGGATCCTCCATCGAGGGCTTTGCCCGGGTGTCGGAATCGGACACCGTGGCCAGGCCCGATCCCTCGACCTTCCAGGTGCTGCCGTGGACCACCAGCGGAGGGGACCACCACTCCGCCCGCATGTTCTGCGACATCACCATGCCCGACGGATCACCCTCGTGGGCGGACTCGCGCCACGTGCTGCGCCGCCAGCTCGCCAAGGCCAGCGACCTCGGCTTCTCCTGCTACGTGCACCCGGAGATCGAGTTCTTCCTGCTGCAGCCCGGTCCCTATGACGGCAGCGTCCCGGTGCCCGCCGACAACGGCGGCTACTTCGACCAGGCCGTGCACGACTCCGCGCCGAACTTCCGCCGGCACGCCATCGACGCGCTGGAACAGATGGGCATCTCGGTGGAGTTCAGCCACCACGAGGGTGCGCCCGGCCAGCAGGAGATCGACCTGCGCTACGCCGATGCCCTGTCGATGGCCGACAACGTGATGACTTTCCGCTACCTGGTCAAAGAGGTTGCCCTGGGTGAGGGTGTGCGGGCGTCGTTCATGCCCAAGCCGTTCGCGGAGTACCCGGGCTCGGCCATGCACACCCACATGAGCCTGTTCGAGGGTGACACCAACGCCTTCCACAGCCCCGACGACCCGTTGCAGCTCTCCGACGTCGGCAAGTCCTTCATCGCCGGCATCCTCGAGCACGCCAGCGAGATCAGTGCCGTCACCAACCAGTGGGTGAACTCCTACAAGCGTCTGGTCCACGGCGGCGAGGCGCCCACCGCGGCGTCCTGGGGGGCCGCCAATCGCTCTGCCCTGGTGCGGGTCCCGATGTACACGCCGAACAAGGCGTCGTCGCGCCGGGTCGAGGTGCGCAGCCCCGACTCGGCCTGCAACCCCTACCTGGCCTTCGCGGTGCTGCTGGCCGCCGGTCTGCGCGGGGTCGAGAAGGGCTACGTTCTGGGCCCGCAGGCCGAGGACAACGTGTGGAGCCTGACCTCGGAGGAGCGCCGGGCCATGGGCTACCGCGAGTTGCCCGGCAGCCTCGGCTACGCGCTGGAGGCCATGGAGGGCTCCGAACTGGTGGCCGAGGCCTTGGGCGAGCACGTCTTCGACTTCTTCCTGCGCAACAAGCGCACGGAGTGGGAGACCTACCGCAGCAAGGTCACCCCGTACGAGCTGGAGACCTACCTGTCCCTGTAGCTCCGATCGGGAGCACAACAGATTGCCGCACGGCCCGCCGAGTGCAGTACCGTGCTGTCGTGCCTGCCTCCAAACCCGTCACGCAGCGTCCCAAGCTGCCCAGCGTCGGACGGCTGGGACTGGTCGAGGCGACTGCCCGGACCGCCCTGACCCGCCTGGGCTGGGACACCGACGACCACATCGAACTGCTCTGGTCGCTCTCGCGCGCTCCCGATGCGGACGCCGCCCTGCTGGCGATGGTGCGTCTGGCCGATGCGCTGGGCCCGAATTGGGATGAACTGAACACTGCGCTGCTCAAGGACAAAGCGCTGCGCGGCCGGTTGCTGGCGGTGCTGGGGTCCTCCCTGGCCCTGGGCGATCACCTGGTGGCCAACCCCGATTCGTGGCGGCTGCTGCAGGGGCAGATCCAGCTGCCGTCGGCACCGCAGCTCAAGCAGATCTTCCTGGCCGCGGTCGCCGACGTCACCGCCGAAACCTCCACGGCCAGTGTCGTTCCCACGCTGCGCAAGCTCTACCGCGACCACCTGCTGGTGCTCGCCGCCCTCGACGTCGCCCCCACCGTGGAGAACGAGCCGGTGCTGGCGTTCCCCACGGTCGGCGCGCACCTGTCCGACATGGCCGACGCCGCTCTGGCCGCCGCGCTGCACGTGGCCACCACGATCGTCTGCAAGGGCGCCGAGGCGCCGCGACTGGCCGTGATCGCGATGGGCAAGTGCGGCGCGCGGGAACTCAACTACGTCTCCGACGTCGACGTCATCTTCGTGGGGGAGCGAGCGGATGCCACCGAGACCCGGGTGGCCGGGGAGATGATGCGGCTGGCCTCGGAGACCTTCTTCGAGGTGGACGCGGCGCTGCGCCCCGAAGGCAAGCGCGGGCAGTTGGTGCGCACCCTCGAATCCCACATCGCCTACTACGAGCGGTGGGCCAAGACCTGGGAGTTCCAGGCGTTGTTGAAGGCACGTCCGGCGGTGGGCGACGCCGAGCTGGGACAGCAGTATCTCGACGCGCTGATGCCGATGGTGTGGACAGCCTGTGAGCGTGAGGACTTCGTGCCCGACGTGCAGGCGATGCGGCGCCGGGTGGTCGAGCTGGTGCCCGCCGACGTGCGCAGCCGCGAGATCAAACTCGGCACCGGCGGGTTGCGTGACGTCGAGTTCGCGGTGCAGCTCCTGCAACTGGTGCATGGCCGCAACGACGATTCACTACACGTCACCTCCACGGTCGAAGCGCTCGCGGCGCTGGGCGCCGGCGGGTACGTCGGCCGCGACGACGCCGCCAACATGACGGCCTCGTATGAGTTCCTGCGGCTGCTCGAGCACCGCCTGCAGCTGCAGCGCCTCAAACGTACCCACATGCTGCCCGCACCCGAGGACGACGAGGCGCTGCGCTGGCTGGCCCGCGCCGCCCACGTGCGTCCCGACGGCCAGCACGACGCTCTCGGCGTGCTGCGCGAGGAACTCAAACGCCAGAGCGTGCGGGTGTCGCGGCTGCACGCCAAGCTCTTCTACCAGCCGCTGCTCGAATCCGTGGACCGCGCAGTCGATTTCACGGTGGGCCCGGGCCGGGAGGGCATGACCAACGAGGCGGCCGAGCGGCAGCTGGCCGCCCTGGGCTACCAGGCTCCACACAGTGCGCTGACCCATCTGGCGGCGCTGACCAGCCAGGGCGGCCGACGGGCCCGGGTGCAGGCGGTGCTGCTGCCGACCCTGCTGGACTGGCTGTCGGACACCCCCGATCCCGATGCGGGGCTGCTGGCCTACCGCCGGATCAGCGAATCGTTGGCCGACGCGCGCTGGTATCTGGCCAGCCTGCGCGACGAGAGCGCCGTGGCCAAGCGGCTGATGCACGTGCTGGGCACCTCGGCCTACGTGCCGGACCTGTTGATGCGTGCGCCGGAGGTCATCCAGCAGTACGCCGACGGCCCGTCGGGGCCCAAACTGCTCGAGGTCGAACCCGACGGGTTGGGCCGCTCACTGGTGGCTGCGGCCGGCCGGTACGCCGACCCGGTGAAGGCCATCGCCGCCGCCCGCACCCTGCGCCGCCGCGAACTGGCCCGCATCGCGTCGGCGGACCTGTTGGGCATGCTCGACGTGCGCTCGGTGTGCACGGCGCTGACCTCGGTCTGGGTGGCGGTGCTGCAGTCGGCGCTGGACGCGGTGACCCGCGCCAACACCCCTGCGGACGGGAAGGCCCCGGCCAAGATCGCGGTCATCGGCATGGGCCGCCTCGGCGGCGGCGAACTGGGCTACGGCTCCGACGCCGACGTGATGTTCGTGTGTGAACCCGCCGACGGGGTCGAGGAGACCCGGGCGGTGAAGTGGTCGGTGTCGATCGCCGAGCAGGTACGCGCACTGCTGGGCACTCCGAGCGCGGACCCGCCGCTCGAGGTCGACATCAACCTGCGCCCCGAGGGCCGCAACGGCCCGCTGGTGCGCACCCTGTCCTCCTACGCCGCCTACTACCAGCAGTGGGCTCAGCCATGGGAAATCCAGGCGCTGCTGCGTGCTCACCGCGTGGCCGGCGACCTCGAGCTCGGAGAGCAGTTCCTGCTGCTGGCCGACGCCACCCGCTACCCGGCGGGTGGGGTGTCCGAGCAGGCGGTGCAGGAGATCCGCCGCATCAAGGCCCGGGTGGACGCCGAGCGGCTACCCCGCGGAGCGGATCCGAACACCCACACCAAACTGGGCCGCGGCGGGCTGGCCGACATCGAATGGACGGTTCAGCTGCTGCAACTGCGCTTCGCCCACCGCATCCCCGCCCTGCACAACACCTCGACGCTGGACTCCCTGGACGCCATCGGCGCGGCCGAACTGATCGCCGAGGGAGACGTGGACCTGCTCCGGCAGGCCTGGCTGACTGCAACCAAGGCGCGCAACGCCCTGGTGCTGGTGCGCGGCAAGCCCACCGACCAGTTGCCCGGGCCGGGACGGCAGCTCAATGCCGTGGCGGTGGCCGCCGGGTGGCACAACGACGACGGCAGCGAGTTCCTGGACAACTACCTGCGGGTGACGCGGCGGGCGAAGGCCGTGGTTCGCAAGGTGTTCGGGGGATGACGCGGTTTCGCGGTGTTCCCCGCGGTCGCGAGAGGCCCGAGTGAGCCTGCTGAGCGATCGGGGAGAGCCTCGACAGCTCTCCTGATCATAAATCCACCCGGCCGGCTCCCCGCGGCTAGGATCGCCTTCCCATGGGGGCAGAATCTGTGGGTAGGGGCGGGGCTGGATCGAGCGAGGAAGATCCGCCTCCCGGCGGTAGCGACGACGACCTGAGACTGCTGGCTGCGCGGCGTTCTCAGGGGCACCAGTCCATCGGTTCGATGGTCTACGACATCCTCAAGGAGGCGATCCTCGACGGCACACTTCGACCCGGCTTGAAGCTCCGGCAGGAGGTGCTTGCCGAGAAGATCGGTGTCTCCCGAGTTCCCGTGCGCTCGGCGCTGATTCAGCTCGGTGCCGACGGCCTGGTTCAGTTGCGCGGCCGCCGCAGTGCGGTGGTCAGATCCATCACCGCCGCCCAGGTTCGCGAGATCTACGAACTGCGGGCGGTGCTGGAGTCCCATGCTGTCCGGGTGTCCATGGTCGGCATGACGTCCCAGCGGCTGGCACGGTTGCGGGAACTGGCGCAGGTGGTCGACGCAGAGCAGGAGGGACCCGAATTCGTGGACGCGCGTTCGGAGTTCTACGCCGAACTCTACGACGCCACGAACAACCCGACGCTGTGGGAACTCATAGAACAACTGCGGCTCAAAGTGGGCAGATACCTTCTCGGCTGGCGGATGGTAGAGGTGACGCCACACTCCCACGAGAGCTTGCTCGAGGCGGTGTCCCGCAATGATGTCGACACTGCCGTCCGAGACATCTGCCACCATCTGGAACTGGTGCGAGACGGTGTATTGGAGAAGCTGGAGGACGAGACGCCCTGACCCGGCGTGCTCGGTCGCGGGCGGCAACCTCGAGGTAAGCCATTTGTTAAATTCTAAATCTTGTATCCAGAATCTACTGCGCAATTGACGCCGAGCGATTAGGTTCGTCCGCATGGCTCACCCGACGGGTAACTCGACGGCGGCGCCGTTGCTGTCAATTCGGCACGTGTCCAAGACATTCACCGTTCGCCGTGGGCGATCGCAGGTCTCCACCCACGCTCTCGCCGACATCAGCCTTGACGTCAGCGAGGGCGAGTTCGTCGCGGTCATTGGTGCCAGTGGATCGGGGAAGTCGACGCTGTTACGGCTCATCGACGGACTGGACACCCCCAGCGGAGGGGAGATCCTGCTCGGCGGTCAGCCAGTGACGAGCCCGGGACCCGACCGTGGGGTCGTTTTCCAGCATCCGCGTCTGATGCCCTGGCGCACTGTGCGACGCAACGTCGAGTTCGGCCTCGAATGCAATGGGGTCGGCCGCGCTGAACGCAGTGAAACTGCCTCCAAAGTGCTTGAGCTCGTCGGTCTTACGGGATTCGAGGACCACTACCCGGCACAACTTTCCGGTGGTATGCAGCAGCGGGTCGGCATCGCCAGGGCGTACGCGGTGAGCCCGAGCATGCTCCTGCTCGATGAACCCTTTGGTGCACTCGACGCGCAGACGCGAGTGGTGCTCCAGCAGGACCTCGAGCAGCTGTGGCAGGCACAACGCAAGACCACCATTCTGATCACCCACGACATGGAGGAGGCCGTGTATCTCGCGGGCCGCGTGGTGGTGATGGGGAATCGTCCGGGACGGGTCGTCGACGTCATCGACGTCCCCTTCGACCGCCCCCGGGGATACGACCTTCGCGGCACCGCGGAGTTCGGTGCGCTGAAAACCCGACTCTGGCATGCCTTGCAGAAAGGGATGGCCGATGACGTTGCGTGAACGCGTCAGTGGTCCGACCCCCGTGGTCGAGGCTGCCGAGCGCGCCGCGAAACTACCTCTGCATCACCGCGCTTGGTTTCAACGCACCCTGGTGTGGGGCGGTTTGCTGGTGGCCTCGCAGATTTTCGCGATGCAGGTCGGCCCCTACTTCTGGCCATCGATCCCGGACATCATGTCCGGCGCGGTCGCGTCGTTCTCCGACGGCACCTACCTGTTGGTGCTGTCGAGCTTTGCGCAGATGCTGTCCGGTTTCCTGCTGGCGGTTGTGGTCGGGGTCCCCGTCGGCCTGCTGATGGGCCAGTTCAGGATCGTCGACTTCGTTGTCGGTCCCTTCATCAACGCCCTCTTCGTCACCTCGCTGGTCGCGCTGCTTCCCTTCATCATCCTGATCTTCGGCACCGACTTCACTTTCCGGGTAGCCGTCGTGTTCCTGTTCGCGGTGTTCTACCTCATCATCACACCGGCCGCGGGTGTCCGGGCGATCGACCGTGAGCTCAACGAGATGGCAACGTCGTTCGGTATCAGCTCGTCGCGCAGGCTGCTGTCGATCACACTTCCGGGCACCTTGCCGTACATCATCACCGGTCTTCGGTTGGGAATCGGACAGGCGGTCCAGGGAATGATCGTCGCGGAGTTGTGGGTGACGCTGGGCACTGGGCGCCGACTGATGAACCTCGGATACTCGCGTGAGCTCGGCCAATTCTTCGCCACGGCCGCGGCGGTGGTACTCATCGGCGCGACTCTCACCGGGCTGCTGTTGTTGGCCCAGAAGCGCCTCACCCCGTGGGCCGACGATGTCGAGTCAGCAGTGTCGGGGGCCCGATGAGTACCACCGCGCTTCCACCTGGCGCCGCTACCGCCGCAGCGGGCGGTCTGCCCTCGCTCGAACCGTGGAAAATGTGGGGCTGGATCGCCCGGATCACCCTGGTCATCGCGCTCATCGCGACGTGGCAGTGGTACGGGGAATCCCGCGGGAGCTTCGCGATACCGGCATTCACGGTTGTGGCAGAAGCGTTCTGGGAGGGGATTGTCAGCGGTGACTTCCTGAAAGCTGCACTCGGCACTCTCATGACGATGGTGTTCGGATACTCGATCGCCGTGTCGATCGCCGTACCGATGGGAGTGTGGATCGGGAGCTCCCGATTTGCTCGTAACGTCTTCGAACCCTTGGTCCACGCAGCCTATGCCACACCGGTATCACTATTCATCCCGATCATCGGCATCTACACCGGACTCGAACTGGGCGGACGGGTGGCGCTGACCGCGCTGTGGTGTGTCTTCGAGATCATGGTGAGCACCATCTCGGGAGTCCGATCGACGCCCGTTTCTCTGATCGAGATGGGTCGCGCTTACGGAGCCAGTCGGTCAAAGGTCTACTCCAGCATCGTCATTCCTGCTGCCCTCCCACTGGTCGTTGTAGGCCTGCGGATCGGCGTCGGTCGAGCCATCCGGGGTGCGGTCACGGCCGAGTTGCTGTTGTCCGCAGCGAACCTGGGGCAGGTTGTGCTGTTCGCCGGGTCGGTCCTCAACATTCCGCGACTGCTCGCAGCCATCATCTTTGTCATGCTCTTGGGCCTGGTGCTCATGGCGTTGGCGGGGGTGATCGAGCGGCGCGCCACCGGCCACTTACATCTGTGAGCTCCGCACTCCCCGCCGGGGGGTTCTCGTTACGCCAACAACCAACACAATCAAGGAGAAAAATGTCCAACACCTGCTGTCATGGCCGACGCGCCACGACATTCTTCGCGGCCGGCATGGCCGGTGTGCTTGCCCTGTCTGCGTGTGGATCGGGTTCGGACCAGCCTGCTGAAGAAACCACCGCGGACTCGCTGCGCGTGGCGCTGTCCGCTCAGACGCAGCCGTCTCTGGTGCCGCTGGTCTACGGTGTCGACAACTTCGGCGGCGACGTGGGTCTGGACATCAGTGTCGACAACAACGTCACCATCTTCGACTCGCACGCGACCGCGGCGCAGACCGTGCTCGGCGGGCAGGCTCAGGTGATGGGATCCTCGATCTCGTCGATCCTGGCGGCACGAGAGCAAGGCGAGGACTTCAAGATCTTCTGCCCGTACGTGAGTATGGACGATTTTGTGCTCACGGGAGCCAACGGCGTCACCACGGTGGCCCAACTGTTCGATCCCTCCACGCGGGTTGCCATTGACAGTCCCGGGGGCGCCGGGGCGATCATCCTCAACGCACTGCTGATGGGGGTGGGCGAAGACCGTGGCATCCGGGACATCCCGACACAGCAGATCATCGAGAGTTCGAGCCTGCGCACCGCGGCCTGGGCCGCCGGCGACGTCGACTCGACCGTCATTCACGAAGACCAGTACGAGTCCGCCGCGCCCAACGTCAACGAACCGGTGCGCATCGCCACCCTGTACGAGAACGTCGACACCTTCATCAAAGAAGCCCAGGCTGCAGACGCGGCCTGGCTGGAACAGAATCGGGAACTGGCCGCCAAGTACTGCGCCACCACTCTGAAGGCAATGAAGGCCCTGAAAGCCGACTTCCCGACGTTCCAGAGTGCGGTCAACGAGTACGTCGAGGAGCCGCCCTCGGAGGAGGAACTGCGCGTGTTGTTCGGCTTGATCGAGCAGTACCCCTTCTGGACCGACGACGGTGGCCTCAGTGACGACAGCATGGCCTTCATGATCGACGTGGCCACCGCTTCGGGCGTGCTCACCGAACCGATGAACGCCTCGGACGTGGTGGATCGCGAGACGCTGGAGCGAGCGGTCGAGATTGCCAACGAGCCTGCGGCACAGTAACTGAACGTGCACATTGCGGTGGGACCGCACAGTGCGTAGATCCGACGCGGCATCCACGCTGGCTTCGGTGGTGGTACTCACCGGAGTTCAGGGGGTCGCACCCGCGCTGCCGGAGATGCGCGACGCCTTTGCGCTGGACGACGCGGGCGCATCTGTGCTGACTTTCGGCTATCTCTTGGCCTCCGCCGTGATCGCCGCCCCGGTGGCGGCTCTGGCGGACAGGTTGGGGGAGCGTCGGGTACTGGTGGCGTCACTGCTGGTTTTCGGCGTGGCAGGCGGCGCCGTGATGGGTGCGCCGAACATCTGGGTGCTGATCGCGGCCCGGACCGTCCAGGGTGCGGCCTTCGGAGTGGTCCTGGCGGTGACCATCGGAATCACCGGAAAAGGCCTGGGCACAGTGGCTCTGGCCCGGGCGCAGAGCACCCGGGTCATCGCGATGGCGGTCGCCGAGGTGGTGCTGCCCTTGGCGGCCGGAGGCATCCTCGAAGTGGCCAACTGGCGCGTGGTCGGGGCGCTGCAACTGGCCGCCATCCCGGCCGCGTTGATCTGCGCGGTTCTGCTGACCGGGGACGACGACGTGCCGTCCAAGGACGGTGCGCAACGTGGTCTACGGCCTGCACTCTCGGCGTTGCACACACCGTTCGGCGCCGCCGTCCAGGTGCCCGGCTTCATCCGGTTTCTCCTCAAGTTCGCGGTGCTGACCTACTGGCCTCTACTGGCGGCCGACGACTACGCGATGTCGCCTTGGGCGATCGGGGCAGTGCTCAGTGCCACCGCCGTGGCGAGCATCGTTGCTGCGTGGGCGACCCCGATTCTGATCGGGCAATGGGGTACGGCGTGGCCCACCCTCTCCGGATTGCTCTGTGCGGCAGTGCCGTTGATGGTGTTCCCCGCTGTGCCGTCGGCGATGGTGCTGGCGGTTCTGGTGGTGATCACCGGCCTCGGTGACGGTCTCATCGGAGTTGCCAACAATGTCTCGGCCAGCCTGGCCGCCCCGGATGCCGGGCGGTCGGCGTTCTTCGGGCTCACCGGCTCTGTTCGCAATCTGGGCAAGGTGGCGGCCCTGGCCGTCATCGGTGGGGTGGCCGTGGCGGCTCCGCTGAGCGTGGCCTTCGCGGTGGCCGGGACGGTTGGGTTGGTGTCCACAGCGGTGTTGCCGACCATCGCACGCGGTGAACGGGACCGAGCCCCCGGGAAGCAGCTTTGACAACCAGACCTACCGACAACGAAGGAGCGATGATGGCGCTTGGCACGGATGACCCCGAAGCTGGTCAGCGATACTGGACAGAATGGATCGCGGCGCACACCTGGGGCCTCGGTCCGGATGTGGGGGAGGGGGGCGGTCAGTCTCATCCGATTCTGAATCCTGCCACCGGCGAAGCGCTCTGCAGTATTCGTCATGCTGACGGTGCCGACGTGGAACGTGCTGTTGCACAAGGAAAAGCCGCTTCCGGGGACTGGGCTGCTCGTACGCCGCGTTCCCGCGCCGAGCTGGTTCGCGCGGTTGCCGATGTCTTGGAACGGCATCGGGAGGAGCTGGCGTGGCTCGACACTCTCGACGCCGGCCTACCCCTGTGGATGATGCGCAAAGACGCAGACACGGGAGTGGAACGGATGCGGATGTTCGCCGATCTGGGATACGCGTTGACCGGGCAGACCATTCCTGCCAGCGCAGGGAATCTGCACCTGACGTTCCCCGAACCGTTCGGGGTGGTCGCCAGGATCATCCCGTTCAATCACCCGTTCATGTTTGCAGCTTCCAAGGTCGCTGCCCCGCTGGTGGCGGGAAACACGGTGGTGCTCAAACCTTCGGAGCTGACGCCCTTGTCAGCCCTGCGGATGGCCGAACTGGTCGAGGGGGTTCTGCCGGACGGTGTGCTCTCGGTGGTGCACGGGGGAGCCGATGTCGGTGATGCGCTGGTGCGCCACCGTGAGATCCGCCGCATCGCCTTTACCGGGAGTCATCAGGTCGGTCGCGCGATCCAACGCAGCGCCGCCGATGTGGGCGTCAAACATGTGTCGCTGGAACTGGGCGGCAAGAACGCGATGATCGTGTTCCCAGATGCCGATGTCGATGCCGCGCTGACAGCTGCCGTCAAGGGGATGAACTTCGCCTTCGCCGGGCAGTCGTGTGGATCGACTTCGCGGGTGTTCGTGCACGAATCGTTGCTCGCGGAATTCACCGAGCGGTACGTCGC
Source organism: Mycolicibacterium tokaiense (assembly GCF_010725885.1). Taxonomy (NCBI): domain Bacteria; kingdom Bacillati; phylum Actinomycetota; class Actinomycetes; order Mycobacteriales; family Mycobacteriaceae; genus Mycobacterium; species Mycolicibacterium tokaiense. The sequence goes on along the minus strand of NZ_AP022600.1, from coordinate 5,740,974 downwards.
CGCCGTGAACGCTGTCCGCCAGGGGATGCCCTGGTCGCCGGGCGTCCAGATCGGGCCCATGGTGTCCGCGGCGCAACAGGATCGCGCACACGGATTCGTCGAGCGTGCGGTCGCGGCGGGCGCCCACCTGCTGACCGGCGGTGGCACTCCGGCGGGAGGCGGCGGATTCTTCGTCACGCCAACGGTCTTCGACGGAGTTTCCGCCGAGATGGAGATTGCCAACGAGGAGGTGTTCGGGCCGGTGGTGGCGCTATTCGGTTTCTCCACTGAGGACGAGGTGGTGGGTGCGGCCAACGCAGTGGAGTACGGATTGACGGCAAGCGTGTGGACTCGGGATCTTTCCCTGGCGCACCGGATGTCGCGTCGCCTCGAAGCCGGCTATGTCTGGGTCAACGACACCTCCACACATTTTCCCGGGGTACCGTTCGGCGGTGTCAAGATGTCGGGTATAGGCCGCGAGGAGTCTGCCGACGAGCTGCTGAGCTACACCGAGATCAAGGCCGTGAACCTGGTGCTGTCATGACGCTCTACGGCTCCGACGCCATCGTCGACCTCTTGGTGGACCTGGGAGTGGACCTCATCCCATTGGCTCCCGGCGCCACCTTTCGGGGTCTGCATGACTCGTTGGTACACCACCGTGGTGATGGCCCTGAGATCATCGATTGCCTGCACGAGGAGATCTCGGTGGCGGTGGCGCACGGCTACGCCAAGGCGACCGGCAAGCTGACTGCGGCAGCGCTGCATGACATCGTGGGCCTGCAGCACGCCACCATGGCGATCTACAACGCGTGGTGCGACAGGGTGCCCCTACTGCTTCTGGGCGGGTCCGGCCCCGCCGACGCTGCGTTGCGACGGCCGTGGATCGACTGGATCCACACCGCCAACGTGCAGGCGACCCAAGTGCGCGACTACACCAAGTGGGACGACCAGCCCGGGTCGTTGCCTGCGGCGATGGAATCGCTGGTGCGTGCCCGCCAGTTGGCGATGAGCGCTCCGCGCGGCCCGGTGTACATCGCGGTGGACTCGGAGATCCAGGAAAGCCCCGTGCCGACGGCCTGGTCGGGTATCGAGCCCGGCCGATACCCAGTGGCGCAGCCGCTCTACCCCGGTCGCGATGTGGTTCGTCGGATCGCACAGCGGCTTGTGGGCGCCCGCTCACCGGTGTTGGCCGTGGAATCGGTGGACCGTGACCAGGAGACGCTCGAGCGGCTGGTCGCGCTGGCCGAGACCCTGGGGGCACCGGTGCTGGAAGTGCAGCGTGATTACAACCGCACGGAATTGTGCATGCCGACCCAGCATCCGCTCAACCACACCGGCATGCCGTTGGACGAGGACCCGGACCTGGTACTGGCGCTGGAGGTCCGCGACACCCAGGTGATCCCCGGTTGTGGTGATGCACCGGTGATCCAGGTGTCCACCGCCGGCCTTGCCGCCAAAGCATGGGCCGCTGATCTGCAGCGTGTACAACCTGCCGAGGTGCTGGTGGCAGCCCAGGTGTCGGCAACACTGGAGGTACTCCTGCCCGAGGTGCGCAACTGCGTTGATCGGGCGCGTGCTCAGAGGCGGACGGCGCAGTTGACCGCGCACGCCGCACGCCACCGCGCCGAGTGGCAGAGGGCTGCTTCCGACGACGCAGGGCTGACTGCCGCCGTTCTGGCCGAGCGCCTGCAACGCGCCACTGCGGGTTCAGATCCGGTGCTGGCCAACGGAAGTCTGCACAATTGGGTGCACAGATTGTGGTCGATCGACCACGTGCGCTCGTACTTGGGATCCAGTGGTGGTGCCGGGCTCGGGTACGGACTGGGTGCGTCTGTCGGCGCCGCGCTGGCCCACCGGTCCACCGACCGATTGGTGATCGACATCCAGTCCGATGGGGATGCGTTGATGACACCCGGGGCCCTGTGGACAGCCGCCCACCACCGCGTGCCGCTGCTCGTGGTCGTGGAGAACAACCGGATGTGGGGCAACTCGTTCATGCACGCCCAGAAGATGGCGACGGCGCGGAACCGTACGGGTGCCCGCCCCGGCGTCGGAACGCTGATAGACGATCCGGCGGTGGACTTCGCGGGACTGGCTCGGGCACAGGGCATCACGGCCACCTGGACCGTGACGGAGGGGCAGGAACTGGACCCGGCACTGGCAGCTGCGACTGAGCACGTGCTCACGACGCGGACGCCGGCGCTGGTGGATGTCGTCACCGCCACGCACGGCTGACAGCCACCCCGAGCGTTTTACGGACCCCTGGGGTGACTCCCGGTGCCGCGAACAATCCAGACCGGCCCCGACACGACCTGGTCGAGTAGGTCACCGGGATGATCCGATACCGCAGGCGAACTCGGCTCTGCTCAGCCCAGCTTACGTAGGCGGGGTTCCAGGTCCCGTTGGAACAGTTCCAGGAAGCGGCGCTGGTCGTGACCCGGTGCGTGGAACACCAGGTGGTTGAGACCCCAGTCGACGTAGTCCTTGACCTTGGCGACGGCCTCGTCGGGATCGGAGGCCACGATCCAGCGTTTGGCGACCTGCTCGATGGGCAGCGCGTCGGCGGCCTTCTCCATCTCGATCGGATCGTCGATCGAGTGCTTCTGCTCGGCGGTCAGCGACAGCGGCGCCCAGAAGCGGGTGTTCTCCAGCGCCGCCTCGGGATCGGTGTCATAGGAGATCTTGATCTCGATCATCCGGTCCACGTCATCGGGGTTCTTGCCCGCCGCCTCGGCGCCTTCGCGCATGGCGGGGATGAGCTTGTCCTTGTAGAGCTCCTCGCCTTTGCCCGAGGTGCAGATGAAGCCGTCACCGGCGCGGCCGGCGTACTTGGCCACCTGGGGGCCGCCCGCAGCGATGTAGATCGGGATACCGCCCTCGGGCACGTCGTAGATCGAGGCCCCCTTGGTTTTGTAGTAGTCGCCGTCGAAGTCCACCCGGTCACCGAGCCACAGCTCGCGCATCAGGCGCACCGACTCCCGCAGCCGGGCATAGCGTTCCTTGAACTCCGGCCATTCCCCTTCGTAACCGGTGGCGATCTCGTTGAGCGCCTCACCGGTGCCCACACCGAGGAAGATCCGGCCCGGGTACAGACACCCCATGGTGGCGAACGCCTGCGCAATGACCGCCGGGTTGTAGCGGAACGTCGGGGTCAGCACCGAGGTACCCAGCTGCAGCCGCTGGGTGCGCTCCCCGACCGCGGTCATCCAGGCCAACGACCAAGGCGCGTGCCCGCCCTCGTGGCGCCACGGCTGGAAGTGATCACTGACCGTGGCACTGTCCATTCCGTGCGCCTCGGCGGCCACCGCCAACTCCACCAACTCACGCGGCGCGAACTGCTCCGCCGACGCCTTGTACCCCAGTTTCAGTTCAGCCACAAGCGATCTCCTTCGGTGTAGGTGGTGGTGCGTTGTCGTGCGGGGCGGCCGATGCCGGCGGCGATGGCTTCGAGTTCGGCGACGGTTTTGGCTGAGCCGTTTTCGGAGCCGGCCATGCGGGAGATGGTTTCTTCCATGAGGGTGCCGCCGAGGTCGTTGGCGCCGCCGTTGAGCATGATCTGGGTGCGTTCGACGCCGAGTTTGACCCAGCTGGTCTGGATGGAGGGGATGCGGCCGTGCAGCATGATGCGGGCCAGGGCGTGCACGGCGCGGTTGTCGCGGTGGGTGGGTCCGGGGCGGGCGGCGCCGGCCAGATACAGCGGGCTGGACTGGTGTACGAAGGGCAGCGGCACGAATTCGGTGAAGCCGCCGGTGGTGTCTTGGATGTCGCGCAGGATGTTGAGGTGGCCCACCCAGTGTTTGGGGGTGTCGACGTGGCCGTACATCATCGTTGAACTCGACCGCAGCCCGACCTGGTGGGCGGTGGTGATGACCTCGATCCACATGCTGGTGGGCAGTTTGCCTTTGGTCAGCACCCAGCGCACCTCGTCGTCGAGGATTTCGGCGGCGGTGCCGGGGATGGAGTCCAGGCCCGCTTCGCGCAGCGCGGTCAGCCACTCCCGGATGCTGGTGCCGGCGCGGGTGACGCCGTTGGCGATCTCCATCGGGGAGAACGCGTGCACGTGCATGCCGGGGACGCGGGCTTTGACCGCGCGCACCAGGTCGGCGTAGCCGGTGACGGGCAGCTCGGGATCGATGCCGCCCTGCATGCAGACCTCGGTGGCGCCGGCGACGTGGGCTTCCCAGGCCCGGTCGGCGACCTCGGCGGTGGACAGGGAGAACGCATCGGCGTCGCCCTTGCGTTGGGCGAAGGCGCAGAACCGGCACCCGGTGTAGCAGATGTTGGTGAAGTTGATGTTGCGGTTGACCACGTAGGTCACGTCGTCGCCGACCACATCGCGGCGCAGCGCGTCGGCCAGCGCAGTCACCGCCTCCAACGCGGGCCCGTCGGCGCTGGCCAAGGCGAGGTACTCGTCATCAGAGCACCCGGCGGGGTCTTTTTCCGCCGAGCGCAGCGCGGCCAGCACGTCGGTGTCGATGCGCTCGGGGGCGCGGGCGGCGAGCTCGGTGACCTTGTCGCGGATGGACTCCCAGTCCCCGAACGCCGAGTCCAGATCCGAGCGGGTATCGGTCAACCGGCCCTGGGCGTCGATGGCGGTGTGCAGATCGACCCGGCCCAGCGACTCGGTGGCCTCATCGGGTTCTTGCCAGGGCAGGCCCACCGGGTTCACCGCCCGGGCCCACCCGGTGTCCGGGTCGGCCAGTGCGTCGACGTGCGCGCGGACCCGCGGGTCGATCCACGCCGCGCCGGCCTGGACATAGCGCGGTTGGGCGGTCAGCCGGGCCACCAGGTCATAGCCGGCTTCGGCGGTCACCGCGGCGAGGTCATCGAGGGCCGGCCAGGGCCGCTCGGGGTTGACGTGATCCGGGGTCAGCGGCGACACCCCACCCCAGTCGTCGACCCCGGCGCCGATCAACGCCAGGCACTCGGGGCGGGAGACCAGATTCGGTGGGGCCTGGATGCGCATCTTCGGGCCCATCACCAGCCTGGTCACCGCGACCGTGGCCAGGAAGTCCTCGATCCCGGCGTCGGGGGTCGCGGCCATCGCGGTGTGCTCCTTGGCCCGGAAGTTCTGCACGATCACTTCCTGGATGTGGCCGAACTCCTTGTGCACCCGGCGGATCGCGTGCACGGTCTCGGCGCGCTCGTCCAGGGTCTCCCCGATGCCCACCAACAACCCGGTGGTGAACGGAATCGACAGCCGCCCCGCATCGGTCAGCGTGCGCAGCCGCACCTCGGGGTCCTTGTCCGGGGACCCGTAATGGGCCTGGCCCTTGTCCTCGAACAACCGCCGCGAGGTGGTCTCGAGCATCATGCCCATCGACGGCGCCACCGGCTTGAGCCGCGAGAGCTCCGCCCACGACATCACACCCGGATTCAGATGCGGCAGCAGCCCGGTCTCCTCGAGCACCCGGATCGCCATCGCCCGCACATAATCCAACGTCGAGTCATACCCACGCTCATCAAGCCACTGCCGCGCCTGGCCAGCGCGCCTCCGGCCGATCCCCCAGGGTGAACAACGCCTCCTGACACCCCACCTGCGCACCCCGGCGCGCGACCTCGAGGATCTCATCGGGCTCCATGTACATGCCCCGGCCCGCAGCACGCAGCCGACCCGGCACCGTCACGAACGTGCAGTAATGACAGGTATCACGGCACAAATGGGTGACCGGGATGAACACCTTGCGCGAATAACTGACCGGCAACCGCCCACCCGCACCGCGGCGCCCCTCAGACTCCAGGCCCGCGTCGCGCACCCGCGCCGCCGACGCACACAAATCCACCAGATCATCACCACGCGCCGTCAACGCCAACGCAGCCTCATCCACATTGAGCGCCACCCCATCCCGCGCCCGCCGCAACACCCGACGCAGGGAAGCAGGAGTGGAACCCGACAGGCAGGGGAGAGGTCCTCGCGCCACAGCGGTCACGTGGGGTACCTCCTCGTTGCGGTGATCGGGTTGAGACCGGCCGGGGCGCGGTCGAGAACGCGCTCTTTTTGGATACTAAATCAAAAGTGTAGATTTTTGTTTGCGGCACCGCGCCGACGCTTCACTGGAGGGCCAGATTCAGCGCATTCCACCGCTGCCCTGTTGCAGATGTGTGCTGAGCCCCTTAGATTGGATCTAAAATTCAATCCACGACTCCCTGCGAGGACACGATGCCACGTACCGAGTTCCACCGAGACCTACCCGTGAAAGCCGATGCGGCGCAGACCTGGGACGCGATGATCGACGTGCCTCGCCTGGTGGGTTGGGTCTCCGTTGTCGAGGACGCGGTGGAGCTGGAACCGTTGAGCAAGTACACAGCCGTGCTGATGGATCGCCTGGGTCCCTTCAAACTGCGCGCCGACCTCGATGTCACGGTCAGTGAGGTGAACCCAGGGCGGTCATTGCGCGTCCGGGCAAGCGGTGAGGACCGACAGGTCGGCTCGAGACTGCTCGTTCTGGCCACGATGCAGGTGCGCCCCGAAGAACACGGGTCGTGCATCGTCGTCGACGGGGTCTACGAAGTGACGGGCAAGGTGGCCAGCATGGGCCCGGGAACCATCAACAAGAAGGCGCAGAAGGTACTCGACGAATTCTTCGGTGCGGCCGCGGGCGAGCTCGGGGGTCGCTGATGCTGCCACCGTTTCACCTGATCCGTCCCCGCACGCTCGACGAAGCCCTGGAATCGATCAGTGAGGACAAGGTCCCCTACTGCGGCGGGACCGAGCTACTGCTGGCGATGCGGGCCGGGTTGCACAGGCCCGCCGCCTTGGTCGACCTCAAGCGACTACCCGAGCTCAATGGCGTTCGGCGCGACAATGACGTCGTCGTCATCGGCGCCGGTGAACGGCACATCGACCTGTCGCACGATGCCACCGTGCGAGGCGTGTTGCCCATGCTTGCGAAAGTGGAAGCAGCAGTGGGTAATGCACGCGTCCGTGTCCAAGGCTCGATCGGCGGCAATCTGTGTTTCGCCGAACCCAAGTCCGACGTGGCCACCGCGTTGGTTGCCTACGGTGCCGAGGTGTCCCTGGCGGGCCCAGCCGGTGTCCGCAGGTTACCGGTGTCGGAGTTCGTGGCCGGACCCTACTGGGCGGACAAGGAACCAGACGAGCTGCTGGTCGACATACGTGTTCCGGTACCGGATCCCGGGACCCGCGCGGTCTATCTCAAGTACCAGGTGACCGAGCGTCCGACAGTGGGGGTGGCATTGGTGCACGACCCGCGGGCCGGGCTCTGCCGACTTGTGATCGGGGCAGTGGGAGAGGTCCAGACGCTCTGGACTTTCGGTGAGCCGGCGGAGATCCAACCTGATTCTGTTGCGGCGGAACTGGATCCCACCCCGGATCTGGCCGGTTCTGATCGCTACAAGAGACACGTCGCTGCCGTTTTCGTACGACGGGCGCTCGCCGCTGTGGAGGCTGCATGAGTATCGAGGAACTCGCTGTCGTCGACATTTCGTTGACGGTCAACGATGTGGTGGTCACGCGAACCGTCGCTGCGCGCACCCTGCTGGCCGACTTTCTGCGGGAGGACCTGGGGCTGACGGGTACCAAGGTCAGCTGCGAACTCCAGGTGTGCGGAGTCTGCACCGTCCTGGTTGACGACCGGCCGGTCAGCGCGTGCACCTTCCTGGCCGCCGACGCCGACGGCGCGGCGGTGCGTACGGTCGAAGGGCTCGCCGAAGGCGGGGCACCCAACCGCCTACAAGAGGCTTTTGTCGATCACCACGCGTTGCAGTGCGGCTTCTGTACACCGGGGTTCCTGATGATGTCGACGGCCTTGTTGGAGTCGGCCGAGCAACCGCTCGACCGCGAACAGATCGTGGAACATCTCGAAGGCAACCTGTGTCGATGTACCGGATATCTCCCGATCATCGATGCCGTCTGCGAGGTCGCCGCCGAACTGTCGCCCTGTGCTCGCCGCCGAACAGGTGGACAGCGATGATCGACGATTCCGCTTCGCACAGTCGCCATGAGCTTCGTTCGGTACATGCTGATGCCTACCGGACCGTCGGCCGTTCGGTGCGCCGGCGCGATCTGGTCGAGAAGGTGCTCGGAACCGCGCAGTACACCGTCGACGTCACGATGCCGGGCATGCTGCACGCCAAGGTGGTCCGTGCCGATCGGGCCCACGCGGAGATTCTCGGCATCGACGTGAGCAGAGCGCTGGCGATGCCGGACGTAACCGCCGTGGTGACGGCCGACGATCTGCAAAAACTCTTTCCGCGATTCGGCCACATCATCTCGGATCACTTCATCCTGGCCACCGGCAAGGTCCGCTACTTCGGCGAGCCCCTGGCGATCGTTCTTGCCGAAAGCCGTTCTGCAGCAGCTGATGCCGTTGATCTTGTTGATGTGAGTTACGAGGAGTTGCCGGCAGTCCTCTCGGCGGAAGACGCCCTGGCCGGCGGTGCACCTCTGGTGCACGAGACCGCGTACGCTGCCACCGCCGACGCGTCCTTCAAGGAGCTGACCGATTCGGAAGGGGACGGCGGTGAGAACGAACTCACCAACGTCGCCCACGAAGTCGAGATCGGGTGGGGTGACGTGGACGCTGCGTTCGCCGAGGCGCATCTCATCGTCGAAGGCACCACCCGCTATCCCATGCTCTACGCGTATGCGATGGAGCCCTACAACGCAGTGGCGTCATACGGTGAGGACGGATTGACCGTCATCACCACCGCCCAGCATCCATTCATGGTCCGTGACGATCTGGCCCGCATATTCGGGCTGCCCCTGGCCAAGGTGCGCGTGAGCGCACCGTATCTCGGGGGCGGCTACGGCTCCAAGTCGTATACCAAAGTGGAACCCCTGGCCGCGGTGGCATCGTGGTTGGTGGGCCGACCGGTGAAATTGATGCTCGCGGTGGACGAGGCGATCTACACCACGCGGGTCGACGATGCCGTGGTTCACGTCAAGAGCGGTTTTGATGCCGATGGTCGTATCCTGGCCCGTGAGTTCGACATCACCATGGATTCGGGGGCCTACGCCGACAACAGTCCCCTGGTGCTGACCAAGTCCGTCAACCGTTGCTTCGGTCCCTACCGGGTGCCGAACCTGCGCGCCCGCGGGCGCTCGGTCTACACCAACACCGCACCAGCGTCGTCCTACCGGGGTTTCGGTGCTCCTCAGGGCAATCTGGCCGGGGAGACGAACATGGACCAGGCCGCAGACCGACTGGGGATGTCCCGGGCGGACATTCGCCGCCTGAACCTGGTCCGATTCGGAGAGGAGATCCTGCCCGGCAACCGCGGCATCGACGCCGATCTGCCGGCAGACCTGGACATGGTTGTCGGCTCGCTAGAAGACGGCAGACGGGACGTGCCCTACTACGGTGTCGGTTTCGGCGCAGCAGCGTCCGACGCCGGGGCATACCCGATCTCGACCGCTCAGGTGCGGGTCGAGACCGACGGTTCGGTTATCGTGCTCTCCGGGTCCACCGAAATGGGACAGGGCAGTAAGTCGCTACTCGCGCAGATCGTCGCCGAGGAGTTCGGAATCGACCTGCAGTCGGTATCGGTGGTCCAATCCGACACGTCTGCTTCCTCATACGAGCGGACAACGGGTGCAAGCCGCACGACCACCCTGGCCGGATTGTCGGTACAGCGAGCCTGCGCGGATGCCCGCGGGAAGCTACGCGCGATGGCAGCCGAGCTGTGGTCCTGCGACGCTGCCGAGGTCCGCGACACCGCGGGGGGCGTCACCGGCCCGGGTGGATCTTCTCTGGGCCTCGGCGCGGTGGTACGTCAGTGGTTCGGCGGTTCGGCCGGTGAGGTGGTGGGTGTGGGCGCCGTACGTCGTGAAGGTGCCACGAAGAAGATGCCACCGTTCTGGGAGACCGGCATGGTGGGCGTTGCGGTCGAAATCGACCCAGAGACAGGCTATGTCACCGTGGACCAGCTGGTGACCTGCGCCGATGTCGGCTTTGCCATCAACCCGCAGGCGGTCGAAGGGCAGGATCTCGGCGCCGCGACCCAGGGTCTGGGTGCGGCGCTCTACGAAGAACTCGTCTACGACGGGCCCCAGCTGGCGAATGCAAATGTGGTGGACTACCGGGTGCCTCGAGCCAAGGACCTGGCACGCCGCGTCGACCTGATGATCGCCGAACGCCGGGACGGAATTGGACCCTACGGCGCCAAAGGCGCCGGCGAAGGCCAGCTGAACCCGATCGGAGGTGCAGTGGCCGCAGCGGTGGCGCAGGCAATCGGGCGGTGGCCGACCCGACTCCCCCTGACGCCCGAGCGGGTGTGGAGGCTCCTCAACGACCTGCCGGAGACGGATTGAAGGACTGATACCGGTTCGTAGGTCAGTTGATCTAAAATGCAGAGAGCAGATTCGGGCTCAGGGGGGCTTTGAATACGAGATGCAGGTCGGCAACAAGGAGTGAAGATGGCGCGAAGCGCCGAGAATGCGTTGTCCGATGTGGACTCACAGAATCTCAGTCAGATCGCACAGTCTGTTCGGGGGACATTCCAGTCCGTGGAAGGCATGACCCAGGCCTTCATCCGGGAAGCGATCATGCAGGGCATATTTCCGCCGGGGCAGCGACTCAACCTCGATGCGATTGCGGAGTCGCTCGGCGTCAGCCGGATGCCGGTTCGCGCCAGCCTTCGGCAGCTCGAAAACGAGGGCTTGGTGCAGATCAATCATCACCGCGGTGCAACTGTCTCGGTGTTGAGACCCGAGGAGATCAACGAGATCTACGAGCTGCGTATTCTGCTCGAGACGTACCTGCTCAAGCTCGCCATTCCCGCGCTGGATGACGCCCTGGTCGATCAGCTCGAGACCATCGCGCATGAGCTCGAGGACACCACTGAACTCGGCAAACGGCTCGAACTGCGCTTCCAGCTCTACGAGAAGCTCTATCAGCGTGCTGAGCGTCCGCGCGCCCTAGCCCAGGTGGGAATGCTGCGCGGGTCAGTGGGCAGGTATCTCCTGTTGCAACGCGTCGATGAACAGCACAGCCATGAGGAACTCATTGCCCAGTTGCGTGCGCGAGACTCGGAATCGGCGATCGCCTGGCTGGTGATCCACCTCCGCAAAGTCTCGCAGAAGCTGCAGGACATCGTGGCTCGCGAGGAGATGGCGACCGCCTGATCGACGCGAGACAACCCAGTCGACAACGGGCCTCCCGAGATTCGCATCTCGGGAGGCCTTTTTTCTGGTGAATCTCTTTACGTCGGTGTTACTCAGTCCGCCCCTTTTATCTTAGATTTTGGATACACTTCCTTCGTCAAGTGTCGACAAGGAGTCGTATGTCACAGATTTCATTCGGAGTGCGAGTGCCCAATTCCGGGCCGTTGTCCTCTGTAGCCAACATCAACCGGGCCGCGGTCGAAGCCGAGGAGATGGGCTTCGATTCGATTTTTTTGCATGATCACGTGGTGTGGAGCACCGAGATGCACCGTCACCACATCTCGTCCGGTGCACACGAGGCCCTCGACAGCGATCAATCAGCCGATTTCTACGAGGCGCTCACCACGATCGGATATCTGGCCGCCAAGACCTCGCGTGTGCGAATTGGTGTGGCGTGCTTGGTGATGCCGACGCGCAACCCGATCTACGCTGCCAAGCAACTGGCAACTCTTGATCACCTGTCAGGTGGCCGCTTGATCGCGGGAGTCGGTCTTGGGTCGAAGGCATCGAGAGAATCGAGCGAGTTCGACGTGTTCGGAGTCCCGTTCTCGGCACGAGCCCGGATGACAGACGAATTCGTCGAAGCGATGCGGGCCATCTGGACTCAGCCGCTGGCCACCTTTTCGGGACGGCATGTCGAGTTCAAAGACGCCGAGATCTACCCGAAACCCCTGCAGAGGCCGGGACCTGAGGTATGGGTCGGCGGATGGACAGACGCGGCAGCTCGGCGCACCGGGCGAATCGGTGATGGTTGGGTGCCGGGCTGGCTGTCGCCGTCAGAGATGGCTCGCGGTGCCGTGATCGTGCGGGATACCGCGATGGAGAACGATCGTGACCCCTCGAAGATCACGATAGCGGTGGAAAAGCTCACGGTCATCGACACCGACCGCGATGCGGCCATGGCACGAGCTATTCCCACTGTGCAGACCAGTTCTCAGACTTATGAACGCGACGTCGACCAAATCCAGTTCGCCCTGGACAGGCACATTTTCGGCTCCGTGGACGACGTCAAACGACGCGTGGGTGAGTTCGTCGATGCCGGCGTGACGCACTTCGAGCTCAAGTTCATCTATCCCACCATGGACGAGCTGACGCGGCAGATGGAGTTGTGGGCTGCAGAGATACTGCCGGCGTTTCGCTGACCACAGCACGGCGCGGGCGCGCGACGGGACACGGAAATCAATGGTGAAGGCAATGTTTCGACCTCAGAAAGGACGTCAGGCGGTATGAAGAACACCTTGTCACAACGGCAGCGTCGAGGCTTGCGTGCGCTGACCGTCGGACTGGTCACCGCGCTCAGCGTGACCTCGTGCGGCGGATCCAATTCAGAGAGTTCGGCCGGGGGTGACGGCGCAGCGGGAGCATGGACGCCCGACAAGGACATCACGTGGATCGTCCCGTACAGCGCCGGCGGTGGGTTCGATGTCTATGCCCGCGGCATCTCACAGGTCATGCAGCAGACCCAGACACCTGACGGTGTGAACATCGTCATTCGGAACATGCCCCCTCTGCCGCAGGGGATCACGCAGATGTTCAACGCCAAGCCAGACGGCTACACCGTCGGGATCTTGCCGATGCCGGCCGCCATCGCCCAAGAGATCCAGGATCCTGATCTCGCCAGATGGAAGACCCGCGACTTCACCGTGCTCGGAAGCGTCGACGAGAATGCCTACGTCGTCTACGTCGCGAGTGATTCGCCGTATCAGACCATCGAGGACCTGCAGAGCGCACAGGGCCTGCGTTCGCTGACCGTCGAGGAGGGGTCGTCTTCGGCTCTGGCCGGAGTGGCCACCATCGAGGCACTTGATCTGGACGCCAATGTCACCTACGGGGCCGAGGGCTCCGCAGAGGTGGTCACTGGGTTGATCAGGGGCGACGCCGACTTCATCGTGTACGGGTCCACAGATGTGACTGGGTTCGTCGAATCGGGAGACATCCGACCGGTGCTGTTCCTGGGCACCGAGGACCAGCGGCCCGAGTCACTGGAATGGCTGGCCGACGTACCGAGCGCGGACTCGAAAGGGTTCGAGGACCTAGGTGGTGCGGTGACCGAACTACGACTGATCGTGGCACCGCCGGGGTTGCCGGAGCAGCAAGCCACCTATCTGCGGGACGCCGTGTACGCCACGATGAGCAGCCCAGAGTTTGCAGAGTGGGCAAAGACGGCAGACCGTCCCATCATTCCGCGCGACTGGGAGGCGGCCACCGAGGTGATGAACGCGCAGATCGTGCAGATGGAGGAACTGGTTCCATCGCTGACGAAGTGAGCATCTCGCCCACAGTCGCCCGCACCATGTCGGCAACTGTGGGCGGATCTCCGGCGGTTTCGCACGCCGACAGGATCTGACGACGGAGAGCGAGGACAGACGTGAGTTTCATGGGTGCGCTGCCTGACGCGCTCGCCGCGATGATGACGTGGCCATTTCTTGTGGCCTTTCTGATCGGGTGCGCCAACGGCATGTTGACCGGGCTCCTGCCCGGGCTCGGTGGGTCGGTCGGGATTGCCCTGATGATCCCGTTCACCTACGGCATGGAAACCACGGTTGCCATGGGGCTGTTCGTAGCGGCAATCGCGGGGCAGTCCTTCACCGGTTCGGTGAGCGCGATCTTGCTGAACATCCCCGGGTCGTCCCCCAGCGCAGCAACCACACTCGACGGATACCCCTTGGCCCGGCAGGGACGGGGCGGATTCGCCATCGGTATCTCGGCCTCGGCGTCTTTCCTGGGTTCGTTGATCGGCACGGTGGTGCTGATCGCATTGATCCCCGCGGTCCGACCGTTGGTGCTGTCGTTCTCTTTTCCCGAGTTCACGCTGCTGGGGCTTCTCGGGCTGGTGATCATTGCGATGGCGTCGCGCGGCTCGATGCTCAAAGGCATCGTGGCGGGTCTCCTCGGTGTGCTGTTCTCGTTCGTCGGATTCGCCCCGGTGGGCGGGGACGTCCGGTACGCGTTCGATCAGCCCGCGCTGTTCAACGGATTCGAAGTTGTCGTGGTCCTCGTTGGCATGTTCGCGATCACCGAGGCGCTGGAGTTGTTGCGTACCAATCAAACTGTGGCTCGCACGGGAACACCGACCAAGTTCGGCTACCGGCAGCTCTTCGAAGGTGTGGTCTACACCCTCAAACAACCGTTCCTTCTGATCCGCAGCTCTCTTATCGGCACCGGTATCGGAATCATCCCGGCGGTGGGTGGGACGGTCGCGGCGTTCCTGGCTTACTTTCAAGCTGCTCGCACCGTGAAGAACCCGAAGTTCGGCCAGGGGGATCCGCGCGGCGTTCTGGCACCTGAGGCGTCCAATGACGCGAAAGACTCCGGATCAGCGCTACCCAGTCTGGCATTCGGAATACCGGGGAGCTCGGACTGGGCGATCGTCATGGGCGCCATGGTGATCCACGGCCTCACACCCGGGCCGAACTTGATCAGGGAGAGCCCCGACATCATCTGGATTGCCATAGCGGTGCTGGTGGCGGGCAGTCTGCTCTCATCGTGTCTCGGATTGCTGTTCGGTCCGCAGCTTCTGCACATCACTCGGATCAAGCCCGCCATTCTCTCGCCGATGGTTCTGATGCTGGCCGTGGTCGGAGCATTTGCCTTGAACCTCAGCATCATCGACGTGCTGGTGTCGATCGGTTTCGGGCTGGTCGCCTACGTCATGCGGTCGGTGGGCATGCCGTTGATCCCCCTCATCCTCGGTTTCATCCTCGGACCGCTGGTGGAACGGTCCTATCTGCAGACCATCTCCACCTACGGTGGTCTGCAGGGGTTTGTCACGCGGCCGATCTCGGTGGTGTTGCTCCTACTCATCGTCGCGATAATCGGATACGAGGTGTACTCGGCGCGCCGCACCGCCAGCCGGGCGTCCGCCGATCTGGTCCGCGGGGTCGATTCGGCGACGCGCCCATGGGCGTTGGCAGTGATGGGAGCCTTCGGGCTGGTGGCAGTCGCCGCACTGGTGATGGCCACCGAGTTCAGTACCGACGGCGCCACTTTCCCCATGATCACTTCCGTCCTGCTGATCCTGCTGATCGGTGGATACCTGCTCATCGCGACCGTGCCTGCGCTGCGCGTCCGTGCAGGCGCGGTGATCGCCGACGGCGGCGGTATGGAACATGTTGTCGCGCACCTCGAACACGGGGTAGCCGTTCGAGGCGACACCGCGCACGACACCGCATCAGTGGATCGCCCGAGTGAGGGGTCGGGAGGGCGCAGCGGGGCCAGGCAGCCCGTACAGCGTGAATTCACCCAGTCACCGGTGGTCGAGGAGCGTGCCACAGCAGAGGAATCCACCGGCATGCAGCGTCGTCTGCGGCTGAGTCTGACGCTGGTGGTGGCCATGTTGGCGATCACCGTCCTGTTCGGTGTCGAGTGGGCGGTCCCCTTCACCCTGTTCAGCTTCATGAAGCTGGTGACGAAAGAGAGCTGGCGCACGACGGTGGTGACAACGATCCTGGGTTCTGCGGTGTTCTATCTGGCGTTCCACACGTTCTTGGGAGTGCCGTTGGAGGGTGGAATGTTGTTGTCCTACTGAACTTTCGAAGATCACTTTCTGGCCGGCTACCGTGATGAGATGGGGGATCGATGCCGCATCCGACGACGCGTGCGCAGCGGCCGGGGCCGATCATCTGGGTTGCCAGTCTGACGGCGGGCCTGCTCACCTCGGGCATGCAGGGCATCGTCCCGGCCATACCTGCGATCCGGGACCATTTCGGACTGGACAATTTCGAGATCAGTCTCATCACCGGCGTTTATCTGTTGCCCGGGGTGTTCTCGGCGTTTGCGGCGGGGTGGCTTTCCCAGCGCATCGGTGAACGACCGGTCGTGATCGGAGGACTCGGGGTGTACGGCCTCGGGGGAGTGACACTGCTGGTGACACACGACCTGGGCACGTTGTTGGCGGTCCGCTTCTGCCAGGGCATCGTGTTCGGGGCCCTGCTGTCGATCACGGTGGGCATCATCGGATCGGTGGCTCCGTCTGGACCGATGGCCCATCGTGGTCAGAGTCGGCGAATCGTGGTGATGGCGGCCTCGGAGGCGCTTTTTCCCGTTGCGGGAGGCTTTTTGCTGGCGGTGTCCTGGTACGCACCATTCGCAATGCAGATCACCACCCTGCCGTTGGCCGTGGTCGCGTGGTTCGTACTGCCTCCCAGGCGCCCGCACGCGTCCAGCCCCACGGGCCCAGCGGCTGCGGGGGTGTCGGTGTGGAAAGCGCCGGCAATCGTAGGAGTTCAAGTTCTGGCGGCTGCCAGGTTCGTCTTCAAGTTCTCGATGTTGACCTACGCGCCGGTGCTCGCGGTCGACCTGGTAGGCATGTCGCCTGCGTTGCTCGGCCAGATCATCGGTGTCTCCAGTGTTTTGGCGGTGATCACCGCCCTGCTGTCGGAACGGATGGCGGCACGACTCCGCTCGTCGGAGTTGATCCTGGCATGCATGCTGTTGATCGCCGTCAGTTTGATACTCATCGGCAGCGCCGCGTCGGTCTGGGTGGTGGCCATTGGTCTGCTGATCTACGGAGTCCAGGACGGCGTTTTCGGCGTCGCGCACAACGTTCTGGTCAACGAACTGGCCCCGGTGGGCTCGCGAATGGCATACGTCGGTTTGACCGGAACGGTGAGAAACGCCGGAAAGTTCTTGGCGCCGTTACTGTTCGGTGCCGGCACACTGGTCCTGTCGCTACCAGACACCTTTTTCGCGTTCGCGGCTGTCAGCGTACTGAGTGCGGTTGTGGCACAAAGGGTTGCGCGCACACAGCGCGCGCTGGAGCGGGCCGGACCAGGGGAGTCGGGAGGGTGAGATCGAACCCGGATTTCCCCAGGCACTTCCCCCAAAGTGGATTTTATATCTAAGATGTGAAGGCAGCGGTTCGCTGGTTTGAGAGCTAAGGAGTTTCGCGCGATGCGCACTACACCCGTCACGTTCTACAGCGAGGGCGAGCGGATCGCTGCGCTGTGGCGAACACCGGATGCCACCGACGGCCCGCTTCGGGCGATAGTGCAAGGGCCGGGTTGGCTCGGCCTCAAAGACGCCAAGCTGTACGTGCGCTACCACGAGGCACTCACCGCAGCCGGGTTCGGCGTGCTGGTGTTCGACTATCGCGGGTTCGGTGATTCCGAAGGTGATCGGGGTTACCTCTCGCCGGCATGGCAGCTGGATGACCTGATCAACGCCGTCACGTACCTGACCACTCGCGACGACGTGATCTCCGATGCCATAGGTGTTTTCGGCACCGGTGGAACCGGGGGCGGCAATGCGGTTCTGCTCGCGGCCACGGACGCCCGGATCAAGGCCGCGGTCTCGCAGGTGCCGGTTGCCGACGGCGACGACTGGCTGCACCGGATGCGGTCGGAATCCGACTGGCTCGCCTTCCTCGCGGACCTGGAAGCCGACCGCAGGACGCGGGTGCTGGAGGGGGCAGGCAGACGAGTGCACCCCCGGGAAGAAATCATGGTTCCCACCGCCGAACGACGAACCACCACAGTCAAAGCTGATGTGGACGACAGGATCCCCACCAGCGTGCCGCTGTCCTGCGCGGAGGAGATCCGGGCATACAAGCCGCTGGCGGCTGCGGCCGGCCTCACCACCCCCTTGCTGGTCATCGGGGTGGACAAGGACGCGACGACACCGACTGATCACGCAGAAGCGTTGTATGAGGCGGCGATGGGCCCCAAAGAGCTCATCGTGCAACGACACACGACGCACTACGCCGCCTATGACCGGTACTGGGAGCAGACCACGCCCCGCATCGTCGAGTGGTTCGACCGCTATGTCGGCGGGATAGATCTCGAAATACGAAGCAGAGTCGACCCATCGGGTTCGGCCACCGTCACGACAGGAGAACAGTCATGAGTGTCAATCTGAGGGTGACCGGTGGTACGGTCCTGACCCCCTCCGGAGGTCTCACGGCCGACGTGCTGGTCCAGGACGGGAAAATCGTCGGGCTGGTGGATGGTTCGCTGCACATCGACGCCGATCGCACAGTCGACGCCAGCGGCAAGGTGGTACTGCCCGGCATGGTCGATGTTCACGTACACACCCGCGAACCGGGTTTCGAGCACAAGGAGGATATCGAAACCACGAGCAGGCAGGCTGCCGTCGGCGGGGTCACCACCATTTTCGGTATGCCCAACCTGAATCCGCCGACCAACGACGTCGAGACCTTGACCGACGTGTTCGAACGGTACTCGCGGACGTCGATCGTCGACTACAACCACAACCCGGCGCCCACGAACTACGACCAGATACAACCGATGGCCGAGATGGGCATCAACGCCTACAAGATCTACATGGTGGTCGACACCGGGCGGACCTATCCACACCCGGCGGGCACGGGCATGCACGATCACGGGCATCTGCTCAAGATGATGGACCTCATTGCCAAGACCGGCGCCAGGTTCATCATTCACCCGCATGACCAGGCACTCATGGATTACATCGAGGGCGAATATCTGGCGCGCGGCGAGAACACGCCGCAGGCGTACGCGAGCGCCTATGCGGCCCGTTCGGGGGTCATCTGGGACACCGCGATCGACGTCTGCCTCCGGCTGGCCGAGGCGTCCGGTTGTCCGATCCACATCGCTCACATGCAAACCAAGCGATCCATCGACGCAGTGCGTCGGGCCAAGGCCGCGGGTGTCGACGTCACCTGCGAGGTGAACCACTGGGCACCTTTCTTGTCGACCTGGGATGACGTCGAACGACTGGGGCCCTATGCACTGTCCTACTGGGTGCCTGACGAAGGGCGGGAGGCGATCTGGGAAGGCATGGTCGACGGCACCATCGACATCTGCTCGTCAGACCACGCGCCGCACACCCGAGAGGAGAAGGAAATCGGGTGGACCAAGATGTGGAGCTGCCACACCGGCACTCCCGGCATCCAGTATTACTATCCGCTGCTGCTCGACGCCGTGAACAAGGGCCACCTGACGCTGGATCGAGTGGTTTCCCTGGTGGCCACGCGCCCGGCCGAAGCGTTCGGCTTGTGGGGTACCAAAGGCACGATCCAGGTGGGTGCGGACGCCGATTTGGTTGTGGCCGACATGAATTCGACTTGGACGATCGCCAACGACCAAGTGCTGTCCAGGTGCGGCTGGACGCCGTACGACGGGCGGGAGATCAGCGCAAACATCGACCGGACATTCGTCCGCGGTGAGGAAGTGTTCAGCGGCGGCGAGGTGATCGGCAAACCGGGATACGGCCGCCTCGCAACGGTCAACCGCTGACGCCACAGCCCGACAGAAAAGAGACATTGACATGAAGTTCGGACTTCTGCTGCCACATTTCGGTGAGCACGCCGACAAAGAAAAGCTGCTCGAAGGATCCAAGCTAGCGGAGGATCTCGGGTTTGACTCGGTGTGGGTGCGTGACCATCTGGTATTCGAACCGCACGGCGAGATGGAGAAGCCCAATCGCACCTTCTACGATGCGCTCACCACGCTCACGGCGATCGGTGCTGTCACGGATCGGATCGAGCTGGGCACCGGGTCGTTGATTCCGTTCCGTCATCCGCTGATCACCGCGCTGATGGCGGGTACGATCACCCAACTGGTCGGCCCGCGACTGATCCTCGGGTTCGGCGCAGGAACCTTCGACCACGAGTTCGAGGCCATTGGATGGGGCGACCGCGATCGGGTGGAATTGGTGCGCTCCAACGCCGAGATCTTGCGAAAGGTGTTCACCGAGAACGACGTCGACTACTCCGACGACAACTTCAGCTTCGAGAACGTGACCATCGAACCCAAGCCGATCGGGGGGCGGATCCCGTTCTGGTACTGCGGAGGTACCCCCAGATCGGCGCGGCTGGCCGTCGAGTTCTGCGACGGCTGGATGCCGGGCCGAATTGCTTTGGGCACCATGGCCAAACGGATAGACACGATGCGCAAGCTGGCCGACGAACAGGGCAAGTCGATGCCCACGATCGCGGTGATCCCCCCGACGAGCATCGAGGAGACCCGAGATGAGGCGCTCAAACACGTCAACATCCCAGGGCTTTTGGCGTGGGCCAACAAAGCGAAGTTCGCAGTGAAGCCGCCGTCAGGCCGTTTCGAGACAGTCGAGGACCTGGAGGGCCAGCTGATCGTGGGCAACCCCCAGGAGGCGGTTGCCGAGGTGAAGAAATTCGAAGACCTGGGCACTGAGCACCTGGTGTTCGACTTCCGGTTCAAGTTCGACCGCTTCTTCGATCAGATCGAACTGCTGGGGCGCGAAGTACTGCCGCACCTGCGCGGCTGAGGCGGTGCACCCCGAGGTGGTGAAAGGCCGTGGCGGGGCCGCCCCCGCCACGGCCGGCGATTCGGCGCACAGACTAGAGACCGATGCCCTCGGATCGATCACGCTGCCCGCGCGGGTGTACTACGGCATCCACACCGCCCGCGCGGTCGCGAACTTCCCCATCAGCGGTGTGCTGCTGAAAGACCACCCCGCCTTCATCGTTGCGCTTGCGATGGTGAAGCAGGCTGCTGCGCAGGCGAACCAGCAGTTGGGTCTCCTGGACGGCCGCCGGGCCTCGGCCATCGTCGAGGCATGCGACGACGTACGGGCGGGCCGGCTCGACACCAGCTTCGTCGTGGACATGATCCAAGGCGGCGCGGGCACCTCCACCAACATGAACATCAACGAGGTGATCGCCAACCGGGCCCTGGAGATTCTCGGTCTGCCGCGGGGCACCTACGAGCATCTGCACCCGCTCTCCCACGTCAACCTCAGCCAGAGCACCAATGACTGCTATCCGACGGCGATCAAGGTGGCGCTGCAGCTGCAGTTGTCCGACCTCATCCGCACCCTCGAATCAGCTGCGTCGGCGTTTCGGACCAAAGCGACAGAATTTGCCCATCTGGTCAAGATGGGTCGAACGCAGCTTCAGGACGCTGTGCCGATGACCCTCGGTCAGGAGTTCGGGGCCTACGCGGTGATGGTGGGGGAGGACGCCCAGCGGTTACGCGAAGCCGCCACCCTCATCACCGAGGTCAATCTGGGCGGAACCGCCATCGGCACCGGTCTGAACGCACCGGCGGGCTACCCGGAATTGGTGTGCCGCCGATTGTCCGAGATCTCCGGGTTGAAGCTGTCGGTGGCCGTGGACCTGGTGGAGGCCACCCAGGATGTCGGGGCGTTTGTCCAGATCTCCGGAGTGCTCAAACGTACCGCGGTGAAACTGTCGAAGATCTGCAGCGACCTGCGCCTGCTCTCGTCGGGCCCGCGGGCCGGTCTCAACGAGATCAATCTGCCTGCTGTTCAGGCTGGTTCGAGCATCATGCCGGGCAAGGTGAACCCGGTGATCCCCGAGGTGGTCAATCAGGTGGCTTTTCAGGTGATCGGCAACGATGTGACGGTGACCATGGCCGCTGAAGCCGGTCAGCTGCAACTCAACGCCTTCGAGCCGATCATCGCCGACACGCTGTTCCGGTCGATCCGACACCTCGACGCCGCCTGCCGCGTGCTGGTGTCGCGATGTATCGAGGGGATAACCGCCAATCCGGTGCACCTCCGCGACTCGGTGATGAACTCCATCGGCGTGGTCACCGCCCTGACTCCCGTCATCGGTTACGCCGCGGCGGCGCAAATAGCACAAGTGGCCATGGCGTCCGGACGTCCGGTGGCGGAACTCGCGACCGAACTCGGGGGGCTGCCGGCAGACGAAGTGGCGCGCCTGCTGCGGCCCGAGGCTTTTGTCATGCACGCAGCCCACAATTCCGAGGAAGGAAGACCATGACCGCTTCGACCGCTGCGCCCGACCTGCGCGAGGAACTGGTGATCTGTACCCGGCTGCTGGTGTTCTGCGGCATCCTGGACTACAGCGGACACGTCAGTGCGCGAATTCCCGGCACTGATCGGATCCTGATACAGCCGCGGGACACCAGCAGGGCCGGTTTGCGGGCCGATGACCTGCTCGAAGTGGATCTCGACGGGGTGCTCGTGGCCGGTGAACTGCCGCCACCGGCCGAAACCGCGATCCACACCGGTGTCTACCGGGCACGGCCCGATGTCGGGGTGGTGTGCCACGGGCATCCGACCCTCTCGACGTCATTTTCGATGGTCGACACGGCGTTGGTTCCCATGCGGCATTTTGCGTACAAACACCCGGAGGGTCTCGCTGTGCATCCCGATCCCACTCACATCCGCACCCGGGATCAGGGCGACGCGGTGGCCAGGACCCTGGGCGACGCAGACGCCTGCCTGCTGCGCTCACACGGAACAGTTCTGGTCGCGGAGCGTTTCGACGTGCTGTTCATGGACTGCCTTGACCTCGAGGAGAACGCCAGAACGCTGCTCACGGCGCTGCAGACCGGCGGCCGATTGCAGCCCCTGACAACCGAGGAGGTGGCCGCCGTCAGCGAGAGCTATGACCGGGGTGGGCACCGGCCCGGCAAGGTGTGGCAGCACTATCTCCACCTGGGGGCCAGCGCGGGAGTGCTGTGAACCAGCGAGTTCGGTGCGGCTGACACCGTTCATACTGCGGCGTTGGCGATTCGCGAAGTCTTCAAGGGGCTGACGCGGTTTCGCAGACCCCTCGGTGATATGAAGATCGGGTGCGGTTTACACACGAGGTCACCAGTGACAACGAACACGAGCGGCAGCGCGCGTACTTCGAGCCGTTCACCGACGCGGTCCGCGACCTGTTGGACGTCACCATCCGCACCGAGATGGACGAGGACGTCATCCGGGAGGCCCAGGCCGCCATCGAGGCGGTGACGGCCCGATTGCGCACCCGACAGATCGACGGCGCGTACGGCGTCCGGTTGAACGCCGACGGACGCAGCCGATCCTGGGGCAACCCGGTGATCGGCCTGCGCAATCCGATCGCGCCACCGTTGGTGATCACCCGTGACGAGCAGGACCGCTGCAGCGCCGACTTCGAACTAGGGGCGGCCTACGAAGGACCGCCTGGGCATGTGCACGGCGGCATGTCAGCGCTGGTACTCGACCACATCCTCGGCGAGGCGGCCAGCTCCGGGCTGCGCAAACCGAACTTCACCGGCACCATCACCTGCCGGTACGTCCGAGCCACGCCGCTGGGCCGGCTGCGGGCCGAAGCGTTCGTCGACCGGGTGGAGGGTGTGAAGACTTTCGCCCGGGGATTCATCGCCGATGCCGACGGGGTGACCGTCGAAGCCGAGGGCGTGTTCATCACCCCCGCCTGGGCGCGCGAAGCCGGCTGACCCCGGCATGCGCTTCTATGTCAGCATCGCCTTCCTGGACATCCGAGAGGCCGTCGAGGTGGCCCGCGCTGCAGACGAATTGGGCTTCGACGGCATCGGCATCCCGGACCATGTGGTGAATCTGGAGACGCTGGCGACACCGTATCCCTACACCGACGACGGCAGGCGACGCTGGAAGCCGTTCACCCCTTGGCCCGATCCCTGGGTGATGATCGGCGCGCTGGCCCCGGTGACCACCCGGGTGCGGTTCATCACCACCGTCTACATCCCCGCCATGCGCGAGCCCTACTCGGCAGCCAAAGCCATTGGGACGGCGGCGGTTCTGGCAGCCGGCCGACTGGACCTGGGGGTGGGGGTGGGCTGGTGCCGCGACGAGTTCGAACTGCTGGGCCGGCCGTTCGAGCGACGCGGTGCCCGCACCGACGAGATGCTGACCCTGATGCAACAACTGTGGCAGCCGGGGTGGACCGACTTCGGCGGCGAGTTCTTCAGCGCACCCCGGCTGGAGATGGAGCCCACCCCGCCGCCGATCCCGATCTACGTCGGGGGACTCTCCGATGTCGCTTTGCGTCGCGCGGCGCGCCACGACGGCTGGATCGGCGATCTCATCTCCACCGACGAGGCGCTGGCGCGGGTGGCACGGTTGGCGGAACTGCGCGCCGAGCGCGGACTGTCGATGGACGACTTCACCGTCATCACACCCCTGACGGATGCTTTTCTGCCCGAGCACTTCGCCCGGGCCGAAGCGGGAGGAATCGACGGCGTCATCACCATGCCGTGGATGTACTACTCACCGCCGACCTGCTCGACGGCCGACAAGATCGACGGC